>NZ_JBHSPA010000006.1:353962-508292 GCF_042656245.1 Nonomuraea insulae
GCACGGTGATACGCGACCTGTCGCTGGTCAGCCGCCAGACCTCGATGTCACCGAGCTTGGGCCTGGCCTCCATCCGCTTGGCGTCGAACGGCCTGCCGTTGATCAGCCAGCCCGTGCCCCCGTGCATGCTGCCGCTGCTGAACTCGAAGTCCCGCGTCACGGTCGCCCTGCCGGGATCGAGCGCCTCCACGGTGGACAACCGTGGCGGCACGGCCGAGTCATCGGCCTCGTTCCTGTCCACCGCGAACCGCATCACCCTGGCCTGCGCGCCCTCCCCGTCCAGGTTCCGCAGCTCCACGTACTGGCCCACCTTGTACGCCGAGAAGTCCACGACCACGTCGGCCCGCTCCCCCGGCGCCAGCCTGACCTGCTTGACGGTCCGCGGCGCGGCCAGCAGCCCGCCATCGCTGCCGATCTGGACCATCGCCCCACCCGTGGACAGTTCGTACGCCCGCGCGTTCGAGGCGTTGCACAACCGCAGCCGATACCGCGCCCTGGCCACCCGCAACTCCGGCCACGGCGCCCCGTTCACCAGGATCACGTCACCGAGCACACCCCCCATGTACGCCTCCCGCACCCCCGGCCGCCCCTCCAGCGCCGGATACAACATGGTGCCGTCGGCCGCGAACGAGCGGTCGCAGATCAGCAGCGGCAGGTCGCGCTCCCCCGCGGGCAGCGGCAGCGCCGCCTCCTCCGCGTCCCCGATCAGGAACATCCCCGCCAGTCCACGCCACACCTGCGGCCCCGTGTAGTCCATGCGGTGGTCGTGGTACCAGAGCGTGGCGGCCCGCTGCTCCAGCGGGAACACGTACTCGCGCGACGCCCCCGGCGCCACCAGGTCCGTCGGGTAGCCGTCCGACTCGGGCGGGGTGTGCCCGCCGTGCAGGTGAAGCACGGTCGGCTCGCCGAGCTGGTTGATCAGCTTCACGACCGTGCGCCGGCCGCTGCGGGCGCGGATGGTGGGGCCGGGGAAGGTGCCGCCGTACCCCCAGATCGGGGTGCGCAGCCCCGGCAGCATCTCCGCCTCGGCCGCCCGCTCGGTCAGCTCGTAGAAGTCCACCCCGCCCGTGCTGCGGACCGGCTTGGCCGCCTCGGGGACCGGCAGCGGCACCGCGTACGGCTTGGGCAGCGCCGCCGCGCTGGTCAGGAGCTGCGGCTGCGGGGTGCCGGCGATCAGCGAGCACCCCTGCGCCCCGGCCGCCGCCACCGCGCCGACCCCGAGCAGCCGCAGCACGTCCCGCCTGCTCGGGGTCATGCCGATCCCGGCCGCGCCATGACTCTGGTGACCGCCATGACTCTGGTGACCGCCATGACTCTGGTGAGCTGCATGACGCCACCGCCGAACAACAACACCCCGAGCGGCAGGTGAACGGTCTTCACATGCGCCATGCCGAGAACCGCCGCCACCACCGTCAACACCAGCAGCCCCGCGGCCGGCCCGATGAACTTGGCGGACCCGCCGCCCGGCCGCCAGACCAGGATCGCGACCACCAGGTGGGCGAGCCCGATGACGGCCAGCGCCATCCCCGAGGCCGCGTGCAGCCCGCGGCCGCCGGGCGACGACAGCAACATGCCCGCCGTCACGGCCTGGAACAGCAGCGCGACGACGTGCAGGACCACCACGGCCCTGAGCACCTGCACGGTCCACGGCGCCTGCGCTGGCCGGGCGGCAAGGGACTGAGCGGTCATGATCGGCCTCCCCGTGCGGTGCGGGCTTGTGCGGCGCCCGCGACCGTGATGCGGATTGTGTCCATGACCGGAATGGTGCCGCCAGGACCCCCCTCCGGTCGTCGTGCGCGGGGAGACTCCTGCCGCTACGACCTGGGATGCAGGATCGCCGGGCGTACATCGCCGGTAGTAGCGCCGAACTCCGCCCTGGCGCTGACGAAAGCGTCCGGACAAGGCTCTAATGTGCAGGAATGAGCTCTGCGCACACCTGGCGCCCCTTCGCCATGGACGTCGGCTTGGCCGCCGTGGTGGCCGCCATGTTGTCGCTCACCGTGATCGCCACCCCGGCCGCCGGCGCCCTCGACCTCGTGGCCGTCCTGATCGGCTCGGCCGCACTCGTCGTCTGGCGCCGCGCGCCGCTGGTGACGCTGGCGATCGGCACGGTCTGCATGCTCGTGTACGCGGGACACGCCCAGCCGGGCCCGCCCGCCGCCTTCCCCGTGCTCGTGGCCGTCTTCGGCGCGGTCAGAGCCGGTTACCGGCTGCTGCCCGCCCTGGCCGGCGCCGTCTTCCTGGGCGCCAGCCTGGCCGCGAACCTGGCCGACGCCGCCGGCAGCGACTCGCAGGTGGTCGTCCAGCAGACGACGCTGCTGCTTGGGTGGTTCCTGGCGGCCGGGGTGACGGGGACGGTGACCAGGCACCGGCAGGCGTACGTGGAGGCGGCAGAACAACGCGCCCTGGAGGCAGAGCGCACCCGCGAGGAGGTCGCCCGCCGCCGCGCCGGTGAGGAGCGGCTGCGGATCGCCAGGGAGTTGCACGACTCGCTCACCCACAGCATCTCGGTCATCAAGGTGCAGGCGGGGGTGGCCGTGCATCTGGCGCGCAAGCGGGGCGACGAGGTGCCCGCCGCGCTGCTGGCCATCCAGGAGGCCGGCGCCGACGCCATGCGCGAACTGCGCGCGACGCTGGAGGTGCTGCGCGAGGACGACCCCCCGGAGAACAGCGCAGAAGACGGCGCCGAAGACGAGGCTGCGGACGGCTCGGCGGACGAACAGCGGGCCAGCGGGCTCGACCGGCTCGACGATCTCGTGGACCGGGCCCGCTCGACCGGCCTGCCCGCCACGGTGACGGTCTCCGGCGCGCGCCGGGAGTTGCCCGCCGAGGTGGACAGGGCCGCGTACCGGATCGTCCAGGAGGCGCTCACGAACGTCTCCAGGCACGCGGGCGGGGCCGCCGCCACCGTGCGCATCGACTACGGCGGCGAGGAGTTGGTCGTGCAGGTGGACGACGACGGCGAGGCCAGCCAGGACGCGCCCCCCGTGCCGGGGGTGGGCCTGCTCGGCATGCGCGAGCGCGTCACGGCGCTCGGCGGCCGGCTGCGGGCCGAGCCCCGCACGGAGGGCGGCTTCACCGTACGCGCGTCGCTCCCGCTGCGTGAACCGTCGGGCGAGACCCTGGGGAGGTCATCGTGATCCGTGTGCTGCTCGTGGACGACCAGGCGCTCATCCGCGGCGGTTTCCGCGCCCTGCTGGAGGCCGAGGACGACATCGAGGTGGTGGCCGAGGCCGCGAACGGCGAGCAGGCCCTCGCCCTGGCCCTGCAACACCTCCCGGACGTGGCTCTCATCGACGTGCAGATGCCGGTGATGGACGGAATCGAGGCGACCCGGCGCATCGCCTCGGACGAGCGCCTGAGCGGCGTACACGTGGTGATCCTGACCAACTACGGCCTCGACGAGTACGTCTTCAACGCGCTCAGGGCGGGCGCCGGTGGCTTCCTGGTCAAGGACACCGAGCCCGCCGACCTGCTGCAGGGCGTCAGGGTGGCGGCCCGCGGCGACGCCCTGCTGTCGCCCGCGATCACCCGCCGCCTGATCGGCGAGTACGTCGCCCGCCGCCCCCAGCCGGACCACGGGGGCCTGGACGTGCTGACCAACCGCGAACGCGAGGTGACAGCCCTGGTGGCCCGCGGCCTGTCCAACGACGAGATCGCCGCGCACATGGTGATCAGCCCGACCACCGCCAAGACCCACGTCAGCCGGGCGATGACCAAGCTGCGTGCCCGCGACCGCGCCCAGCTCGTCGTCTTCGCCTACGAGTCCGGCCTCGTCACCCCACGGGCGGGTCGCTGAGCCCGTCGCCGGGGGGTTCGTGGTGGAATGATCCTCGGGAGGCTACGTGAACATCATTTCGCGCGGTTTTCGGGGGAAACGCAGAGACGCGGGCGACCGGCTGCCGCCGGGCCAATACCTGGTGGACGACTTCCCGGTGCTCTCGGCGGGGCCGACACCGCGGGTCCCGCTGGACCGGTGGGAGTTCGCCATCGACACCGAGGCGGAGCAGACGCATCGGTGGTCGTGGGAGGAGCTCATGGCGCTGCCCCGCCAGACGCCCACGGTGGACATCCACTGCGTCACCAAGTGGTCGAAGCTGGACACCGCCTGGGAGGGCGTCTCCCTGGACGTGCTCTTCGAGAACGTGGAGACGGCGGCCGAGTACGCGCTGGTCTACTCCTACGGCGGCTACACCACGAACCTGCCGCTGGAGGACCTGCTCGACGGCAAGGCGTGGATCGTGCACCGCTTCGACGGCGAGGACCTGGAGCCCCGGCACGGCGGCCCGGCCCGGCTGATCGTCCCGCACCTGTACTTCTGGAAGTCGGCCAAGTGGGTACGCGGCATCCGGCTGCTGAACGAGGACTGGCCCGGCTTCTGGGAGACCGCCGGATACCACAACTACGGCGACCCGTGGCGCGAGCAGCGCTACGAGGGCGACTAGGGTGCCCCGCCTGGTCTGGCGGCGGGCCGAGCTGGTCGGCGGCACCGCCGAGAGCGCCGGCGCGCGCACGCTGCGCTTCCTGGTGCCCGGCTGGCCGGGGCATCTGGCGGGCCAGCACGTGGACGTGCGGCTGACGGCCGAGGACGGCTACACGGCGCAACGCAGCTACTCGCTGGCCGCGCCCGCCGACGGGGATCTCGTCGAGCTGACCGTGGAGATCGTGCCGGACGGGGAGGTGTCGCCGTACCTGACGGAGGAGATCCAGGCCGGCGACCAGGTCGAGATCCGGGGCCCGGTGGGCGGCTGGTTCGTCTGGCGGCCCGCGAGCGTGACGCCGGTGCTGCTGGTCGGCGGCGGGTCGGGGATCGTGCCGCTGATGGCCATGATCAGGGCGCGCAGGCAGGCGGGCAGCCCCGCGCCGTTCCGCCTGCTGTACTCCCTGCGCGCGCCCGAACGCGGCTACTACGCCGACGAGCTGCGCCGCCCGGACCCCGGCCTCGACATCACCTACCTCTACACCAGGTCGGTGCCGGAGGGCCTGTCCCGCCCGGCGGGCCGGATCATGCTGGACGACCTGGCCGAGGGCGGCTGGCCGGCCGCCTCGGAGCCCGACTGCTACGTGTGCGGGCCGACCGGATTCGTGGAGGCGGCGGCCGACCTGCTGCTCGCCCTCGGGCACGCCCCCGAACGCATCAGAACCGAACGTTTCGGTCCCACCGGAGGCTGACATGACCGCAGAACACCTGGACGGCAACGCGCTGGCGGGCCCGCTGGGCGAGCTCTTCGCCGTGGACGTGACCGCCGCGATCGGCCGCTGCGCGAGCTGCGGCCTGACCGGCCCGGTCGCCTCCCTGCGCGTCTACGGCCCGGACCCCGGCCTGGTGGCCCGCTGCCCGGGCTGCGACGAGGTCGTGCTCAGGCTCGTCCGCGGCCCCGGCACGGCCTGGCTCGACCTCCGCGGCACGGTCTCCCTGCGGGTCAGCCTGCCCGACTGAGCTTGGAGCGCGTCAGAAGTGCCAGGGGAAGGGCGACCAGTCGGGCTCGCGCTTGTCCAGGAACGAGTCGCGCCCCTCGGCCGCCTCGTCCGTCATGTACGCCAGCCGCGTCGCCTCGCCCGCGAACACCTGCTGCCCCACCAGCCCGTCGTCGACGGCGTTGAAGGCGAACTTGAGCATCCGCTGCGCGGTGGGCGATTTGCCGTTGACCTTGCGGGCCCACTCGAGAGCCGTCGTCTCCAGCTCCTCGTGCGGCACCACGGCGTTGACCATGCCCATGCGATGGGCGTCGGCCGCCGTGTAGGTCTCACCGAGGAAGAAGATCTCCCTGGCGAACTTCTGCCCGACCTGCCGCGCCAGGTACGCCGACCCGAACCCCCCGTCGAAGCTGGCCACGTCGGCGTCGGTCTGCTTGAACCGGGCGTGCTCGGCGCTGGCCAAGGTGAGGTCGGCCACGACGTGCAGGCTGTGCCCGCCGCCCGCCGCCCAGCCGGGAACCACGCAGATCACGATCTTGGGCATGAACCGGATCAGCCGCTGCACCTCCAGGATGTGCAGGCGCCCGGTCGAGGGGGTGCCGTCGGCGTACTGGTAGCCGTCCTTGCCCCTGATGCGCTGGTCGCCGCCGGAGCAGAAGGCCCACCCGCCGTCCTTGGGCGAGGGGCCGTTGCCGGTCAGCAGCACGCAGCCGACGTCGGTGCTCTGCCTGGCATGGTCGAACGCGCGGTAGAGCTCGTCCACGGTCTGCGGCCGGAAGGCGTTGCGGACCTCCGGCCGGTTGAACGCGATGCGCACGGTGCCCTGATCCACTGCACGGTGGTAGGTGATGTCGGTGAAGTCGAATCCCTCGACCGCCTGCCACGCCTTGGGATCGAACAGCTCGGAGACCATGGCCGGAAGCCTAACGGATCTGGCTTTCGGCCCATTCGGCCCACTCCCGTTGCCCCTTGGCCAGACGCAGGCCGTATTCGAGGGCGAGGCGACCGTACACCGACAGGTTGTCCTGGCCTGCCTCCACGAACTCGCGCATGCCCTCCATGCGCTCCAGTTGCTTGCCTGCCAGCTCGGCCTGCTCCCGCAGGTAGCCGCGGGCCTGCTCGGGCGAGATCTCGGCCAGGAAGAACACCCGCAGCAACATGTCGCTGCGGGCCACCCTCGTCGGCTCGACCTCGGTGATCCAGCGCCGCAGCTCGGCCAGGCCCGCCTCGGTGACCGCGTATTCCTTGCGGCCCCGCGGGCCCTCCGCCACCACGTCCACCAGGCCCGCCTCGGCCAGCTTGCCCAGCTCGGTGTAAAGCTGGCTCTGCGTGGCCGGCCACACGTTGGCGAGCGAGACGTCGAACAGCTTCAGCAGGTCGTATCCGCTCGCGGGCCCCTCGGAAAGCAGTCCAAGCACGGCGTGTCGAAGGCTCATATTCCTATATTGACATATCTCGACAGGAGGTTCTACCGTCGACATGTCATCGTAGGAATGTCGAAGGAGTCACCCCCATGCCCGGCCTGCTCGGTTTCCTCCCCTGGATCGCCTACGCCTTCGTCGCGACCAGCGACGAGTGGCGCTGGGGCGCGATCACCGGCCTCGTCATCGCCCTCGCTCTCGTGGCCCTCGACCGCAGGTCCGGCAAGTCCTGGGACATGATGGTGATCGAGACCAGCGCGGTGACCTTCTTCGCGCTGCTCACGGCGGTGTCGCTGCTCGCCCCCGACTCGCCGCTCACCCCGTACGGCCCCGCGCTCGTCAACGTCTGGCTGGCCGGCACGGCCTGGGGTTCGCTGGCCATCCGCAAGCCGTTCACGCTCGGGATCGCGCGCACGATGGCGCCCAAGGAGGTCTGGGAGACCCCGGAGTTCTACCGCGTCAACGCGATCATCACCACGGTGTGGGCGGTGGCCTTCACCGCCGCCGCGATCTCCCTGGCCTTCGTGCTCGCCGCCGCGCCCCACGCGACCACGCTCGTCATCACCGTCAAGGTGCTCTCGTTCGTCCTGCCCGCCGCCTTCACCGTCTGGTACCCCAAGCACGTGCGGCGGGCACTCGCTAAGTGACCTCGGCCCGCAGCTCCGCGAGCAGTTCACCCTGGTCGGCCAGCATGTCGGTAAGGATGCGCCGGGCGGCGCCCAGCAGGTCGGCCAGCTCCGGCGTGGCCAGCGTGTACACCACGGTGCTGCCCTCCCGGATGGCGCTCACGATCCCCGCTCTGCGCAGGACGGCGAGCTGCTGGGAGAGGCTCGAAGCCTCGATGTCGATCTGGGCCAGAAGTTCCCTGACGGGAAGCGGCCCTTCCTGGAGTAGCTCCAACACTCGGATGCGAGCGGGGTGGCCGAGAGTTCGGAAGAAGTCGGCCTTGGCCTGGTAGACCTCCACGTGCATATTGGCCAGACTAATCCAGTGCGGTTGCATAATTCTTCAAGTCGTAACGTTGTTGGATAGCATGACAGCGGGGACTAGGGAGTAGCCATGGGCCGAGGAAGAGCCAAGGCGAAGCAGACGAAGGTCGCTCGCCAGCTGAAGTACACCAACCACAGTATCGACTACGACCGGCTTCGCGAGGAGCTCGGCACTGACGCGGGCAGCGAGGAGATTCATCCGCCCGCGCCATCTGACCAGGAGTCCGAGCGCGGGCGTTGACACGCGCCGGCTCGCGGGTTCCACGGTGACGTTCTTCGCCCGCCTGGTCTCCGGCGCCTGATCGGGCGCCAGGAGTTCCAGGCGGTCGGCACGTCAAGAAAGACGATGCGCACCTCTGCCCGAAGAGGCATCCTGGGCGAGAGGCACGGTTCGGCGTACCATCCGACCGTGATCCATCGCGTGGCACCGTCGCGGCAAAGGTCTCTCCTGTGAGGAATGTCACCGGCGGGGCTGGGCAAGATCCCCGGTGACGAGGAGATCAAGACATGCGCGTAGGAATCGTGGGTTCCGGAAGGCTGGGCTCGCCGCTCGGCCGCCTGCTCGCGGTGGCGGGCCACGACGTGTTCTTCAGCGACGCCGACCCCGCCCGTGCGGCGGCCGCCGCGGCGAGAGCCGCCGACGGCCACGCCCGTGGCGGGTCGCCGATCGAGGCCATGCGGTTCGGCGAGGTCGTCATCATGGCGGTCGGGTGGGAGGCGTTCCCTGCGGTCGTGGCGGAGCTCGGCGTGGCGCTCGCGGGCAAGATCGTCGTGGATCCCAGCAACCCGATCGGCGAGCGTGACGGCGCGGCCGTGGTGGTGGCGGTGCCTGACGGGCTGACCAGTCCGCAGTACCAGCAGCACGTGCTCGGCGCCGAGGTGCGCCTGGTACGCACGTTCAACACCAAATACCCCAACGAGCTGCTGGAGCTGGGCACCGTGGGCCAGCGGGGCGGAGCGCGGGCCGACATGCCCTACTGGGGCGACGACGACGGCGCCAAGAAGGCCGTGGTGCCGCTCATCGAGGACGCCGGGTTCACCGCCATCGACGGCGGCGGCCTGTCCGAGTCTCTCTGATCGGGCGGCGTCCCTCCGATCAGACGGCGCACGAGATCAGGCGGCGTCCCTCAGATCAGGCGGCGCACGAGTCGTGCGTGGCGTCGAAGCCCTTGATCGCCTCGGTGTCGTCCGTCCGCAGAGGCTTGAGGCCCTTCCAGTCGTCCCCGACGACCAGGATCAGCCGGTTGGTCTGGGCGGCGGGCACCGCACGCGTAGCGGCCTTCTGGAGGTCGTTGGTAAGCGTGGGCACGCGGGTCTCGCCGTTCGGGCCGTAGAAGAGCGTGGTCCTCGCCTGCGGCTTGCGTTCGGTGTCGCCGATCTTGGCGATGTGGTAGCCGCGCTGCTCCAGGTAGGCGGCCACCTCGGTGGCCAGCCCCGAGCGCCAGGTGCCGTTGCGCAGCTCGATCTGGATCTTCGAGCGGCCCACCTTGGCCTGGCCGCCCTTGACGCCGTCGACGCTCTGGTCCTTGGCCACGATCTGGAAGAGCCGTCCCGCCTGCGGCTCCACCCACTCGACCCGGCCCGGCTGGGTGAGCGAGTAGTGCCACGGGGTGGTGATGAAGTGGATCTTGCCGGCGTCGAGCCCCTGAAGGCTGGTCGCCAGGTCCTTCATGACGCCGACGGACAGGCCGCGGTCGGTGGTGACGGCCTGGGTGCCCGCGTCGAGGATGGCGAACAACTTGGCGGGGTCGGTGAGCGTCTCGCCGCTCATCGCCTTCTTGGCCATCGAGGCGATGAACATCTGCTGCCGCTGGATGCGCCCGATGTCGGAGCCGTCGCCGAGGCTGTAGCGGGCGCGTACGTAGCCGAGCGCCTGCTCGCCGTTGAGCGTCTGCTTGCCCGCGGGCAGGTGCAGGAGGGCCTTCTTGTCGTTGACCGGCTCGGACAGGCAGACCTCGACGCCGCCGACGGCGTTCACGATGCCCTTGAAGCCGGTGAAGTCGACCTTCACGAAGTGGTCGATGCGCACGTGGGTGAGCGACTCGACCGTCTTCCACGTGCAGCCGATGCCGCCGGAGTTGAACGACTCGTTGATCATGCCGAGGTGCGCGTGCTGCCCGGGGAAGCCGGTGGTGGCCCGGCAGGCGGGAAGCTGGACGAGCGAGTCGCGCGGGAAGCTGACGACCATCGCGCCGTCGCGCTGGGACGACACGTGCACCAGCATGATCGTGTCGGTGCGCTCGCCCGCGACCCGGCCGTACTTGGCGTTCTTGCCGTCGCGCTGGTCGGAGCCGACGACCAGGACGTTCATCGCGGTGCCCGCGACCTTCGGCGGGCGGGTGGCGCCCAGGTCCTCGGCGGTGACGTCGATGTGCTTGACGTTGCCGGTCAGCTTGACGATCACACCGACCGTCACACCGGCGGCCAGGAGGACCACGGCCACCACGGCCGCGATCACCCAGCGCAGCCAGGGACGGCGAGGTCGCCGCGGCGGCGCGCCCGGCTGGGAAGGGGGCGCGTCGACAAGCCCGCTGCTCACGTGACTCCAACAGGGACGGGGCCGAGGGCCGCCGCCCATGGCCAAGAGCCTCGCCGTACAGATCTCGGCCGTTGAACGTGCCCGAGTGTACTCAGTCGGGCACGTTCACGTGTCCTCGTCCAGGAAGCCGTCAGCGACAGGCGATGCCGATCGGCGCCGCCACCGTGCGGTGGCGCAGGTAGTGGTCGATGGCGTGCGGGGAGTCGCGGTTCTCCACCTCGACCTGACTCAGCGGGGTGCCCCACGTGGTGGCCAGCGGGTGGCCGAGCGCGACGACGTCGTTCACGTCGTACGTGGTCAGCCACCGCACACCCGGATGTTTCGTCCCCTTGGCCAGCAGGTTGCGCTGGATCGTGGGCATCCCGAGCGGCGAGCCGGCCGTCACCCAGAACGCGACCCGCCGCCGTACCGACTCGTCCACCAGCAGATCCCTGGCCACGACCGTCCCCAGGCTGTGCGAGACCAGCACGAGGGCGCCCGAGGCGGGCAGGAAGCGGCGTACCTCGTTGAGCACCGGCTGGCGGCCGTGGCTGAGGTACACGGCGACGTCCTGGAGGAAGATCTTGATGATCTCCTTGTCCACGCTCGTGTGCTGGGAGACCCAGGCGAGCATGCGCCGCGCCAGCGCCCACGACAGGACGTCCTCGATGCCCATCATCACCGCCGGCGGCGCGCCCGCGGTCAGGGCCATGTCCGCGAGGAGCCCGCGCTCGATCTCACCGACGTCCTGGGGAAGGAAGGGGTGGAAGGGCACCTCCTCGCTCGCGGCGGCGGGCAGGGGTTCCAGCACGTCGGCGCGCTTGGCCACCTCTGCGGTGACCTTGTGCAGGACGTTGCCGTAGTAGGGCAGCACGCTCCGCGTGTCCAGCGGGGTGCCGAGCCCGGCGGCCAGCGCGGTGCGCCACTCCTGCAGCAGCACCTTCGGGTCCATGCCCTCCTGGCCGCGCCCGTGGATGAACACGATCGTCGTCATGGCCATCCCCTCCATCCCATGAGGGCGTCAGCGTAGGCACGGCCCTTCCCGGGAGCGCCTCAGGGTGCGTATAAGAGGAAGCCCTAGACCTGGGGCCCTTGGCAGACTGGGGCCATGCGGATCAAGATTCCCGAGGCGTTGACCGAGTCGCTCGTGCATTACGACGGCGAGGCGGGGCGCGCGTGGGCCGAGGGGCTGCCCGCGCTGGCCGAGCGCTATTTCGACGAGTGGGACCTGCGCCCCGACGGCGAGCCGGGGCACGGGGTGTGCGCCCTCGTGCTGCCCGTGCTCCGGGCCGACGGCACCAGGGGCGCGCTCAAGCTCCAGCCCGTCAACGAGGAGACCGCCGACGAGGCCTTGGCGCTGCGCACCTGGGCGGGTGACGGCTGCGTGCGGCTGCTCGACGCGGACCCCGAGACCGGCACCATGTTGCTCGAACGGCTGGAGGCCGGCCGGTCCCTGGCCGGTGTGCCCGACGTCATGAAGGCCCTGGAGGTCCTGACCGGCCTGCTGCGCGGCCTGGTGGCGCATCCCGCCCCTGAGGGGGTGCGCCGGCTGGGCGACATCGCTCAGGCCATGCTGGAGGACGTGGAGGGCGCCCTGGAGAGGGTGTACCTGATGGAACGGGACCGCTACTGGCTGCGGTGGTGCGCCGCGGCGGTCGCCGAACTCGTCCCCGAACCCGGCGACCGGCTGCTGCACTGGGACCTGCACTACGACAACGTGCTGGCCGCCGACCGGGAGCCGTGGCTGGCCATCGACCCCAAGCCGCTGGCCGGCGACCCGGGGTTCGACCTGCTGCCCGCGCTGCACAACCGGTGGGACGAGGTGGTCACGAGCGGCGACGTGCCGCGGGCGGTGCTGCGGCGCTTCGACCTCATGGTGGACGGGCTCGGCCTCGACCCGCGCAGGGCGGCCGGCTGGACGCTCGGCCGCGTGTTGCAGAACTGCCTGTGGGACGTCAAGGCCGGCGCCGTCGGGCTCAGCGAGATCCAGGTACGGGTCGCGGAGGCCGTGCGGGCTAGATGGTGAGGACGATCTTGCCCTGGCCGTGGCCTGCCTCCATCTCCCGGTGCGCGTCCGCGGCCTCCTCCAGCCGGTACGCCCTGCGTATCGCGAAGGCGAACTCCCCCTCCGCGCAGAGCCTGGCGTAGCGCCCGAGCCGCTCGGCCGTGCGCTCCCCCTGGACCACCTGGACGCCCAGCCCGGCCGCCTTGGCGTGCTCGACCAGCGTGACGACGCGCCCGGGGTTCTCGACCAGTTCGATCGAGACCTCCAGGGCATGGCCGCCGGCGCCGTCCAGGGCCGCGTCCACGCCGCCGGGCGCCAGGGCGCGTACCCGGTCGGCCAGACCGTCCCCGTACACGACCGGGACGGCCCCGAGAGCACGCAGGTAGTCGTGGTTGACCTCGCGGGCGGTGCCGATCACGGTGGCCCCGCGCCGCCTGGCGATCTGCACGGCCGCCGTGCCCACCGATCCGGCCGCGCCGTGGACCAGCAGCGTCTCGCCAGCGGCCAGGC
Source organism: Nonomuraea insulae (assembly GCF_042656245.1). Taxonomy (NCBI): domain Bacteria; kingdom Bacillati; phylum Actinomycetota; class Actinomycetes; order Streptosporangiales; family Streptosporangiaceae; genus Nonomuraea; species Nonomuraea insulae. The sequence goes on from NZ_JBHSPA010000006.1 coordinate 366,824, forward strand.
CCAGGCCGTCGATGGCCAGCTCGGCCGTCTGCACGCCCGCGGTCAGCCCGCCGGCCACCTCCCATGGCACGCCCGCGGGCTTGGGGGCCACGTCGGTGCCCGGCACCACCACGTACTCGGCATAGGAGAACAGCTTGGAGAACCCGAGCACCTCGTCGCCCACGGCCACCCCGCTCACGCCCGTGCCCACCTGGTCCACCACGCCGGCGAACTCGTTGCCCGGGATGCGCGGGTAGGACGCCTCCTCGATGTACGGCGGCAACCATCCCGCCCGTACGGCCGTGTCGAACGGCTGCACGCCGGCCGCGCGCACGCGTACCCGCACCTGTCCAGGACCGGCCTGGGGCGCGGGCAGTTCCATCACCTTCAGCACTTCGGGGCCACCGGGCTCGGTGAACGCCGCCGCTCTCATCAGTTCCGTCATGGGTCCGAGCCTGCTACCTCAAGCGTGGTTGAGGTCAAGCGACATGCCGGTTCGGGAACTTTTCTCTTTAGTCGCGCTTTATCTGTATATAGTCCGATAGGACGCGCAGGGGGCACGGGGTACACCGAGGCGGAATGACCGACTTCTTAGACATCGCACTGAGCTTTCCGACTGTTGTTTTCACCTTTCTTCTCGTGGTGGTCGCCGGCTATTGGCTGGCCGTCATCACCGGTCTGTTCGAGCTGGAGGACGACGCCGCGTGGCTGGGACTCGGGGGAGTTCCCGCCGGGGTCGCGCTGTCGCTGCTCATCGCGCTGGCCTGGCTGCTCAGCCTGATCGGCGGCGTGATAGCCAGTGGCGGCCTGCTGATCGCCGTCCCCTTCGCCGCCCTGGCCGGCGCCTGGCTCGCCACGCGGGGCCTGATGGCCCCGTTGCGCAGGCTGTTCCCCGACGGGGACCAGCGCTCGCGCGGCGAGTTCGTCGGCCAGATGTGCGTGATCCGCACGGGCACGGCCACCCCTGACTTCGGCCAGGCCGAGGTCACCTCCGCCGACGGCTCGTCCGCGGTCGTACAGGTACGCACGACCGGTCAGGACCGTCTCGCCCGCGGCGACAACGCACTCATCTTCGAATACGACAAAGACGGCGAATTCTTCTGGGTCATGCCGTACGAAAGTGAGCACTGATGGACGTCATCTCCACCGGGTTCGGCGTATTCCTCGCCGTCATCCTGATTGTCGTGATCGGCCTGCTGTTCGCCATCGGCCGCCTTTTCCGCAAGGTCGAGCAGGGCAAGGCGCTCATCATCTCGAAGGTCAACAGGGTTGACGTCACGTTCACCGGCGCCGTGGTCATGCCCGTCGTCCACAAGGCTGAGATCATGGACATCTCGGTCAAGACCATCGAGATCGAGCGGACCGGCCGTGAGGGCCTGATCTGCCGGGACAACATCAGGGCCGACATCAAGATCACGTTCTTCGTCCGCGTCAACAAGACCGCCGAGGACGTCATCAAGGTCGCCCAGGCCATCGGCACCGCGCGGGCCAGCGACGAGACGACGTTGCAGGTACTGTTCAACGCCAAGTTCTCCGAGGCGCTCAAGACCGCGGGCAAGCATCTCGACTTCGTCGACCTCTACACCAAGCGCGACGAGTTCCGCGACGAGATCATCCGGCTGATCGGCACCGACCTGAACGGTTACAGCCTGGAGGACGCCGCCATCGACTACCTGGAGCAGACCGCTCTGGGGCAGCTCGACAAGAGCAACATCCTCGACGCGCAGGGCATCCGCAAGATCACCGAGCTGACGGCGATCGAGCACGTCCGCACGAACGAGTTCCAGCGCAGCGAGGAGAAGGAGATCACCCGCCAGAACGTGGACGCCCGCGAGGCCATCCTCGAACTGGAGCGCCGCCAGGCCGACGCCGAGCTCAAGCAGCGCCGCGAGATCGAGACGGTCAAGGCCCGCGAGGAGGCGGAGGTCGCCCGCGTGCAGGCCGAGGAGCGGCTGCGCGCCCAGGCCGCGCACATGAAGACCGACGAGGCGCTCGGCGTGCAGAACGAGAACCGGGCCCGGGAGATCGCCGTCGCCGAGAAGAACCGCGAGCGCGTGATCGCCATCGAGACCGAGCGGATCGAGAAGGACCGCATGCTGGAGGTCATCTCGCGCGAACGGGAGACCGAGCTGTCGCGCATCGCGAAGGACAAGGAGGTCGAGACCGAGAAGCGCTCGATCGCCGAGGTCATCAGGGAGCGCATCGCGGTCGACAAGACCGTGGCCGAGCAGGAGGAGTCGATCAAGCGGCTGCGCGTGGTCGAGGAGGCCGAGCGCACCCGCCAGCAGGTGATCATCGCCGCGGAGGCCGAGGCCCAGGAGAACCTGGTCAAGGACATCAAGGCGGCCGAGGCCGCGGAGACCGCCTCCAAGTTCAAGGCCCGCGAGGAGGTCGTGCTGGCCGAGTCCAGGCAGCAGGCCGCCGAGCTGGACGCCCGGGCCAAGATCCGGCTGGCCGAGGGCATCCAGGCCGAGACGGCCGCGGCCGGGCTGGCGCAGGTCCAGGTCAGGGAGCGCGACGCCGAGGCGATCGAGAAGATCGGCCGCGCGGAGGCGATGGTGCTGAAGGAGCGGCTGGCCGCCGAGGCCGGCGGCGCCAAGGCCATGGCGCTGGTCGAGGGCGACCGGCTCAAGGCGCAGGCCGAGGGCGAGACGGCGATGGCGCTGGCCGGGGCCGCCACGGTGGGCGAGAAGCTCAAGGCCGAGGCCGAGGGCCTCACGCTGAAGGCGGCCGCGATGGCGGCGCTGGACGACGCCAGCAGGGGGCACGAGGAGTACCGCCTGCGCCTGGAGGCCGACAAGGAGATCCGCCTCAAGCACATCGACGTCTCCAGGCAGGTGGCCGAGTCGCAGGCGAGCGTGCTGGCCGCCGGGCTGGCCAAGGCCAACATCGACATCGTCGGCGGCGACACGATGTTCTTCGACAGGGTGGTCGGCTCCATCACCGCGGGCAAGGTGGTGGACGGCTTCGTGGACCACTCGGCGGTGGCCGGGGCGATCGTGTCGCCGTACCTCAACGGCACGGCGAGCCTGGCGGCCGACCTGGCGAACGTGGTCGGCGGCGTCAGCACCGAGGACCTCAAGAACCTGACGGTCTCCGCCCTGCTCATGCGGCTCATCCAGGACGGCGGCCCGCAGTCGTCGGCGCTCGGTGAGCTGCTGGAGGCGGCCCGCAGACTCGGCGTGGCCGACTCGCCGGTGGCCGCGCTGGCCGGCGCGAAGTGAGCCCTGTGGCGGCCGAGCTGGAGGCGGGCACGTACGAGGTTCTCAGGAACCGCCTCCAGGCCCAGGCCAAGGCCCTCGCGGCGGCCGCCGCGGCGGTCAACCAGGAGCGGCTGCGCGTCTTCGGCGGGGCGGAGCTGCGCCTGCTGGGGACGGAGCGGATCCGTACGGAGAACAACTGCGTCCCCAGGGACATCGTCTCCCTGGGTGATGTGATGTTGTTCGGCTACAACGTCTTCATCGGGCTCAAGCCGGAGACGACGGTGGCGGACGTGTTCGCGGTGCACCGGTTCTCCAGGGACGGCGACGCCTTCAGGTTCGACGCCGACAAGCTGGAGACGCTGGCGGACCCGGCGTTCACGAAGGACTTCGCCGAGCTGTACCGGTACTACAAGGAGACCAGGCTTCAGCAGCTCCGGCGGGTCGAGGGCAAGCTGCTGGCCGTGTTCCAGACGGGTCCGGGGGACACGCGGGTGTTGCGCTGGGTGGTCAGCAACGGCGGGGTCCCGAAATATCAGGACAACAGGGGGGAGCGGGATCACACGTTCCCCCCGTCCCATGACTTCGAATGGACGCCCACCACCCGCGACGACCACGTCCTCGGCCGCCACCCGCACATCTCCATCGCCGGCGAGGTGTTCGTCGAGACCGTCGGCGGCGACCTCACCATCAAGATCGAGGACAACACGGAGAGCGGGGCCGGCATCTACGCCGAGCCCGTGGCCGAGCCGCTGCAGAGCCTGGCGGACGCCGACGTCGAGTACGCCCGCGTGGGGCCGCTCATCCTCATGCGGATCAGGCCGTACAAGGAGACGGGCTGGCGGCACCTGGTCTTCAACACCCGCACCAAGGCCGTCGTCCGGCTGGACGGCATCGGCCAGGCCTGTCAGCGGCTGCCCGAGGACCAGGGGCTGATCTTCCCCGGCGGCTACTACCTGGCGACCGGGATCAGCAAGACGTTCGACACCGACGTGAGCGACCTGGAGTTCGAGCGGGTGGTGCGCTCGCCCAACGGCGAGGACGTCCTGTACGTCTTCCACGCCAGGGGCGACGGGCGCTCGTTGTTGCTGCCGTACAACGTGATCAGGAAGGAGGTGGCCAACCCCATCGTCTGCCACGGGTACTCGTTGTTCGACGACGGCACGATGGTGGTCTTCCGCGCCACCTCCGAGGAGCCGACCCGGGTGCACCCGATGCAGGTGTGGCAGACGCCGTACGTCTCGGACACCTACGCCGCCGCCCAGCCCGCCGGGACCGGGCCGCTCGAACGCATCGGCAACGCCGACCTCGTCCGCGGCATCTCCGAGTGCCTGTCCGTCGCGCGGATGGTGGCGGAGATGGCGCCTTCCGCGGGCACCTTCGAGGGCCTGATCGCCGCCTGCACGCGGACGTTCGACTCCTACCACTGGCTCGGCGAGCACGGCCTGCTCACGCCGCTCACCGACGTGCGCGCCACCGCCGAGCAGGTCCTCGACGAGTACGAGAACGTCGAGCAGCTCACCCGCCAGGCCGACAGGACCCTGGCCGCGGCGACGGAGGAGACCGCCCAGCTCGTACGCCGTTCCACGGCGGAGGACCCCGTCACCGCCGACGCCTGGGTCACCCTCCTGGCCACGCTGCGCCGCGCCCAGGGTCGCCTGGTGACGTTGCGCGAGGTCCGCTACATCGATCTGAACGCCCTGGACGCGCTGTCCGCCTCGGTGGTGGAGTCGGTGGGCTCGGCCGGGGAGCGGGCCGTCGCGTTCCTCTCCGGGCAGGACGCGTTCACCGCCTACCACGCGGCCGTCGAGGGCCTCGCCTCCGAGGCCGCCGCGATCGCCACCGTGGCCGGGGCCGGGCCCGTGGCCGACCGGCTGGCGGAGCAGGCCGAGGGCCTGGAGGTGGTCACGGAGGTCGTCGGGTCGCTGGACATCGGCGACGCCACCGTACGCACCTCGATCCTCGGCCGCATCGCCGAGGTCCTAGGAGGCGTGAACCGGGCCAGGGCCATCCTGGACGGGCGGCGGCGCGAGCTGCTGGGCTCGGAGGGCCGGGCCGCGTTCGCCGCCGAGTTCGCCCTGCTCGGGCAGGCCGTCACGGGCGCGCTGGCCATGGCGGACTCGCCGGACAAGTGCGACGAACAGCTCGGACGGCTGATGCTCCAGGTCGAGAACCTGGAGTCCCGCTTCGGCGAGTTCGACGACTTCGCCACGCGGCTCGCGGCCAAGCGGGACGAGGTCTACGAGGCCTTCTCCGGCCGCAAGCAGACCCAGCTCGACGACCTGGCCCGCCGCGCCGACCGCGTCTTCTCCTCGGCCGGGCGCATCCTGGGCGGCATCACCCGCCGGCTGGCCACGCTGTCGTCCCTGGACGAGGTCAACACCTACTTCGCGACCGACCCGATGGTGGCCAAGGTCCGCTCCGCGGCCGGCGAGCTGCGGGGGCTCGGGGACGCCGTACGGGCAGAAGAGCTGGACGGACGCGTCATGGCGGCCCAGCAGGAGGCCGGTCGGTCGCTGCGGGACCGGCTGGACCTGTTCTCCGACGGGGGCGAGACGCTCCGGCTGGGCCATCACCGGTTCGCCGTCAACACCCAGCCGATCGACCTGACCCTGGTGCCGCACGACCGCACGATGTCCTTCGCCATCACCGGCACCGACTACCGCTCCCCCGTGCCCGCCTCGTTCGCCGATACCCAGCCCTTCTGGGAGCAGCTGCTGGTCTCGGAGACCGCCGAGGTCTATCGCGGCGAATACCTGGCCGCCTCCCTCCTGGACTCGGCCGCTCCTGGGACCGCGCTCGATGACCTGGTACGCCAGGCGGCCTCGTCCCGCTATGACGAGGGCTACGAGCGCGGGGTCCACGACCACGACGCCACGGCCATCCTGGACACGCTGGTGCGGCTGCGGGAAGGCGCCGGCCTGCTGCGTTATCCGGCCGCGGTCCGGGCCGCGGCGCAGCTCTTCTGGGCGTTCGGCGTGGAGGAGGTTTCACGTAAAACATTGACCACCCGGGCCGTGTCACTCGTCCGCGCCCGCACGGTCTTCGGCCTCACCCCCGCCCTGGGCTCCCTGGCCGACGAGCTGGGCGCCTTGATCGCGCAGTTCGGGGCGGAGCTGTCGCTGGACACGACGTGGAGTCTGGCGGGCGAGTACCTGGTCGAGGAGCTGGGCACCGCCCCCGCCGGTTTCGTCACCGGCAAGGCGGCCCGCGACGTCCTGGACGGCTTCAGAAACGCCCTCGGCTCCACGAAGATGCGCGCGTTCGAGGACGACCTCAAGGCGCTGCCCCTCCCCGAGCGCCTTCAGCTGGCCACCGCCTGGATGACCGCCTACCACCAGGGCCCGGAGGCGGCCGAGGCGATCGCGGTCATGCTGTGCGACCTGCCCCGCCACGACTCCAGCGCCACCACCACCGAGACCGTGAACGGCCTCCTGGGCGCCCACCCCCGCATCCAGGACCGCAAGCTGGAGATCCGCCTGGACGAGCTGCTCACCAGGACCCGTCACTTCGCGCACGAACGCGTCCCGGCGTTCCGGGCCTACCAGCGGCGCAGGGGCGAGCTGGTCGAGGCGGAGCGCAGGCGGTTGCGGCTGGAGGAGTACAAGCCGAAGGTCATGAGCGCCTTCGTCCGCAACAGGCTGCTCGACGAGGTGTACCTGCCGCTGATCGGCGACAACCTGGCCAAGCAGCTCGGCGCGGCGGGCGCGGGCAAGCGCACCGACCAGATGGGCCTGCTCCTGCTCATCTCCCCGCCCGGCTACGGCAAGACGACCTTGATGGAGTACGTGGCCAGCCGCCTCGGACTGGTCTTCGTCAAGGTGAACGGCCCGGCCCTGGGACACGAGGTGACCTCGCTGGACCCGGCGGACGCGCCCGACGCGACGGCCAGGCAGGAGGTGGAGAAGATCTCGTTCGCGCTGGAGACCGGCAACAACACGCTGCTCTACCTGGACGACATCCAGCACACCTCGCCGGAGCTGCTGCAGAAGTTCATCTCCCTGTGCGACGCCCAGCGCCGCATCGAGGGCGTCTGGAACGGCCGCACACGAACGTACGACCTGCGCGGGAAGCGGTTCGCGGTGTGCATGGCGGGCAACCCGTACACCGAGTCGGGCACGCGGTTCCGCATCCCCGACATGCTGGCCAACCGGGCCGACGTGTGGAACCTGGGCGACGTGTTGTCGGGCAGGGGCGAGCTGTTCGCGCTGAGCTACGTGGACAACGCGCTCACCTCCAACCCCGTGCTCGCGCCGCTGTCCGGAGGCGACCGGTCTGACGTGGAGCTGCTGGTGCGCCTGGCGAAGGGCGACACGACCGTCCAGCCCGACCAGCTCGCTCACCCCTACACCAAGCCGGAGCTGGACCAGATCCTCAGCGTGCTGGCCAAGATCGTCCGCGTCCAGGAGGTCGTCCTGGCCAACAACCAGGCCTACATCGCCTCCGCCGCCCAGTCGGACGCCGCCCGCACCGAGCCCCCGTACCGGCTGCAGGGCTCCTACCGGAACATGAACAAGCTGGCCGAGCGCATCGTCCCCGCCATGAACGACGACGAGCTGGAAGCGGTGATCGACGATCACTACGTGGGCGAGGCCCAGACGCTGACCTCGGACGCCGAGGCGAACCTGCTCAAGCTGGCCGAACTGCGCGGCCGCCTGACGCCCGCCCAGGCGGCGCGCTGGGCGGAGGTCAAGGCCGCCTACCTCAAGTCCAAGGCCCTCGGCGGGGCGGAGGACGACCCGATGGTGCGGGCGGTGGGCGCGATCGGGCTGCTGGCGGACCGGGTGGGCGAGGTCGGCTCGGCGATCAAGGATTCGGGCCGCTGAGACCTGCGGGTCACTGCTCGGTCAGTGCCTGGGTGGCCTCGCGTTGCAGGGCGGTGGAGCGTTGTAGCCAGTCGAGGACCAGCGCCAGCTCCTCGTCGGTGTAGCGCTCGTGCAGGTCTGACAGGGCCGCCACGAACGGCTCGAACAGATCCGAGAACCCGGCCAGCTGCTCGTGGTTGATCTCGACGATGACCCGCCGCCGGTCCTTCGTGTCGCGTACGCGCCGCACGAGCCACTTGGCCTCCAGCCGGTCGATCAGCCCGCTGACCGTGGCCGGGGCCAGCCCCGCGTGCTGCGCGATCTCCCCCGCCGTCAGCGGCCCGAGGCGTTGCAGCAGGTCGAGCGTCTTCTCCTCGGTCATGCCCAGGCCGAGGCGCTGGCCCATGGCGCTGTGATACATGACGGCGGCGTTGCTGCTGTCCCGCCCCGCCATGCTGAGCGCCTCCAGCAAATTCTTTCGCTTGTCCGAAATATCTCTCGACACCGCCCACCTCCTCCACATATATTTCGTTCGACCGAACGAAAGGTTATCACCATGAAGGCTCTGATCATAGGTTGCGGCATCGGCGGCCCCGTCACCGCGATGGCACTGCGCGAGGTGGGCATCGAGGCCGAGATCTTCGAGGCGTACGGGCAGGGCGCCGAGGACGTGGGCTCGTTCCTGAACATCGCCTCCAACGGCCTGGCCGCGCTGCGCACGCTCGGCGCGCACCGGCAGGTCCTGGCGTCGGCCATCCCGACCCCGCGCATGGTCATGTGGAGCGGCTCGGGCAAGCGGCTCGGCGAGGTGGCCAACGGTCTGCGGCTCGACGACGGCACCGTGAGCCACACCGTCCTGCGATCCGACCTCTACCGGACCATCCGCGACGAGGCCGGGCAGCGCGGCATCCGGATCTCCTACGGCAAGCGCATGACGAGCTACGAGGACACCGGAACCGCGGTGACGGCCAGGTTCGAGGACGGCACGGAGGCCACCGGCGACCTGCTGATCGCCTGCGACGGCGTGCACTCCCGCACCCGCGCGCTGCTCGACCCGCAGGCCCCCGCGCCCCGCTACAGCGGCCTGTACAGCTTCGGCGGGATCGTCAAGGACGCGGGCGTGACGGGCGAGCCCGGCGTGTACAACATGGTCTTCGGCAAGCGTGCGTTCTTCGGTTACTCGGTGGCCGAATCGGGCGAGACGTGGTGGTTCGCGAACCTGCCCCGGCAGCTCGGCGACGTGCCGCAGGACTGGAAGCCCGTGCTGGTCAAGGCGTTCGAGGACGACGCGAACTTCTCGGCCGACCTCATCGCCCGCGGCGAGGTCGAGCTGGCCCTGCCGGTCCACGACCTGCCGCCGGTGCCCGTGTGGCACCGCGGCCGGGTCCTGCTGACCGGCGACGCCGCGCACGCCACCTCGCCCAGCTCCGGCCAGGGCGCGTCACTGGCCATCGAGGACGCGATCGTGCTGGCCAGGTGCCTGCGTGACAGCGGCGGGCACGAGGAGGCGTTCGAGCGCTTCGAGGCCGAGCGGCGGCCCCGGGCGGAGCGGGTGGTGGCCTACTCCAGGACGATCAGCAACAGCAAGGCCGCGGGCCCGGTCGCCCGGGTCTTCCGCGACCTCATGCTGCCGATCTTCCTGAAGAAGAGCGCGAGCCAGGAGTCACTCGCCTGGATGTACCGCTACCAGGCGAGCCTGTGACACCGCCTCGGAAGTGGCGGGCACCAGCGGCAGGCGTACGTCCGGGGTCGGGATCAGGCCCTGGGCGTGCAGGACCCCCTTGATCACGGTCGGGTTGGGCTCGGCGAACAGCGCCGCGGAGAGCCGGGCCAGCCGGCTCCCGAGCTGCCTGGCCCGCTCCACATCCCCGGCGCGCCAGGCGTCCGCCAGGTCGACGAAGCTCCTGGTCTCCAGGTGCGCGGAGGCGAGGATGCCGCCCGCCGCCCCCAGCGCGAGCAGCGGCGAGACGAACGCGTCGTCCCCGCCCATCACGTCGAACCCCTCGGGCAGGTCCCCGAGCAACTCGACGGTGTCCTGATCGATCCCGCCGACCGCGTACTTCACCCCCGCGATGTTCGGGTGCCGCCCCAGCCGCCGCAGCGCGCCGGCGCCGACGGCCTGCCCGGTCCTGTAGGGGATGTGGTAGATGATCAGCGGCACCGGCGACTCCTCCGCCAGCGCCTCGAAGTGCGCGATGACCCCGCGCTCACCGGGCCGCAGGAAGTACGGAACCGTGACCAGCGCCGCGTGGACCCCGGAAGGCAACTCCCGCAGGGCCCGGGCCGTCGAGCGCGTGTCGTTGCCCGTCAGCCCCACCGTCAGCAGCGCCGACCGCTCCTCGCAGACCCGCGCGCACACCTCGATCACCTGTGCCCGCTCCGCGGGGTCGAGCGCGGCCACCTCGCCGGTGGTGCCCAGCGCGACCAGCCCGGCGGCGCCCTGGTCGAGCACGTGGTGGGCGAGCTTCTCGATCGCGTCCACGGCCACCGCGCCCGACGAGTCGAACGGCGTGACCAGCGGTACATGGATTCCTCTGAACATGCTTCGAGCCTGACGCCCCGGACCCGTTAGGTCCAGCACGGATTTCTTCACCAAAGCTTAAGATGAGCTTATGCTCGATCCGCGCAAGCTCCACCTGCTCCGCGAACTCGCCAGGCGCGGCACGATCGCCGCCGTGGCGGAGGCGGTCACGTTCACGCCGTCGGCCATCTCCCAGCAGCTCAGCGCGCTGGAGCGGGAGGCGGGCGTGCCGCTGCTCGAACGCACAGGGCGCACGGTGGCGCTGACGCCCGCCGGGCAGCTCCTCGTCGAGCACGCGCAGGCGGTGCTGGAGCAGCTCGAACGCGCCTCGGCCGCCCTCGCCGCCGCCCGCGGCGGCCCCTCGGGTCCGCTGCGGATCGGCGCGTTCCCCACTGCCGCCCGCGTGCTGCTGCCGCCCGCGCTCACCGACCTGACCGGCGCGCATCCCGGGCTGGAGCCGGCGGTGGCCGAGATCGACCCCGCGGACGTCTCGGCGGCGCTGCGGGCAGGGGAGCTGGACGTGGCCCTGGTGCACGAGTACGACTTCGTCCCGCCCGTCACCGACGCCTCCACCGAGACCGAGCCCCTGTTCAGCGAGCCCATGTACCTCACCGACCGCGACTCCGTCGCCGCCGCCCGCGCCGACGCGTGGATCACGAACAAGCCCGGCACCCTCTGCCACACGATGGCGATCAGGGTCTGCCAGGCGGCCGGGTTCGAGCCGCTCGTACGGCACCACATCGACGACTTCGACACCGTGCTGGCCTTCGCCGCGGCCGGCCAGGGGGTCGCGCTCGTGCCCCACCTGGCGGCCACCAGCCCACCGCCCGGCGTGCGGCTCACCCGGCTGCCGCTGAGCCGCCGTACGCTGGCCGCGTTCAGGAGGGGGAACGGCGAGCACCCGGCGATCAAGGCGGCCGTGGCGGCCTTCCGCGCCGCCATCAGACACCTCCCGCTCTGAAAAGCCTCTGAAGGAGCCTTCGAAGAAGCCTTCGAAGAAGCCAAGGCTGTTAAGCGCCTCGACCCCTGAACAGCCCTCTGACCAGCGCGGCGAAGCTCGCCGCCAGCCGTTCGTGCTCTCCCGCCCGCAACTGGCTCGCGATCGGCTCCATGTGCAGGGTGCCGAGCAACATGTGCGCGATCTGCTCGGCGTCCACGTCCGGCCGCCCTTCCGCGATCAGACGCGAGGCGTGCCGATGCCAGAACATGTAGATCGGGTTGGCCTCTCTGGGCTGCTCGGCCGCGCCTTTCCTGGTCACCATGGCATGCTCGTGCGCCGCCATGAGGTTGCCGTTGCGCGCCCCGAGTCCGGCCACCTCAGCGAGGAACGCGACCAGTCGCTCCTCCGGCTGCGCGCCCGGCCCGAGCGGCGGCGGCCCCTCGCTGACGGCCTGCTCCAGCTCGCGTGCCCGCTCGGCCATGAGTTCGAGCATGAGCCCCGTACGGCTCCCGAACCGATGGAAGACCGTCCCCTTGCCCACTCCGGCGGCGGCCGCGACCCGCTCGACGGAGACCTGCTCGGGCGGATGCCGCCGCAGCAGTTCGTCGGCCGCCCGCAGGATCGCCTGCCTGTTGCGCGCGGCGTCGGCCCGCTCTCGACGTTCCATCCGGTCATTCTTTCCCATAGACAAGTTGACCAGCGGTCCATATATTAACTGGACCACCGGTTCAATTGGAGGAAACCATGCGCGCGATCGTCCTGTCAGGTACGGGCGGCCCCGAACGTCTCGAAGTGGCGGACCTGCCGCGCCCGAGTCCAGGAGAGGGCCAGGTCCTGATCCGCGCCCAGGTCATCGGCGTCAGCTACGCGGAGACGCAGATCCGTTCGGGGGCGCTGCCGTTCCCGATGTCCGGGCCGACCGTGATCGGCGCGGAGGTGACCGGCGAGGTCGTCGAGGTCGGCCCGGGGGTGGACGAGAAGCTGCTCGGCAGCACGCTGGTCGGAGTGACCGGCGGCCTGGGCTCCTACGCCGAGTACGTGGCCATGCCCGCCGCCATGACCTGCCCGGTGCCGGACGGCGTCACCCCCGCCGAGGCCCTGGCGATCGCGGCCCCCGGCGCGATAGCCCTCGGCCTGCTCCACAGGGCGAAGCTGGAAGGCGGCGAAACGGTCCTGGTCGAGGCCGGCACCAGCTCGGTCGGAGGCCACCTGGTACGGCACGCCAAGGAGTTCGGCGCGGCCCACGTGATCGCCACCGCCGGATCCCCCGCCAAGCGTGAACGAGCCGCCGTCCTGGGCGCCGACACGGTCCTCGACCATTACGACCCCGACTGGCCCGCCGAGCTGCCCGACGTGGACGTGGTCTTCGAATCCATCGGCGGCGCCCGCGCCAAGCAGGTGCTCGACCACCTCACGCCCGGCTCCGGCCGCCTGCTCTCCTACGGCCTGCTGAGCGGCGAGCCCCCCGCCATCACCGCCGCCGACCTCATGGAGCGCGGCGTGACGGTCACCGGTTGCAGCGGCCCCGCCTGGGCCGCCCAGGTCTTCGGCACGCACTACCCGGAGATGCTGTCCAGGCTGGCCTCGGGTCGGAGCGAGGCCACCATCGCCCGCACGCTCCCCCTGGAGCAGGCCGCCGAGGCCCACCGCCTCCTGGAGAGCCACGCGGTGACAGGCCGCGTCCTGCTCACCCCCTGACGGTGGGGGCTACGCGCCGAGCACGGCGTCGAGCACGGCCTGCGAGCTCCCCTGCCCTTCGTCGTACTCACCGGCCGTCACGGCCACGACCAGCTCTTCCCCGGGTACCACGACCAGCCGCTGCCCACCGTTCCCGATGCACTCGGCCCGGCCGCCGTTGAGATACCACTGGTAGCCGTACTCCGCCCAGTCCCCCACCACCACCCGGGCCCGCAACACCTCCCGGATCCACTCACCCGGCACGATGTCCCGGCCGCCGTCGAGCACGAGCTGCCCGACGGCGGCCAGGTCGATCGGCCGCAACCGCAGCCCCGACGCGGCCCTCGGAACACCGTCGTCCCCCCGGGACCAGAAGTACTCGGAGATCCCGAGGGGGCCGAAGAGCCGCTCCCCCGCGTAGTCGTCCATCGGCCGTCCCACTCCCCGGCTGACGATCTCCCCGACCAGGGCGGAGGCGCCACCGCAGTAGCTCCACCGCTTGCCGGCCTCCTCGACGACGGGCCGCTCCAGCACGTACCGATGCCGGTCGGGCGCGAACTCCATCGCGATCTCACCGTTGGCCGGATCGGTGTAGGGCAGGTCCTCCCGCCATTCGATGCCGAGCGTCATGGTCAGGGCGTGCTCGATGGTCAGGTGCTCCCGCCCGGGAACCAGGTCCGGAAATTCCGGGAACTGCCGCATCAACGACTCCCCCGGCTCCGGCACCAGGCCCTCACCGAGCGCGATCCCGTACACGAGCGCCACCACGCTCTTGGACACGGACCGCAGATCATGCAGGGTGTCCCGATCGAACACCACATGCCCCAGCGACTCGTTCAGATGATGATCGACCCCGGCCCCGTACCACTCGACCACCACCTCCCCGCCCCTCATCACGACAAGCCCGTGCAGGCCGGACGCCCGCCCCGAACCCAGCACCGCGTCGATCCGCTCTGCCATTCCCACAACGCACCCCCAGAAGTCGGCACATCCTGGCATAAACCATCACACGGTGTCAGACACAATTCCGAAAGTAAGATCCGTTCTTACTTACAAAAGACCTTGGTCAGGGCTTGACGCCGAGTTCCGCCAGTGCCCGCGCCCAGGGGTCGGGGTCCGGGTCGAGTACGAAGCGGACCCCGTCGGCCCGCAGGTCCGCCACGCTGCGCCGGTACGGTGTGCGCCCGGCCAGCGCCCGGTTGACGAACGGCAGCACGACCACCGGGATCCCCAGCCCCGGCGCCTCCGCCAGGATGCCCAGCGCGTAGGTGTCGGCGATGCCGTGGGCGAACTTGTTGATCGTGTTGTACGTCGCCGGCGCCACGATGATGGCGTCGGCCCTGGGCGGCTTCGGCTCGGACGGTTTGCGGTACTGGCTGCGCACCGGCCGCCCGGTCTGCTTCTCCAACGCGGCGGCGTCGATGAAGTCCAGCGCCGACGGCGTGGCCACGACCTGCACGATCCACCCCTCCTCCTGCGCCAGGGTGACGAGACGGCCGGCGTCCACCGCGGCTTCTGCGGCACAGACGACGAGGTAGAGCTCCTTGCCCGCTGATTCACTCACAAGGTGCATCCTGTCCGACGAATGGACGAAGAGGCCGGCCTAACCGCGGTCGGTTGAGATTTGTTGGAACAATTGGTAATAATCGCCGCCAATTCCCGAGAAGAGTGCTCATACTGGAGCCACACACACCAGGAGCACGCTCATGCGAAAGACGCCCCCTCGCATGGCCAGGGAGACCGACCTGGCGCCGGGCCAGTTCCTCCAGCTTGCCGCCGTGGACTTCACCGGCGTCTACGCGGTCCATCTCGCCGCCAAGGAAGAGCGCCTGAAGATGACCAGGCTCTCGCTGAGCCTGCTGTCGGGCCCGTTCCTCGCCGCCATCGCCCTGGCCAGCGCCAAGGTCGTCGACCCGCAGAGCCTGACGAGGTGGCAGGACGTGCCGTGGTACCTGTTCGCCCTGGTCACCGCGTTCGGCCTGCTCAGCGTGCTGCCGTTCCTGCGCCTCATCGAGGCCGTCAACGCGCACGCCAGGACCGCGCGGGCGATCAACAACTTCCGCCTGCTGTACGCCACCAAGCTCAGGGACGACCTCGACTGGAGCCCGAACCTCCCGATCGACCCGCGCTTCCCCGAGACCTACGCGCCCCTCACCTGGCCCGGCATCAACGTCATGGTGATGGCGACGGTCAACTCCACCTACCTGACCGTCGGCGTCACCGGCCTCAGCGGCCAGGAGCCGAACGCGCTCATGCTCATGACCGGCATCCTGCTCGTCGCGCTGGTCCACTACGCCGTCTACTACATCCGCTGCAACGTCACCCGGCGGCGGCGGCTTCCTCGCAATCCGTACCGGTTCCCGAATTTGGAGAGTTGAATGCCCGGCCCAGCACATTGGGCGTCATGTGGGGAGGCGTGGATCTGGTTGATGCGCCATGTCTGGTCGGCGGGCACGCTCGCCGACGACGATCGGGGTCCCGTCATCGAGGGGCCGTCCGTG
The DNA here is from genome assembly GCF_042656245.1 of Nonomuraea insulae. NCBI lineage: Bacteria > Bacillati > Actinomycetota > Actinomycetes > Streptosporangiales > Streptosporangiaceae > Nonomuraea > Nonomuraea insulae. The sequence continues at coordinate 382,447 of NZ_JBHSPA010000006.1, forward strand.
TTGTTCGAGATCGCGCGGGTGAGCGGGGACGACCCGATCATCGCGCGGCACGGTGACGCGGACCGGCTGGCCCTCTACCGCAGGAAGTTCAGTGAGGAGGTGGTGGTGCCGCCGTTCAAGTACAGCTATGGGGCCAGGATCGGGGGGCAGCTCGGGTGGGCGGCCGATCTGCTGCGGGTCAAGCCGTACAGCAAGAGTGCGTGGATCTCGCTGACCGCGCCCGGCGAGGCTTATGACGCGGTGCCGTGCCTGATCGGGCTGGCGTTCAGGATCAGGGAGGGCGCGCTGGTCATGACGGCGACCTTCCGCTCCCAGAACGCCTTCACCAGCTACCTCAACTACCTGCCGCTCTCGGAGGTGCACGCGAGCATGGCGGGCAAGCTCGGGATCGAGCCGGGCCCGATGCGGGTGTTCGTGGACGTGCCGCACCTCTACCTGGCCGACAGCCCCCACGCCTGGGAGGTCATGCGGCCTTCGTCACCTCGGCTGTCGTGAGCGGCGCGGCGATGTCCTCCAGCCCCCTGCGCTCGGCCTTGACCCCCAGGAACAGCTCGACGAGCCCGCCGGCGATCATCACCAGTGCGCCGATCGTGAACGCGAGCGCCGTGTCCCCCGGCACCCCGGTCTCGACCAGCGAGGCGAAGACGAGCGGCCCCGCGATGCCGCCCGCGCCCGTCCCGATCGCGAAGAAGAACGCGATCGCCAGGGCCCTGGTCTCCATCGGGAAGATCTCGCTGACCGTCAGGTACGCGGAACTCGCCCCGGCCGAGGCCACGAACAACACCGCGCACCAGCACGCCGTCAGCGTCACCGCGGTGAGCGCCCCCTCGTTGAACAGCCACGCCGTCCCCAGCAGGAGCAACCCCGACCCGATGTACGTGGCCGAGATCATCGGAATCCGGCCCACGGTGTCGAAGAGGTGGCCGAGCAGCAGCGGGCCGAGGAAGTTCCCGACGGCGATGACCGCGAAGTAGTAGCCCGTCTGCGTGTCGATGTGGAAGAACGTGCCCAGGATCTGCGCGTACCCGAAGGTGATCGCGTTGTAGAGGAACGCCTGCCCGATGAACAACGACAACCCCAGCACCGTGCGCTTCGGATAGAGGGCCACCATCGTGTGCGCGATCCGCACGAAGCCGATCGACTTGCGCTGGTGGACGGTCATCGAGCGGTCCGGCTCCGGCAGGTCGTCCCTGCCGATCTGGTGCTCGATGTCGTCGACGATGCGTTCGGCCTCCTCGCCCTTGCCGTGGATGAACAACCAGCGCGGGCTCTCGGGGACGTGGCGGCGTACGAGGAGGATGGCCAGCCCCAGCACCACGCCCAGCCCGAACGCCACCCGCCAGCCGATGTTGACCGGCAGGTCGTTCAGCAGCGGCACGGTCAGCAGCGCCCCTCCGGCGGCGCCGAGCCAGTAGCTGCCGTTGATGATGATGTCGATGCGGCCCCGGTGGCGGCTCGGGATGAGCTCGTCGATGGCCGAGTTGATGGCCGCGTACTCGCCCCCGATGCCGAAGCCCGTCAGGAACCTGAACAGGAAGAACCACCACGCGCTGAAGGAGAACGCGGTCATCAGCGTGGCCGCCAGATAGACGACCAGCGTGATGATGAACAACTTCTTCCTGCCGAACCTGTCGGTCAGCCAGCCGAAGAACAGCGCGCCCGTACAGGCTCCGGCGACGTAGAGCGCGGCGGCCATGCCCGCGACCTGCGCCTGGGTGATGTCCAGGCCGCTGCCCGGCTTGGCCAGTTGCCCGGACAGGTTGCCGACGATGGTGACTTCCAGCCCGTCGAGGATCCAGACGGTGCCGAGCCCTATGACGATCATCCAGTGCCATCGCGACCAGGGCAGCCGGTCCAGCCGGGCGGGTACTTTCGTGGTGATGGTGCCGGTTTCCACGTCGCTCATAGGATCTTCTCGCTACCCGGCGAACGATCTCCCTAACCGGCGGGCTTCCTGGCCTCCAGGATGCCGGTGGCGAACCAGGGGCCGCCGTACCAGAACCGCCAGCCCGCGTCCCGCCGCCGCACGTCGGTCACGCCGATCTCGCGCAGCGTGTTCTCGTACGCGGGGGTGTGCTGGAAATCGGCGATCAACATCAGCCCGCCGGGCCGCACCACCCGATACGCCTCCCGTACGGCCTGCGCCCGCCCCTCCTCGCCCGGGATGTTGTGAATGGCCTGGCTCGACACCACCACGTCGAACGACCCCTCGCCGAAGGGCAGGTCGCGCATGTCGCCCGTGATCAGCTCCACCCGCTCCGAGACGCCTTCCGCCTCGGCGTTGGCCCTGGTCACCGGCTCCTCGTTGCCCGACTGGTCCTTGACGCGCCACAGGTCGATGCCCGTCGCCGTGCCCTTGTCCAGCCGCGCGGCCGCCATCAGCAGCACCGCTCCCCGGCCGCAGCCGAGGTCGAGCAGCCGCTCGTCCCCCCGCAGCCGCTGGAGCTCCTCATGCCAGACGGCGAACTTGCCGCGCCGCGTCGTGTAGACGTAGCTGACCGCGCTGGCCAGCGTGTAGAGCCCACCGGCGAGGAAGGCGATGCCCGCCGCGAGGATGTCGAAGGCGAACGAGACCGCCGCCAGACCGCCCAGCACGATCGCTCCGAAAAGCAAACCGACCAGTGCCCAGGGCGCGTCGAACCCATAACTGCCGTGCCGCTTGCTCAAAATCACGTTATATCTCAAGGTTGTCTTGACCGGGAATTGACCGAACCCTTCCCTTTCGCACCGACTCTCACGCACCACGCATTACTAGGGTGGCTTGGATGGGCGCACAGTGGGGGTTTGACCAGGTATGACGGGAGTAAATCGACGATTCGGGCTCGGCGCGAGCATCGCGCTGACGCTCGCCTCGACCGTCTTGTGGGGCGTGGCGCACCTCGCCGCGGAGCGCCGCAAGACCGGTCTGGCACTCATGGTGGCGTACGTGCTCCTGATCGCGGCCGTGCTGACCGTGTTCACCGCCTTCAGCGCCAACCTGCTGTCCCTGGCCGTCCAGCCGCAGTGGCTCACCTGGCTCACGGTCGCGCTGGTGGTGATCGCGCTCGCCTGGACCGGGGTGATCATCTGGTCCTTCATCCTGGTACGTCCGGCCCGCTCCGACACCATCGGCCGGGTCCTGACCACCGCGCTGGCCGTCGCCCTCTGCGCGCTCGTGCTGGCGCCCACGGCGTACGCCACCAGGCTCGCGTACCTGTCGCGCGACGTCGTGGACACCCTGTTCTCACGCAACGGCACCGCCGCGCCCATCCTGGCCGAGGACCCATGGAACGGCGCCGACCGGGTGAACTTCCTGCTCGTCGGCGCGGACGCGGCTCCCGGGCGGCCCGGCGTGCGCACCGACAGCATGACCGTGGCCAGCGTGGACGTGGAGACAGGCGCGACCGTCCTGTTCGGCCTGCCGCGCAACCTCCAGCAGGTCCGGCTCCCCGAGGGTCCGGCCAGGGCGCGCTTCCCCTCGGGCTTCACCGGCGCGGGACCGGACACACCGGGCCTGCTCAACGAGGTCTTCCAGTTCGCCGAGGACCATCCCGAGATCGTGCCCGGTGTGGAGAAGGGCAAGCGCGGCCCCGCCCTGCTCAAGCAGACCATCAGCGACATCCTCGGCCTGCCCGTGAACTACTACGCGATGGTGGACATGAAGGGCTTCGCGGAGATCATCGACGCCATGGGCGGCGTGCGGGTCACCATCAAGGAACCCATCGTGTACGGCAAGCGCCGCGAGGGCCTGCTCCCCGCCGGCACCCGTAAACTGTCCGGCGAGGAGGCCCTCTGGTACGGGCGCTCCCGTACCGACAGCGACGACTATGTACGCATGGGGCGCCAGAAGTGCCTGCTCAACGCCGTCGCCAAGCAGGCCGACCCGCTGACCGTGCTCAACAGCTTCGAACGCCTCGCCGCCGCCACGAAGCGCGCCATCTCCACCGACCTGCCCCAGGACCTCCTGCCTGCCGTGGTGGACCTGTCGCAGAAGGTCAAGGACGCGAAGATGCGCAGCCTCAGCTTCGTACCGCCGCTCATCAGCACCGCCGACCCGGACTGGTACCTCATCCGCCGCAAGGTCACCGGCGCCCTGGAGGAACACTCCTCCTCCACCCGAACCGCCCCCACCCCCTCAGCCACCCCCACCGGCACCACCCCAATCAACCTCGACACCACCTGCACCTAACCCCTCGCCCCCACTCTCACCACAACACCCCTGCACCTCCCCACCGGCGGTGGCGACGGTGGCGACGACAGTGACGGTGGCGACGACGGTGGCGACAGTGGCGGGCGGCGGCTGGCGGGTGGCGGGTGGCGGCTTCCAGCAACACCTCTCCCCCGGTATCCCCGGTGTGGCGCGGGGGAGGTCGGCGAAAGGGCGGCGCGAGGGGGCGGTGGAAAAGCGTCTGGGGCGGTTGTGGGGGTTCGACGGGACGGGATGTGGCATGATGAGGACCGTCCCAAACGGAAACGATTTTCATCCTCACCTGGAGCGCGAAGTGAGAGTGGCGTTCGTCGGAAAGGGCGGCAGCGGCAAGACGACGATGTCGGCCCTGTTCGCCAGGCACGTGGCGAGCCAGGGCGGCCCGGTGGTCGCCATGGACGCCGACATCAACCAGCACCTGGCCCTGGTGCTCGGCCTCGACCGTCAGCCCGACCCCCTCGGATCCGACCTCACCGAGATCAAGGACCGCCTGCGCGGCACGAACCCCCGCATCCCCTCGGCCGAGGCGATGGTCAAGACCACCCCGCCCGGCCGCGGCTCCACGCTCCTGAGCTTCGAGGACCTGGCCGACGACCCCCACGCCCTGACCACCCCCGACGGCCTGAGCCTGCTCGCCACGGGCCCGTTCAGCGAGGACGACCTGGGCGTGGCCTGCTACCACTCCAAGGTCGGCGCGGTGGAGCTGCTGCTCAACCACCTGATCGACGGCCCGGGCGAATACGTCGTGGTGGACATGACCGCCGGCGCCGACTCCTTCGCCTCGGGCCTGTTCACCCGCTTCGACCTGACGTTCCTGGTGGCCGAGCCGACCAGGCAGGGCGTCAGCGTCTACCGGCAGTACCGCGACTACGCCGCCAAGTACGGCGTCGCCCTGGCCGTGATCGGCAACAAGGTGCACGGCGTCTCCGACGTGGACTTCCTGCGCGAGCACGTAGGTGACGATCTCCTCACCTGGATGGAGCACTCCTCCGTCGTCCGCGCCATGGAGCAGGGCCGCCACTTCACCCTCGACGACCTGGAGCCGGCCAACGCGGACGCACTGGCCGTGCTCCGCAAGACCCTCGACGAGCAGGACAAGGACTGGCCGCGCTTCGGCCGCCAGACGGTCGAGTTCCACCTGCGCAACGCCAAGGCCTGGGGCAACGACAGGGCCGGTTGCGACCTCGCCGAGCAGGTGGACCCGGACTTCGTCTACGGCCCCTGACCGACCACATGACTGTTCCCGCCAGGTCTCTGGAGCCTTTCCCTTTTCCGACCTAGCGTCAGTTTTGACCCCCCCTTCGAGAGGAGACAGCATGTCGCTGACCGTCCCGAACGATCTGCTCGACCAGGCCAGAGCCGGTGAAGTGGACGACGCGGCGTTTCTCGCCTGCGTACGCGACTCACTGCCCTACGCGTGGTCGCTGATCAGCGAGCTGGTCAAGCAGCGTGAGCACAGCGGGGCCGAGTTCGCCGACAACCAGGTGCCGCCGCCGTCCGAGGAGGCGCGCGGCCAGCTCCTGCGCTGCCTGGCGAGCGACTCGATGCGCGGCGCGCTGGAGCGTCACTACGGAGTGCGCCTGGCCTTCCAGAACTGCCACCGGGTGGCCGTCTTCGACCCGGGGGCGACGAAGGCTCTGTCTGACTTCGTCACCCCGCGCGCTCAGATCCTCAACCAGAAACCGGAGCTCGTGGACTGCTGAGCCCCGTCCGGCGAGCCGGTCCCGCCCGGCTCGCCGGGTCACCCGCGCAGCAGCGGGAGCACCTCGGCGCCGAACCTCCTGATGTTCGCCAGGGTCCGCCGGTGCTCACCCAGCCCTTCCATGAGCAGGATGAAGTGCTCGATGCCGGTGCTCTCCGCGGTACGCCGGAGGGTCTCCGCGCAGTGTTTGGCCGACCCCACCGGATGGATATCTGCCAACAAATCCACATATTTTCGGGCGTCCCGCGGGCTCCGCGGCCGATCGTCCACCGGCACGTACCCGGCCAGCCCCGGCCCCAGCCACGACGGCATGGCCTCCTTGAGCTCCCGCACGGCCGCACCCGTGGAGTCGGCCACATACGCCACCCCCGCCGCCACATGCCCGGCCGCCGGCCCCCCGCGCTCGCGGTACTGCCGTACCAGCGCGGCCTTCTCCGAGTCCCCGACGTGCAGCCCCAGCAACATCGCCAGCCCGCGCGAGGCGGCCAGCCCGACGGTCCCCGCCGAGGTGCACGCGACCACCGGCCGCATCCGGACAGAGGGCACCACAGGCACCTCCCTGAACCGGAAGAACTCCCCGTCAGCGGCCACGGAGCCACCCGACAGGGCGTCGAGCAGCAGGTCGAGTGACTCCCCGAACCCCCGCTCGTACCGTTCGAGCCCGGTCCCGAACACCTCCAGGTCCACCCAGGGCCCGCCCCTGCCCACGCCGAGCGTGAACCGCCCGCCGGACAGGTGGTGCAACATGGCGGCCTGCTCGGCGAGCGCCACGGGATGCTGGCTGGACAACACGCTGACGGCCGTGCCCAGCCCGATCCGCGTGGTGCGGCCGGCCGCCACCGCCGCCAGCGTGGTGGGAGACGGGCACACCCCATAGGGCATGAAGTGGTGCTCGGCGATCCACGCGTCGTCGAACCCCGACTCCTCGGCCGCGACGATCCATTCGACGGCGTTCGTCAGCACCCGTCCGGCTTCCTGCCCGGGAAACAGTCCCGCGACGACAAAGACCCCGATCCGCATTCCCCGAATGATGACCGATCGCGGCCACGAATGCGTGCGCCACACGCGGACCTATGCGAAGAGGCTGGCCTGCCCTTCGATCGCCATCGGGTCCCGGTGATGCTTCAAGTGCCGCCACTGGGGCAGGTCGTCCAGGTATGACCAGGAAAGCCGATGATGCGGGGTGGGCCCGAGCCGGGCCAGGGCCTCTTGGTGCGCGGGCGAGGGGTAGCCCGCGTTCTCGGCGAAGCCGTACTCCTCACACCCGATCGTCGCCATGTACGCATCGCGCCGCACCTTCGCCAGCACGGACGCCGCGGCGACCGAGATGCTCGCCGCGTCACCCTTGATCTCCAGGCGTACCGGCCAGGGCGCGCCGATGTAGTCGTGCTTGCCGTCCAGGATCACCGCGTCCGGCCGGACCGGCAGTGACTCCAGCGCCCGGCGGGCGGCCCTGCGCAGGGCCTCCGTCATGCCGAGCGTGTCGATCTCCTGGTGCGTGGCCTCGCCGAAGCCGGCGCCGGCCACCCAGGTGGCCAGCTCGGCGGCCAGCGGCCCGCGCTTGACCTCGGAGACCTGCTTGGAGTCCGTCAGCCCCTTCGGGGGTTCGGACAGGTCGGTGACGACGGCGCAGACCGTGACAGGACCCGCCCACGCACCGCGGCCCACCTCATCGACGCCCGCGACCGTGCGCGTGCTCGGCTGGGAGAGCAGCAACTGCTCGATGTCGTACGTCGGCGCCATGAACGCAGACGCTACCGCCTCCCCGAGATCACCATGTCATTCCCGAACGAGCACCCCACCGAGCCATGTCATTCCCGAACGAGCGCCCCACCGGCCGGCCGTCCACCCAGAGCCATGTCATTCCCCGAACGAGCGCCCCACCGAGCTGCCCGCGGAGGGTACCGTGCCACCGACCCACTCCAAGACCGGCCCGCCGTCCCGCGTGCGCTCGGCCGGGCGCACCGGTTCGAGATCGGCCGCGATGTACCGGGCGGCCACGTGAATCGCCCGCAACGTCACCGACACCGACGGCCGGTGCACGCTGGACCCGCGCGCCACGGCGTGCACGTCGCGCCCCACCGGATTGCCGGGGAACTGCCGCACGGCCAGGCCCCGCACCCCGGCGGCCAGCGCGAGCGCGGGGACGGCGGCGATGCCGATCCCCTTGGCGACCAGCGACAGGATGGTCCCCAGCCCCTCGAACTCCCACGGCGTCGGCCGGGTGCCGCCCACGTCCACCAGCAGCCGGTCCACCGCCAGTCGCGAGGGCTCGCCGTCGGGGGTGGCCATCCACGGCTCGTCCCGCAGTTCGCGCAGGTCGACGGGCACGTCGGGGTCGGCCAGGCGATGTTTGCGCGGCACGACGAGCACCAGGGGATCGCGCAGCAGGGGGAAGACGCGCAGGCTCTCGCTGTCGCGTACGCGGCCGTACCAGTCGTCGACGAGCGCGATGTCCACCTCCCCCGACTCCACCTCTCTTATCCCCCGGCCCGACCTGCTCTGCCCCAGCCTGAGCGCCAGCTCGGTGTGGCGGCGCAGCGAGCGCGCGAGCGCGGGCGCGAAGGCCACCGCCGCCGTCGGGAAGGCGGTCACCACGACGCGCCCCGCGGGTGTCCCCGCGTGCGCGGACAGGTCGGACTCGGCCTCCTCGACCATCGACAGAATGCGCTGGGCGTGCGTGACCAGCCGGCGTCCCGCGTCGGTGAGTTCGGCGCTGCGCGCGGTCCTGTCGATCAGGGCCGTGCCGGTCTCGCGTTCGAGCGCGACGAGTTGTTGCGAAACGGCCGAAGGACTGTAGCCGAGCGACTCCGCAGTCGCCGCGATACTGCCCTTCCGAGCGAACTCGCAGATCAGGACCAAACGGCGCAATTCGAGCATCGGACTTCCTTATGCCTACCCACAAAAAGCCTCGCTTGTGCTGATGCCTTCATCCAACCACCCTGGGAACGTGACACACATGACGGTAACTCTCTCCGCCACGCTGGCGGCGAACGAGGACATCGAACGAAGACGACGCGCCGGGGAGCGCGTGCTGCACCTGGCCTTCGGTGAGGCCGGTCTGCCCGTCCACCCGGCGCTGCGCGACAAGCTGGCCGCCGCGTCAGAGCGCAACGGCTACGGGCCGGTCGCGGGGGCGTCCGGGCTGCGAGCCGCGGCGGCGGGCCACTGGACACGACGGGGGCTCCTCACCGACCCCGAACTGGTCGTCTGCGGACCCGGCAGCAAGCCGCTGCTGTACGGCCTGCTCCTGGCGATCGGCGGAGACATCGTCTTGCCCATGCCCAGCTGGGTCAGCTACGCCGCGCAGGCCGATCTCGTGGGCTCGCGTCCAATCCTGGTGCCCGCACCGCCAGGAGAGGGCGGAGTGCCCGACCCCGACCTGGTGGCCACCGAGGTGCGCCGGGCCAGGGCGAACGGCAGGATCGTCAGCTCCGTGCTGGTCACCCTGCCCGACAACCCGACGGGACGGCTGGCCACGCCGGCGACCGTCGCCCGTCTGGTACGGGTCGCCAGGGAACTCGACCTGATGATCATCTCCGACGAGATCTACCGGGATCTCATGCACGACCCGATCCTGCCGTACACCTCGCCCGCCGATCTCGCGCCCGAGCGCACGATCATCACCACCGGGCTGAGCAAGAGCCTGGCTCTGGGCGGCTGGCGGATCGGCGTGGCCCGGCTGCCGGAGAACGGGCACGCGCTGCGCAGGCGCCTGCTCGCGGTGGCCAGCGAGATCTGGTCGGCGCCCGCCGCGCCCGTCCAGGAGGCCGCGGCCTACGCCTTCGGCGACCCGCCCGAGCTGACCGACCGCATCGTGCGCAGCCGCCGGTTGCACGGCGCCATGGCGCGGGCCGTACGCGAGAGGTTCGTGGAGATCGGCGCCAGTGTGCCCGCCCCGCAGGGCGGCTTCTACCTCTATCCCGATTTGAGCCACCTGAGACTCGGCGGCTCCGCCGAGATCACCAAGATCCTGCTGGAGGAACACGGCATCGGAGTCCTGCCGGGACACGCCTTCGGCGACGACCCCTCGGCCGCCCGGGTACGCGTCGCGGTGAGCCTGCTCTACGGCGACACCGCGGAGGAGCGGCTGGCCGCTCTGAACAGCCCCGATCCCCTTCGGCTTCCGTGGATCGCGGCCAATCTCGACCAGCTCTCGAGTGGCCTGAAGGAGCTGTCGCTCGTCCGGCACGGCGCGGTGAGCGAACGCCACCCCGCGCTCGTCCCGGAGCCATGCCACGGTTAGGCGAATCTTTCCCCAAGAGCGGGTTTACCATCCCCCAAAAGGGGCCTCTGACCTGCGGAAACACAGTGTCAGCAAAACCGCCGAAAAGTTGGGGCCGACGCCTGGTTCCGATGGACGGCACGCAGCCCTCATCATGTGCTCATGCCCGCTCTTGTCACCCTGTCCGGGCGCTCCGTGCGCCTGGAACCTCTCAGCCTCGCGGCGGTCGATGACCTCGTCGCCGCGGCGGGTGAAGACCGTTCGACTTACGCCTTCACCCGAGTCCCGCATGGCCGGGACGAGGTGGTCTCCTATGTGGAGGCCGCCATGGCTGAGCAGGCGGAGGGCCGTTCACTGCCCTTCGCCATCCGGTGGCTGAACACCGACCGCGTGGTCGGTGCCACCCGTTTCATGCACCTGGAGTACTGGCAGGGCCCCATGCCCTGGCCTCCGGGTACACGCGGTGCCGTGGGGGACGTTCCGTCCGTGGCCGACATCGGTTACACCTGGCTGGGCGCAGGCGCCCAGGGCGCGGGGGTCAACCGGGAGAGCAAGTTCCTGCTGCTCTCGCACGCCTTCGAGACATGGAACGTCCACCGCGTCACCCTGAAGGCAGACGTACGCAACACCAGGTCCCGGGTCGCCATCGAGGCCCTCGGCGCGCACTTCGACGGGGTGCGGCGAGCGGACAGCCGAGGCGCCGACGACACGGTCCGAGATACCGCCTTCTACTCGATCCTGAACTCCGAATGGCCGGTCGTACGCGAACGACTGCTCATGAGGCTCGATCTGGTCGAGGCAGCCTGACAACGTCCACCACGGCCCCGCCCGATTCCAGGGCGGGGTCTGTATTTTTTCCCGCCTGTGTTCCCTCTACATGACACACGCCCCCGCGATGCGTGGCATGTCTGACCGACCACCAGCATCCAGGGACGCGCTCAACACCGGATTGAAGGCGGATCAACGGCTCGGTTAACGATCAGTCCACATCTAGGTGACGAGCAATGATGGATCTATCATTTGGTAACAAATCGTTCCATTGGCTTGGAGACAGACGGCATGGCTGGTCAGAGCGTTGAGGGCGGGCTGCGGTTCGCCGTGCTCGGTCCTGTCCGCGCGTGGCGTGATGACCGGGAACTCGACCTGGGCACCCCGCTGCAGCGTTCCATTCTCGGCATGCTGCTCCTTCGGGAGGGCCACGCGGTCACCCCCAACGAGATGATCGACGCGGTGTGGGGCGAGGACGCGCCGCCACGGGCTCTGGGCGCGTTGCGCACATACGTCTCCAGATTGCGCACCGTCCTCGAACCCGACCGCCCCGCGCGCTCCCGCCCCGAGCTGCTGACCTCCATCGGCCGCGGCTACGCGCTGCGGCTGCCCGACGACGCGCTCGACCTGACCCGGTTCGAGCGCGGCATGGGCCAGGCCGAGGCCGCGCGCAGGTCCGGCCGGCTCACCGAGGCCGCCAGGGCCCTGCGGAAGGCGCTGGCGTTGTTCGAGGGCGAGCCGCTGGCCGGCACCGTCGGGCCCTATTCCGAGCACCAGCGCGACCGGCTGGTCGAGCGGCGCATCAGCGTCATCGAGACGCTCATGGACGTGGACCTGGAGCTGGGCAACCACGCCAAGATCGTCTCTGAGCTGATCGCGCTGACCGCCGACCACCCCCTGCGCGAGCGGCTGCGCGCCCAGCTCATGCTCGCCTACTACCGCTGCGGCCAGCAGGGCGACGCGCTCAACGTCTTCACCGAGACGCGCGAGGCGCTCATCGACGAGCTCGGCATCGAGCCTGGCCACGAGCTGACCACCCTGCACCAGCGCATCCTGGCCGCCGACCCCACGCTCGCCGCCGCCGAGGTCACCCAGGAGGACGAGCAGTTGGACGAGGAGGAGCAGCAGCCCCCGGCGCTGGAGCTGCCGCGCCCCGCGCAGCTCCCCGCCGCGGTCAGCGACTTCACCGGCCGCAAGGAGATCGCGGTACGCCTGCGCGGCCTCCTGTCGGCCGAGGGCGTGCCGGTGGCGGCCATCTCCGGCATCGGAGGCGTCGGCAAGACGGCGCTGGCCGTACACGTGGCCCACCTGGCCGGCGACCTCTTCCCCGACGGCCAGCTCTACGCCGACCTGCGGGGCTACACCGACGAGGCGACCGCGCCCGAGTCGGCGCTCGGCGCCTTCCTGCGCGCGCTCGGCATCCCGGTCGACGTCATCCCCGACGGCCTGGCGGAACGTTCGGCGCTCTACCGCTCCATCCTGGCCGAGCGGCGCATCCTCGTGCTGCTGGACAACGCCCGCGACGCCGAGCAGGTCAGCCCGCTGCTGCCGGGCGCGCCCGGGTGCGCGGCCATCGTGACCAGCCGGGTCAAGCTGGCCGACCTGCCCTCGGCCAGGCTGGTCGACCTGGACGTGATGGAGCCGGACGAGGCGCTGTCGCTGTTCGCCACGGTGACCGGCTCCGAGCGGGTCTCCGCCGAACACGGCGCGGCCATGGACGTGGTGGCCGCGTGCGGGTTCCTGCCGCTGGCGGTCCGGATCGTGGCCGCCCGGCTGGCCGCCCGGCCCTCATGGACGGTCGCCTCGCTGGTGCCCCGGCTGGCCGACGAGCAGCGCCGCCTCGACGAGCTGCGCGTGGGCAACCTGGCCGTGGAGGCCACGTTCGCGCTCGGGTACGGCCAGCTCTCGGCCACCCAGGCCCGCGCCTTCCGCCTGCTCTCCCTGCCCAACGGCCCCGACATCTCCGCCGGGGCCGCCGCCGCGGTGTTGTCGATGAGCGCGTTCGAGGCCGAGGAGGTGCTGGAGTCGCTGGTGGACGCCAGCCTGCTGGAGGCGCCCGCGCCGGGCCGCTACCGCTTCCACGACCTGCTCAAACTGTTCGCCAGGCGCGTGCTGGACAAGGTCGAGCGGCCCCAGGCCCGTACGATGGCGCTGCGCCGCCTGCTCGGCTTCTACCTGGCCTCGGCCCAGTCCGCGCACAGCCTGGCCTACGAGGGCAGCATGATCCCGGCCAACCTCGTGGTCGTCGGCGCCGGGCGCGCGTTCACCACCGCCGACGAGGCCGTCGCCTGGCTGATCTCCGAGGGCGACTCGTTGTTCGCCGCCATCAACCAGGCCGCCGCGTCCGCCCGCGTCGCCGAGCAGCTCCTGCCCGCCGCCGACCTGCTGGTGGCCATGGAGCCGCTGCTGGAGTCGGGCACCCACACCCGCGAGTTCGACCTCAGCACCCGTGCCGTGCTGGCCACCGCGCTCAACATCGGCGACCAGGCCGGCGAGCTGCGGGCCCGCTACGTGCTGGGCCGGGTGTTGTTCGCCGGCAACCGGCTCAAGGACGCCGAGGAGCACTTCAGGGTCGTCCACGACCTGTCGCTGCGCCGCGAGGAGAAGATCGTCACCGGCGAGGTGCTCAACGCCCTGGCCGTGGTCGTCGGCAGGCAGCGGCGGCACACCGAGGCGCTGGCGCTGTTCGACTCGGCGATGCGCTTCTACCGCGAGAACGGCGTGCCGGCCGGCGAGGCGCTGGTCCTCAGCTACTCGGCGCGCGACCACCTCGGCCTGAGCCGGCCGGAAGACGCGATCGCCGCGGCGGAGAAGGGCCTGGCCATCTTCACCGAGATCGGCAGCGGCGCCGGCACCGCCAGGGCCCGCTACCACCTCGGCATCGTGCTCAGCCGCGTGGGCAGGCTCACCGAGGCCGTCCATCACCACGCCGAGTGCCTGGCCTATTTCCGCGCCAGCAAGCAGCGCGTCTGGGAGCAGCGGGTGTGCTCCCGGCTGGCCGAGACGTTCATCGCGGCCAAGCGTTACCCCGACGCCGTACGCCACGCCGAGGAGGCCCTGACGGTCTCCCGCGACATCGGCCACCCGTACGGGGAGGCGCTCTCGCTCACCGTGCTCGGCAAGGCGCTGCTCGGTCTCGGCAGCACGACGAGGAGTCTCGACTGCCTAGGGCGGGCTCACGAGATCTTCTCCAGGCTCGGGGCTCCCGAGGCCGGTGATCTCAAGGTCCTGCTCGACGGCATCCCCGCTGCCGGGTCCGTCGCCGGGTCCACTGCTGGGTCCGTCGTCGAGTCCTGAGTACAGCTCGTCGTCCAGACGTGTCATCCACACATGGTTGATCAAGGCTGTCCTTAGGGAGTCACGAAGAAACTCGTGATCGATGGTGTTCAGCCCGGCCGATCATCCTTGCCACCACGCATCGCTAGGGGGCCCGGTTATCCGGATGCTCCGCGTGGCGGCTAGCCGCCTCACACGGACGACCGGCCGGACCTGACACGGCCCTCGAACCCCCCAGGTCCGTGTCTTGACTGAGAGCATCCACCCAAGGTGTCAACGTCGAATCAACGCCGGATTAAAGCAGGAAGTAACCCTCGGCGATGAGGGACCGAACCGCGTCGGAGTCGGCGATCTCACCGTCGCCCACCAGCTCGGCGATCACGTTGAGCAGCGGCCCGAGCGCCAGCTCACCGTCGCACACACCGGCCAGCGCGGCCTCCACCGTGCCGACCTCCCTGCTGCGGCGCAGCCCCTGCGTCTGGCGCAGCACGATGCGGATCGGGTCCTCCGCGCCCGGCAGCCCGACCCGCTCGTCGAGCAGCCCGTCCACGGTACGCAGCAGCGCGGCGTCCAGCCCCTGCGCCCGATGCGCCGAGGCGATGGCGTCGACGACGGAGTCGACGTAGTCGCCGACCGGGAGCGCGACCTGGTGGGCGAGATGCTCCACGCGGACCACCGGGTCGAGCGTGCCCGAGTTGCGCATGGTGATCCAGCCGAACCCGACACCCTCGACCCGGCGCTCCTCGAACCAGGCCAGCCAGCGATCGTAGAGCTCCGCGTATTCCTTGGTGCCCTGCACGGCCGCGTCCCTGAGCCACAGCTCGACGTATTCGGCCGGGTCCTGCACGTCGCGCTGGACCACCCAGGCGTCGCAGCCGGTCTCGCGCAACCAGCCGCCCACGCGGTCGTGCCAGTCCTCGCCCTCGACGTGCAGCCAGTTGGCCAGGAAGTGCGCCTGGCCGCCGGGGGCGAGGTGGTGGGGCGTCTGCTGGACGAGGTCGCGGCAGAAGTCGTCGCCCTCCCCGCCGGACTCGCGATAGGTCAGCCGCCCCTCACGCGCCGGGGCGATGACGAACGGCGGGTTGCTCACCACCAGGTCGAACAACTCGCCCTCGACCGGCTCGAACATCGACCCCGCCCGCGCCTCGATCCCCTCGGCCCCTTCCACCCCCGACAACTCCCAGCTCAGCCGGGCCAGCTCCAGGGCGCGCGGGTTGAGGTCGGTGGCCACGATCCGCTCCGCCCGGCCGGCCAGGTGCAGCACCTGCACCCCGCAGCCGGTGCCCAGGTCGAGCGCGCGGCCCACCGGGCGTCGGGTGACGAGCTGGGCCAGGTTGGCCGAGGCGCCGCCGGCCCCCACCACGTGGTCGGGCCGCAGCGCGGGGTCGCCCGGGCGTACTTTCCTGTCGGAGACCAGGTAGCCGCCGCTCTCCCACGGCTGGAGGTGCACGGTGGCGCTGACCTGGTCACCTTCGGCGGTGACCAGCCCCGACTCGAGCACCTCGGGCGCGAGGCCCTTGGCGGGGACGGAAACGCCCAGCCACCACAACCTGATCAGGGTCGCCAGCGGATCGCCGTCCGCGGTGGCGCGCAGGGCCGGTATCAGTTCCTCGCGAGCCAGGGCGGTGGCGGCCATGCTGCCCAGGCGCTCGCGTACGCCGTCGATCGTGTAGCCGGTTCGGAGGAGGTGATGGCGCAGTCGTTCCACAAGACCATCCTTGCACCGCCGACTCACCATACCGACAGTGCTCATACTGTTACTTAAGCTCCCAAGCATTCTGCAAGCGGCGAACAAGTCACGCGCGGTATCTCTAAAGGGTCACCACGTCCTCCGAGGAGCGGACCCATGCTGATCCCCTGCTTGGCCTGCGAGTCCCGATTCGGGCCCGACGAGTACTTCAGCGCCTGCTCCGACTACAACCGCGGCATGGACCTGGTGTCCTGGACGTGCCCGCGCTGCGGCAACCGCGACGACCTGCGCGTGTTGCCCGGCGAGCTGGGCTTCGGCTATCCGCATCGGGGCAGGTTCGACGTGCACGACCGCGTACGCGTGCCGGGTCTGCGCAGGCAGCGTGGCGACCTGCGGCTGGACATCTCGCTCGACCGGGCGAGCTGGCGTGTGCCGACGCGCCTGCGAGCCGCCGTCTAAGCGGTGACCGGCAGGTACGCGTGCGCCGGCTCCTCCCCGCGCAACAACCGCGCGATGTCCTCCACCAGCGTCTCCGCCAGCTCCTCCCGGCTCTCCCCGGTGGCCTCGCCCAGCCGGGGCGTCAGCACCACGTTCGGCAGCCGGGTCAGCGGATGGGCCCGGTCGAGCCACTCACCCTCGAAGTGGTCGAGCCCGGCACCGCCCACCTGGCCCCATTGCAGCGCGTCGACCAGCGCCCTCAGGTCGTGCAGCGCCCCGCGTGAGGTGTTGAGGTAGATCGATCCCGGCCGCATCGAGCCGAACTCGGAGTAGCCGAAGAACCCCCTCGTCTCCTCCGTCAGCGGCACGTGCAGGGACACCACGTCGGCCTCCGCCAGCAGCGCGGGGAGCGTGTGGGTGGCCTCGGGCACGAACGGGTCGCAGACGATCACCCGCATGCCCAGCCCCTCACAGCGCCAGCGCAGCGCCCTGCCGACGCGGCCGAGGCCGACGAGGCCGAACGTCCTGCCGGACAACCGGCGGCCGCGGTGGCGCTGCGCGGGCGGCACCCCGCCGTGGTAGACCTGCCCCCTGCGTACTTCCCTGTCGGCGGTGACGATGTTCCTGCAGACGGCGAACAGCAGGGCGAGCGTCAGTTCGGCGACCGCCTCGGGGTCGCGGTCGACGGCGTACAGGACCGTCACCCCGCGCTCGGCCGCCAGCGCCAGGTCCACGCTGCCGGGCGGTCCCATGGTGGCCACGACGTCCAGGTGCAGTCCGAGCACTGACGTGCGCACCTGGTCGCCATCGGTGATGAGCACGGTCGCTCCGGTCTCGATGACCAGGTCGGCGAGTTGCTCGTCGGTGAAACCGAGGTTCGGTCGTGCGGGAGCCTCGGTCAGGTCGGCGATCTCACCCAGTCGGGCGAGCGCGCTCTCCGGCAAGGTGGGCAGCACCAGCGCCCGAGGTCGTCTCACATGTGGACAATAACACCACAGACGGTGCTCAGATCATTGCTCCCCGCGCAGGCCAGACCCTGCTCGCCCCGCGTTGACGCAGCTCACGCGTGGCGTCATTCGGGGCGCTGGCGCAGGCTCTGCCAGGCGGCCTCGCCCAGTCCCTGGATCTCTTCCTCGGTGGGCGTGTGCGCCCCGGCGAACCACAACCGGCACATCTCCTGCGCGGGCCCGAGCCACAACACGTAGCACATGGTCGCGTGGACGGGCTGGAGCAGCCCGTTCTTCATGTGTGGCCGCCACCAGTCGGAGACCTGCCGGAAGAACGTGCGCCGCTCCTCCGCCACCTCCGCGCCGCCCGGCTCGTGCTTGCGCGGCGGCCGCTCACTGATCAGCAGCCGGGCCCGCTCGGGGTGCTCACCGGCCCACCGCATGTGGAAGGCGACGACGGCCTCGATGCCGGCGCGGGCCTCCCCGTGCCGGACCAGCTCGGCGAGGAAGGAACTCTGATAGGCGGTGAGGATCTCGGCGTAAAGCACGCCGAAGACGTGCTCCTTGCTGGCGAAGTGGTGGTAGAAGCTACCGACGCTGACGCCGCTTTCCTCACGCAGGCTGGCCAGGGTGGTGGCCGAAACCCCGTCCTGGCTGAAACGGCGGAGGGCACCCTCGATGATCCGGGTGCGGCCGTCGCGTCCGTTCTTGACACTCTTCACACTGTCAATGGTGTGCTACCAGAACCTTGTTCCGCAAATAGGCCAGCCTGATCGATCATAGCGGTCACTTCGACGGCCCCGGAAACGACCTTCATCCGGGCGTCGGGCCAGAGCCTGCGGACGAGCCTGAGCACGCGCCGGTTCTCCCCCAGGACGTCCATGCCCACGCTCCGCGCTCCCCGCACGGAGGCCCTGAGTAACAACGTGTCCACCAGCCTGGGCCCGATCCCGCGCCCCTGCCACTCGTCGGCCACCACCACGGCGATCTCCACGTCGGTGCAGTCGCCCTTGAAGCTCATGGCGTGGCCGACGATCTCACCCGTGTCCGTGGTGGCGACGATCGCGTCGCGGCGCTCGTCCAGGGCCAGCAGCACGCGCACGAGTGCGGCGGTGGGGGCCGAGACGCCGGTGAAGAACCGGAGCGTCTGGGTGTGCAGGGTCAGCCCGGCCAGGAAGCGCCTTACGCGTTCCTCGTCGTCCTGACGAGCCGGGCGGATCTGAGTTCCTTGCATAGACTCAGCGTGCCCGTCGAAGCTGAGTCTGTCAATTGAACTCAGGTATAATGCAAAAATGAACATGCCATCCCGCATGGGTTTCCGGGTGGACAATTGCTCGATCGTGCGCACCCTGGACATCGTCGGGGAGAAGTGGACCTTCCTGGTTCTGCGCGAGGCGTTCAGTGGCGTGCGCAGGTTCGCCGACATGCAGGCGATCACCGGCGCCCCCCGCCAGGTGCTCAGCGCCCGTCTGGCCCGGCTGGTCGACGAGGGGCTGCTGCGCAAGGAGCCCTACCGCGAGCCGGGGAAGCGGCAGCGCGACGAATACCGGCTCACGGAGAAGGGCCGCGACCTCTATCCCCTGCTGGTCTCGCTCATGCACTGGGGAGACAAACACCTGGCGGACGACAAGGGCCCGCCGGTGCTGCTCACGCATCGCGACTGCGGCGCCCCCATCGAGCTCCGCTTCCGATGCGCCGACGGACACGAGGTGGGCGGGCCGCGCGAGGTCACGCCCATTCCAGGGAGCGCCTGAGTTCGGAACCACAGGTGCCGGTGCCTACCCTTGGAGGCGTGTACCGGTTCCTGCTGACGCCTCGATGGCTCGCGCTCCACGTGGTGGTGCTGCTGGTCATTCCCGCCTTCGTCTTCCTCGGGCGATGGCAGTTCGGGCGCTTCGAGGAGCGCTCCGCCAACAGCGAGCGGGTGAGCGCCAACATCGAGGCCGCGCCCGTGCCCCTGGAGCGGCTCGCCGCGGTGGGCCGGCAGGTCGGGGAGGACGACCGGTTCAGGAAGGTCACGGTCGCCGGCACCTACGACGCGGCCCACGCCCTCCTCGTACGCCGCCGCCCCCAGGACGGCGTCAACGGCTACTACGTCCTGACCCCGCTCGTCACCGGCGCGGGCACGGCCGTGATCGTGAACCGGGGCTGGGTCCGCGCGGGCGCCACCGCCGACGCCGCCCCCGAGGTGCCCGCCCCGTCCACCGGGCAGATAACTGTAACGGGGCGGCTACGGCTCAGCGAGACCGAGGAGTCCAGCGGGATCCGCGAGCGCTCCGGGCTGCCGGCCGGCCAGGTGCTGCTGATCAACGCCGACCAGATCGGCCAGGGGCTCCCGTACCGGCTCGTGGGTGGCTACGTCGAGCTGACCGAGCAGCAGCCCAAGCCCGCCGCGGCGCCCGCGCCGGTCCCCGAGCCGGACGTCGGCGCCGGGGGCGGGCTCAACCTGGCCTACGGGGTGCAGTGGTGGTTGTTCATCGGGATCGCGATCGGCGGGTGGATCCTGCTGATCCGGCGCGAGGCGGCCGAACAGAGGTCCCAGGAGACGCCCGCGACCCCGGATGCGCAGACCGCCGCCAATTAGGCTGTTGAGGGTGATCCGCCACATTGAGTTCAGCAACCTCTGCAACTTCCGCGACGTAGGAGGGTATGCCGCCGACGACGGGCGCACCGTCAAGTGGCAGCGGTTCTACCGGGCCGACTCCCTCGGCTGGCTGGCCGGCGACGACCTGGTGGCCTTCCAGGCGCTACGCGTGCGCAGCGTCATCGACCTGCGGCACCCGTTCGAGGTCGAAAAGGCCGGACGGGTCCCGGAGACCGAAGGACAGCACTACCAGAACCTGCCGATCGAGGGGCGGCGCTGGAACACCTCCGTCTTCAGCGAGGAGATCGGCATCTCCCGCTATCTCGCCGATCGCTATCTGGAGGTGACCGAGGACGGCGTCGAGAACCTCAGGACCGCCCTGGAGACGATCGCGCGGGCCGACAACGCGCCCGTGGTCGTGCACTGCGCCGCCGGCAAGGACCGTACGGGGGTGCTCACCGCGCTGGTGCTGTCGCTGGCGGGCGTGAGCGAGGACGACATCGTGGCGGACTACGCGCTCACCGGCCTGGCCACCGAGCGCTTCGTCACCGACTGGCGCACGAGGCACCCTGACGCGCCCATGTGGCCCGGATTCGGCCTCGCGCCCGCCGAGACCATGCGCCTCTTCCTCACCGACCTCACGGCCCGGCACGGCTCCATCGAGAGATACGTCACCCGGGTGCTCCAACTCTCTCCGGCCGCCATCGCCGAACTTCGCCGTCATTTGCTGACTGAACCGATCTCAGAGGGGTAGCGGGATGACCGGGTCCGTCCCTGCGCGAGCGGGCCCTCCACTCCCGGGATCGCCAGCCATCCCCCTCCCGGCGATCCCGGGTTCAGACCATCTCGGATACCCAACGGATACGTCGCAGCTTGTTCGACGTTATCCGCTCGTCGTACGGTTACGTGCGTGACTACGCCGCTGCTCCCCGACCCTGACCCGAGGCGGCGCGACTATGTGATCATCTCCGCCGACGATCACCTGATCGAGCCTCCTGACCTGTTCGAAGGCCGATTGCCGGAGAAATACGCCGAGGTCGCGCCCAAGGTCGTGGAGACGGAGGCGGGCCATCAGGTCTGGCGCTACAGCGGCGCCACCTACCCGTGCGCCGGCATCGACGTGGGCGCGGGCCTGCCCAGAGAGCAGTGGACGCTCGATCCGGTCAGGTTCGAGCAGATGCGCCCCGGCTGCCACGACATCGAGGCCCGCATCCAGGACATGGACGTGGCCGGCATCTGGGCCGCGCTCTGCTTCCCCGGCATGCTGGCCCAGCAGTCGGGCATGCCGTTCGCCAGGACCCGCGACCAGGAGCTGGGCCTGGCCCTGGTCAAGGCGTGGAACGACTGGCACATCGACGTCTGGGCGGGCACCTACCCCGAGCGGATCGTCGGCCTGCAACTCCCGTGGCTGCCCGATCCCGACGTGGCCGCCAAGGAGATCCGCGCGAACGCCGCCAGGGGTTTCAAGGCCGTGGTCTTCCCCGAGTTCCCGACCCGGCTGCGGCTGCCCTCGATCCACACCGGCCACTGGGACCCGTTCTTCGCCGCCTGCGAGGAGACCGGCACCGTCGTCTGCCTGCACACCGGCGACTCCTCCTGGTCGCCCGTGCCCTCCCCTGACACGCCCATCGAGGCCATCACCACGCTGATGCCCACCAGCGCCATGTTCGCCTGCGCCGACTGGCTCTGGTCGGGGCTGCCGCTGCGCTTCCCCTCGCTGCGCATCCTCATCGTCGAGGGCGGGGTGGGCTGGCTGCCCATGCTGGCCGAGCGCGCCGACTACGCCCTCGACCACCCGGTCGCGGGCGAGGCGGAGTGGGAGGGCGGGCTGAAGCCGAGCGAGGTGCTGCGCCGCAACTTCTTCTTCGGCACACTCGACGACCACGCCCTGTCAGGCGTGCGGCTCGCGGTCGGCCTCGACCACGTGCTGCAGGAGAGCGGCTACCCGCACTCCGACTCGACCTGGCCCGACACGCAGCAGTCGGTGGCCCGCAATCTCGGAACGCTCCCACCGGCCGACATCGCCAGAGTCGCCTACGGCAACGCGGCCCGCCTGTTCGGCCATCCGCTGCCGTCGAGGGCGTGGCTGCGGATGGAGGAGATCTAGCCTTCTTCCAGGCGGGCCTGGATGACGCCGCGCTCGTGCTGCACGTAGCGTCCGCTCTCGCCGAGCAGCGAGGCCATGAGCCACAGGAACACACCGAAGTCGTCGACGACGCCGATCACCATGAGGAAGTCGGGGATCACGTCGATCGGCGACACGAGGTAGACCACGCCCATGCCGAGCAGGGCGAGCTTGCCCTTGCCCATGCCCGCGTAGTTGCCGCGCATGACCGACCCCACCATGCGGGGGATCGCGCGCAGCCTGGTCATCAGTTTGGGCGAACCGGGCTTGGTCACCTCGCGGTAGGTGCGCCACGCCGCTGCCGCCCGTGCTGCCTTCGCCATCATGAGATCCCCCTACCCCTCGATTCTCACGATATAACGCGTCGGCCTGGCCACGAGTTCCTTCATGGCAGGGCCGCGTGGTCGAACGGTCTGGCCGACTCGATCTGCGCCGCCACCCGTACCAGCAGGTCCTCCCGGCCCGCCGCGGCCACGAGCTGTACGCCCACCGGCAGCCCCAGCCCGTTCCTGTGCAGCGGCAGCGACACGGCCGGCTGCCCGGTCGCGTTGAACGGCGAGGTGTAGGCCACGACGTAAGAGGTGCGCCCGAAGGCGACGCTCAGGTCGTCGGGCGGGATCCAGCCCAGCGGGAACGGCGCCGCCCCCATCGACGGCACCAGCAGCAGGTCGTGCCCCTCGCTCCACCAGGCGGCCATGCGGCGCCGGAAGCCGTCCACCCACTGCGTGGCCAGGATGTGCTCGGCCGCGCTGTGCCGGGCGGCCGCGCCCACCATGGCGGCGTTGCGCGTCTCCAGCTCCTCCGGCTGTACGGGCTTGCCGCGCGCCTCACCCAGGGCGGCGACGTGCGCGGCCAGATTGTCGGCCACGATGGCCCCGAAATGGCGGGGGAAGTCACCGTCGCCCAGCGCCCCGGGGCCGCCGGGCGTGACCTCGTGCCCGAGCGAGTCCAGCAACGCGGCGGCCCCGGTGACGGCCTCGGTCAGCTCGGGCACCTCCGGCACGTCGCCCCTGGGGTGCTTGGTGAGGAACCCGATCCGCAACCTCCCCGGATCCCGGCCCACCTCGTCGGCCAGCCTCCCAGGAAGGGCGGGGGCGTCGTACGGGTCGCCCGGGTACCGGCCGGAGACCACGTCGAGAGCCACGGCCGCGTCGCGCACGCTCCTGTTGACGAACCCAGGGCAGGAGAACCCGCTCCACCCCTCGCCCTGGGGGCCGTGGCTCACGCGTCCCCGCGTCGGTTTGAGGCCCACCAGGCCGCACATGGACGACGGGACGCGGATCGACCCGCCGCCGTCGCTGGCGGTGGCCAGGGCGACCATCCCGGCCGCCACCGCCGCCGCCGAGCCGCCGCTGGAGCCACCCGCCGAGTACGCGGGATCGTAGGGATTCCGCGTCGCCCCGAACGCCACCGGCTCCGTCGTGATCGTGCTGCCGAACTCGGGCGTGTTCGTCCGCCCGAGCAGCACGAACCCGGCCTCGCGCAGCCGTGCGACGCCGTAGGACTCGGCCCCCTCCAGACCGTCGCGCACGTTGGAGCCCCCGCTGTACGGCTCCCCCGCCTCCCGCCAGCCCAGGTCCTTGAGCAGGATCGGCACCCCGCGGAAGGGCGCGTCCGCGGGGATCGCGTCGATCTCGGCCAGCGCCCGTTCGAAGCGGCGGTGGATGACCGCGTTCAGCTCGCCGTCGGCGGCCTCGATGCGCGCGATCGCGGCCTCGGCGAGCTCCCGTGCCGACACCTGGCCGTCCCTGACCGCCTTCGCCTGCCCGACGGCGTCCAGTCTCAGTAACCCGTCCATGCCTACCCTTCCGGAGCCAGCTCGCGTACTGCCTGGTCGATGGGGACGTCGCCACTCGGGATGGGGGCCAGGACGGGGGTGTCGAGGCCGGCCGCCACGTATTCGCGGATCCTGGCGCGGCAGGTGGCGGCGTCGCCGTGCACGATCAGGGCGTCCACCACCTCGTCGGGGATGGCCTTGACCGCGCCCTGCCGGTCGCCGGCCGCCCACGCCTCGTGCATCGGGCGCAGCACCTCGCCGCGGCCCAGCCAGTCGTGGAAGGCCGCGTACACGGGGACGGTCAGGTAGCCGGCCAGCATCCGTCTGGCGATCTGGCGTACGCGGTCGGTGTCCTCGTCCACGCAGACGAACAGGCGGGCGATCAGCTCGGTGCCGGGGCCGATCTCCGCCCGCACCTTCCGCACGTCCTGCGGCGAGAGCCAGTTGGTGATGGCCCCGTCGGCCTCCGCGGCGGCCAGGCGCAACATCCTGGGCCGCAGCGCCGCCAGCACGATCTTCGGCGGCACCTTGGGCGCGCGTTCCAGCCTGAAGCCCTTGACCTCGAACGTCTCATACGCCTCCGAGACCTTCTCCCCCGCCAGCGCCTTCTTCAGGAAGCGCAGGGTGTCGCGGGTGCGCGCGTACGGCTTGCCGAACGTGCCCGCGTTCCACCCCTCGACGATCGCCGGCGAGGAGGCCCCGATGCCCAGCACGAACCGCTCGGGAGCGAGGTCGGCGAGCGTGGCCGCGGACATGGCCAGCAGCCCAGGGCCGCGCGTCGAGACGGGCACGATGGCGCTGCCCAGCCTGAGCCCCGGCGCCCACTGCGCGGCCAGGGCCAGCGGCGTGAACCCGTCGGCCCCGTTGACCTCGGCGGACCACGCGTCGGTGTAACCGAGCCCGGGCAGCTCGGCGATCAGGTCCTTCGAGTTCGCCAGCGAGCGGTCGTAAAAGGGGATCGTCATGCCCCAGTTCTGCGTCATGCGGCCTCCAGATCTTGGGAGACCCAACTTACCAACCGCTCGGTATGTCGCCTAGGCGCGCAGCTCGTGAACCGCCGCGATGAAGTCCTTCGTGATCCCCCGCAACCCCGGCAGATGCGACAACCCGACCAGCCGATCCACCAGCGGCACCGTCACGTCGATCAGCCGGTACGTACGCTCACACCCCGGCGAGGTGTCGTGCACCCAGAACAGCACCATCCCCATCGACAACAACCACAGCAGCTCGGGCAGCTCCTCACGCAGCTCGGCGTTCATCCGGTCGCGCGACCCCTCCACCACCTGCCGGTAGATGGCGATGGACGCCTCACGCGCCGGGGAGGACTGCTCGCTGAAGGGGCTCAGCGGATTCGTCGGCTCGGCCGCGTGCTTGAAGAACTTGACGGCGAACTCATGGTAGGGCTCCGAGACGCGGACCCACTCGCGCAACACCCCGCTCAGCCTGGCCGCGAACGACTCCTCCGTGGCCAGGAACTCCCTGCAGGCCGCCTCGTGCTCGGCCTGTGCGCGGTCGTAGTACGCCTGGATCAACGCCTCCTTGCCCTCGAAGTAGTAGTAGGCGTTGCCTACGGAGACCCCCGCCTCGGCGGCGATGGCCCGCATAGTGGTCGCGTCGAAGCCGCGCTCCCGAAAAAGTCGCAAGGCCGTCTCGACGATGACCTCTCGGGTGCTCTCCGCTCCTCGGTTTCGGGCTTCGGACACGTTCGTCACTTTACGTCGTAGGACCTGGTTAGGTCATGGACCCGCACGGTGATCACCGCCACAAGGCAAAGTTGCGCTCGCGGCATGAGTTATCTCCTGTGAAAGGTGGGATTGTCGTTTCAGGCGGAAGGGCTATTTCCGCGAAAAGGCATCGACATGTGGATACGTGGAACAGTGCGCCTCATCGTAGTCGCGCTCCTCGGCATTGAGATCACCATAATCGCGCTGGCCTCGGCCGCCTCAGCCGCCACCCACCCCGAAGGGTCGGCGGTCCCAGGCAGCCTGTACGAGGTCGACGGCTGGATGGGCGGGCCCGAACTGGGACTGCGGACGGTCGCGTACGGAGACCTCATGGAGGTCTACGAGCGGCTCGAAACGGTACATGACTGGCCGTCGATCGATCCCCGGTGGCCGAACATGATCCACGAAAACGCGTGGGACACCGACGAATTCCAGGGAGACTGGACCGCCCAGGACGACTTCCGGGTGGACCGGATCACCCGGGATGACTTCCGGGCGGACCGGACCACGCGGGACGAATCCCGGGCGGACCGGACCACGCAGGAGACCAGGACGCCATCAGCGGCCTCAAAAGCAGTGAAGAGCCCCGTACGCCGCAAGGTGACCAAGAGGTACCGGATCCGGCCGCACGTCGCTCACAGGCACGCTCAGGTCGATCTGACGCGAGTCCTGCCCAGGCAGGCCGCCGTGCAGATCTCCCACGCGACCGCCAACGGCTGGCTGAAGAGCGCCGGGCTGCGGACGAAGTCCACCGGCGGCTGCGCGAGCAAGCACCAGCTCCACTGCACCTCGCTCGACTCGGTACGGACCGGGACGATCGCCAAGGTGATCCAGCTGAAGCAGCAGAGCGGCTGCCCGATCATGGTGACGGGCGGCACGGAACGCGGCCACGCACCCGGCCAGTTCAGCCACGGCAACGGCTACAAGCTGGACATCTCGCACAACGCCTGCATCGACCGGCACATCACCAAGAACCATCACAAGGCCGGGACACGCGCCGACGGGGCCAAGCTCTACAAATCAGGCGCGGGCACAACGTTCGCCGACGAGAGCGACCACTGGGACATCCTCTTCCGGTGACAGGTGAGCATGTCACCTGCCACCGGGAGAACACCGTCAGAATTCGGCGGCGACCAGCTCGGCGATCTCCGCCGCGTTGAGCGCGGCGCCCTTGCGCAGGTTGTCACCGCACACGAACAGGTCGAGCGTGTTCGGGAAGTCGATCGCCTGGCGGATGCGGCCCACGTAGGTCGGGTCGGTGCCCACCACGTCGACAGGCGTCGGGTAGACGCCGTTGGCCGGGTCGTCCATGAGGACCACCGTCGGCGCCGCCTCCAGGACGCGGTGCGCGTCGGCGACCGTGATCTCGCGCTCGAACCGCGCGTGCACGGCCAGCGAGTGCGTCGTGATCACCGGGACGCGCACGCAGGTCGCGGAGACCTTCAGGTCGGGGATGCCGAGGATCTTGCGGGACTCGTTGCGGAGCTTGAGCTCCTCCGAGGCCCAGCCGCCGTCCTTCAGCGAGCCCGCCCACGGCACCACGTTGAACGCGATGGGCGCCGGGAACGGCGACTCCTCGGGCAGCTTGTCGGCCAGCACCTTGCGTACGTCGCCGACGGCCTGACCGATCGCACGGTCACCGGCCAGCGCCTCGACCTCGTCGTAGAGCCGCGCGGAACCGGCCACACCGGCCCCGGACACCGCCTGGTAGGAGGCGACGACCAGCTCGGTGAGCGTGAACTCGGCGTGCAGCGCCCCCATGGCGGCCATCATCGACAACGTCGTGCAGTTGGGGGTCGAGATGATGCCCCGCGGCCGCTCACGCGCGTCGAGCGGGTTGACCTCTGGCACGACCAGCGGCACGTCGGGCTCCATGCGGAACGTGCCCGACTTGTCGATGGCGATCGCGCCGCGCTCGGCCGCGATCGGCACCCAGACGGCCGACACCTCGTCGGGCACGTCGAAGATGGCCACGTCGACGCCGTCGAACACCTCGGGCGCGAGGGCCTGGACCACGACGTCCTCGCCGCGCACCCGGAGCACCCTGCCCGCGGAACGCGGCGAGGCGACGAGACGGATGTCACCCCAGATGTCCGCACGCGTCGACACGATGTCGCGCATCACGGTGCCCACCGCACCGGTCGCCCCGATCAGAGCAAGGCTGGGCTTTCTGCTCATCGTCCTGAACCTCCGTACACCACGGCTTCGACCTGGTCGGCGTCGAGGTTGAAGGCACGGTGGGCGGCCGCCACGGCCGCGTCGACACCGTCCTGCTCGACGACCACTGAGATGCGGATCTCCGAGGTGGAGATCATCTCGATGTTGACCCCCGCGTCGGCGAGGGCCGCGAAGAACGTCGCCGTGACGCCGGGGTGCGAGCGCATGCCCGCGCCGATCAGCGACACCTTCCCGATCTGGTCGTCGAACAGCAACGACTCGAAACCGATCCGGGGCTGGATCTTCTTCAACCACGTCAGAGCCGTCTGGCTGTCGGTCGTGGGCAGCGTGAAGGAGATGTCCGTGCGGCCGGTGGCGGCGGCCGAGACGTTCTGCACGATCATGTCGATGTTGATCTCGGCGTCGGCCAGGGTTTTGAAGATCGAGGCAGCCTCGCCGACCTTGTCGGGCACTCCGACAACAGTGATCTTGGCCTCGCTCCGGTCGTGCGCGACGCCGGAGATGATCGGCTGCTCCATCTCGGTTCCTTCGGTGTAAGGGTCGGAGACGACCCACGAGCCTTCCTTGGTACTGAAAGAGCTGCGTACGTGAATCGGCAGATTGAAACGGCGAGCATATTCGACGCAGCGCAGGTGCAGGATCTTCGAACCGCAGGCCGCCATCTCCATCATCTCGTCATAGGAGATCCTGGGGATCTGGCGCGCCGCGGGCACGATCCGCGGGTCGGCGGTGAAGATGCCGTCGACGTCGGTGTAGATCTCGCACACGTCGGCGCTGAGCGCCGCCGCCAGCGCCACGGCCGTGGTGTCGGAGCCGCCGCGGCCGAGCGTGGTGATGTCCTTGGTGTCCTGCGAGACGCCCTGGAAACCGGCCACGATCGCGATGTGGCCCTGGTCGACGGCCTCCTTGATGCGGCTGGGCGTCACGTCGATGATGCGGGCCTTGCCGTGGATGGAGTCGGTGATCACGCCGGCCTGCGAGCCCGTGAACGAGCGGGCCTCGTGGCCGAGGTTGGCGATCGCCATCGCCAGCAGCGCCATCGAGATGCGCTCGCCTGAGGTCAGCAGCATGTCGAGCTCGCGGCCCGGAGGCAGCGGCGACACCTGCTCGGCCAGGTCGAGCAGCTCGTCCGTCGTGTCTCCCATGGCGGAGACGATCACGACCACGTTGTTGCCGGCTTTTTTCGTCGCGACGATCCGCTGCGCGACCCGCTTGATGCAGGACGCGTCGGCGACGGACGAACCACCGTACTTTTGCACAACGAGCGCCACGAGAGTCTCCCGGTCTGGACTGTGAGCTGCCAGTCTACTGGGGGCCTCATATGCGCCCGATGGTTCGTACCACTATGTGGATGATCAGACCGCGGTGGTCTCCTCAGCCACGTCGAGACGCGAGTGCGCCGCCAGGGCCTGCAACGCGCGCATCGCCGCGCCGGCGTGGTTGCCCCAGGTGTTGAAGTAGGAGTATTGCCACCACCACAGCGCCTCGTGCGGACGGCCCGCGTGATAGTGGCGCAGCCCGTGGATGATGTCCGCCGCGACCGCGGTCAGATCGTCGGACAGCCGGTACGCGGTGACGATGGTGTCCTTGTACGGGTCGAACACCTCGGCGTAGTCGTCCACCGCCTCCAGCCGCTCGGCCAGCGACGTGCGCACCCCGTCGATGTCGGGGTCCTCGCTCATCGGCGGCTCGTAGTTGCCGGCGAGGATGACGTCCTGGTTCGCGCCCAGCTTGGCGCCGGCCAGGCTCACCTGGGCGACCTCCACCAGCAGGATCGACCAGATGGCGTCGCCGCCCTCGCCGCCGGCGACCCTGGTCAGGCCGTCCACGTAGTTCTGCGCGTGCCCGGCGATCTCTTCCGCCAGCGCGCTCCACTGGTCAGACATCCAGCAGCCTCCGTCCTTCGAACGCGCGGCCCAAGGTGACCTCATCGGCGTATTCGAGGTCACCGCCCACAGGCAGACCGCTGGCCAGTCGTGTCACTTTGATGCCCATCGGCTTGACCAGACGGGCCAGATAGGTAGCCGTCGCCTCGCCCTCCAGATTGGGGTCGGTGGCGAGGATGAGCTCGGTGACGCTGCCGTCGGCCAGGCGTGTCATGAGCTCACGGATGCGCAGGTCATCGGGACCGACCCCGTCGATCGGGCTGATCGCGCCCCCGAGCACGTGGTAGGTGCCGCGGAACTCGCGCGTCCTCTCGATCGCCACGACGTCCTTCGGCTCCTCGACCACGCAGATGACGTGCGTGTCGCGGCGGGCGTCGCGGCAGATGCGGCACTGCTCCTCGGAGGCCACGTTGCCGCAGACCCGGCAGAAGCGGACCTTCTCCTTGACCTCCAGCAACGCGTGTGCCAGCCGTTTGACATCGGCTGGATCGGCCGCCAGCAGGTGGAACGCGATCCGCTGCGCGCTCTTGGGACCGACGCCGGGCAACAGGCCCAGCTCGTCGATCAGATTCTGGACGACCCCTTCGTACATGCCTAGAATCCTGGCAACTGTCCGAGGCCGCCGCCACCCAGCCCCTGGGCCAGCGGGCCGAGCTTCTCCTGCTGGAGATCGGCCGCCGCGCGCACGGCGTCGCGGACGGCCGCGATCACCAGGTCGGCGATCGTGTCCGCGGTGTCCTGCGCGTCGCCCGCCTCGATCACACTCGGGTTGATCTTGAGCTCGAGCAGCTCGCCTGAGCCGTTGACGACGGCCGTGACCAGGCCGCCGCCTGATGAGCCCTCGATCTGCGCGTCGTTGAGCTCCTGCTGGGCGCTCACAAGCTGCTGCTGCATGAGCTGGGCCTGCTCCAGCAGCTGCTGCAGGTTGACATCCCCTGGGTTCACCGTCGTGCGCTCCTCGTGGCTCCGCGTTCTTGACTGCCACGAGCCTACGGTGTTTGGGCGGCGTCATGTACTGACGGTTCCCCCTCTTTCGCACCCAGACCTGGTTGTCCCATTCTCATGTGCCGTCTGGGACGGGCGTTTCCCATCGTTCGCCCGTTCGGAACCGCCGTCCTGACCTGCCTATGTCCAGGATCAAGATGTTCTGGCCGGATCTCGGCCCCCCTCCAGCGTCCGAGACCCGGCCATCACGTCAGCGGAGCGGCCGCACTACGCCAACGCGTTGGTCAAAAACGCTACGCCGACGAACGTTGCACACACGTTGCGTTCATTCAATCACCCTCTGCAATCCCCCTGAACGGGTTGCGCGGACGGCACGCAAGACGGATGCTCTAATTGACTACTTGGAGTGACCGATGAGTTACGCCCATCTCGACGCGTACTCCCGCCTTCTACGCGGAGCGCACGAAGCCGCAGCGACAGGTCGACCCTGGCCGGAGTCGCCTCGCCATCTGATCAAGGCCTCCTGGCGCCGTTCGCTGGATGCCGGAATCGACCCCGAACGCAAGAGTGCCCCACTCGTCTATGACGCCGCCCGCATTCGGGACATTCGCACAACCCATCCCCTGCAGACCCTGTTGCCGCTGCTCGCCCAGACACTGTCGGGATTGTCCGATGGGACGGGCCACATCATGATCGTCACGGATGGTGACGGCCGGGTGTTGTGGCGCGACGGTAATCACTCCACGATGCGCCGCGCCGACACTGTCGGCCTGGCCGACGGCCACCAGTGGGCCGAGCACAGTGTCGGCACCAACGGCATCGGCACCGCCCTGGCCACCGGCCGCCCCGTACACGTCTACTCGGAAGAGCACCTCATGCGCGTCCTGCACGTCTGGTCGTGCAGCGCCGCCCCCGTCACCGACCCCGACTCGGGCCTGGTCGTCGGCTGCGTCGATGTCAGCGGCACCGCCCGCAGCCTGCACCCCGCCACGGTCGCCCTGGTCGCCGCCACGGCCAAGCTCGCCGAGACGCAACTCGCCCTGCGCATGCACGAGCGCGACGAACGCCTGCGCCGCCGCTACGAGTCCCTCCGCGGCCGCCCCGGCATCCTCCTGTCCGCCACGGGCCGCGTCATCTCCGGCGACCCCGCCGGCGACCTCGGCGAACGTGTCCACCTGGGCGCGCGCGCCGCGCACTTCACCGGCCGCCGCATGATCCTCAGAGACGGCACCGTCGCCCTCCTCGAACCCTTCTCCGACGGCTTCCTCCTCCGCCCGTCCCCCTCCACCGCCCCACCGGTCCTGACCCTGTCCTTCCTCGGCGAAGGCGCCCCCTCCGCCACCTACGGCGACCACGACCGCCCCCTGTCCCTGCGGCACGCCGAGATCCTCACCCTCCTGGCCCTCCACCCCCACGGCCTGACGGCCGAACAACTCTCCTTCCACCTGTACGGGGACGTCG
This sequence comes from Nonomuraea insulae, assembly GCF_042656245.1. NCBI lineage: Bacteria > Bacillati > Actinomycetota > Actinomycetes > Streptosporangiales > Streptosporangiaceae > Nonomuraea > Nonomuraea insulae. The sequence continues at coordinate 414,359 of NZ_JBHSPA010000006.1, forward strand.
GCAACCCGGTGACGATCAGGGCCGAGATCCACCGGCTGCGCACCCAGCTCGGGCAGGCCATCGCCGCCAAGCCGTACCGGCTGACCTGCCCGGTGGAGGCCGACTTCCTGGCGTTGCACCGGCTCCTGGCGGCGCACGACGCGGCCTCGCTGGCCCGGGCCTACCCGGGGCCGCTGCTGCCGCGCTCGGAGTCGCCGGAGATCCGCCGGGAACGGGACGAGCTCGAGGCGCAGGTACGGGCGTGCCTGTTGCGGCAAGGGTCACCCGAAGATCTGTGGGCGTACGCGCAGACGTGCAACGGACGGGACGACTACGAGGTCCTGGAACGCCTCGCCGCCCTCCCCCCGACCGACCCCCGCTCCGCCGTCGCCCGCTCCCGCCTCCTCTCCTGACCCACCCTCCTTAAAACGGGCGCCTTGGGAATCACAACCCTCCGGGCGCACCGGCGCACGCGGTGGCGACTTGCGTCCTCAGGACGTGGTCGGGACCCCATTGCGCCCTCAGGACGTGGCCGGGACCCATTGCGCCCTCAGGACATGGCCGGGGCCCCATTGCGCCCTCAGGGCGTGGTCGGACCCCATTGCGCCCTCAGGACGCCGCCCCCGCGGAAGAAGGCGTCAGGCGTGGTCGATTTCCCCGATCACCTGGGCGCCGAGTTCGCGCTCCAGCAGGGCCATGCCCGAGACGGCGGACACGTCGGCGTCCGCGTCGTTGAGCGGGTCCACGTCGTCGGATTCGGGGCCCTTGTCACGTCCGGGCACCGCGTCCGGCCAGGCAGCGGTGGCGGTGGCGGTGCGGGTGGAAGGACCGGCGCCGGCACGGGCGGAGGGGCCGCGCGGGCCCGCCTGGGAGGCGGCCATGGCAGCCATCGCCGCCGACTTCGCCGCTGCCATGCCCGTACCCGCGGCGACAGCACCCCCCGCCGAGACGCCCCCTGCCGAGACGCCCGCCACGTGCTGGGCGGCGACGACGGTACGCGTGGGGTCCGGGCTGGGCGGAGAGCCGGGGCTGACGTCGTCGGGAGCGTCGGGCCAGGACTCGTCTGTGGTCTGGTGTCCCGGAGAGGCGGCGGGGGAAGCGGCCGGAGGCTGGCCGGGGTCCTGCCCGCCCTGGTCCTCCTGGGACGTCCCGTGTGACGCCGTACGCCCCTGAGCCCCCGAACCCCCCTGAGATCCGGACACCGCCTGCCCCCCGGCCACCTGAGGACCGGTCGGCCCCTGAGGATCAGTGGGCCCGTGAGCGCCGGTCGGCCCCTGAGAACCAGCAGGGCCGTGAGAACCGGTCGCCCCCTGAGGACCGGTAGTGGGCTGGCCCCCGGGAGCCGCGCCATGAGACGGAGCCGGAGCTGGGGACGGGGAAGGGGACGAAGGACGGGCGGGGCCGCGAGACGGGGCCGGAGACCCGCCGACGACCGCCTCGACGCGCCAGGTTCCGCCCAGCACGTCGCCCAGCGCACTGGCCACCACGGCGTCCTTGCCGCCACCCGTGAAGTTCTTCATCGCGCCGACCTGGGTGAAGCCGAGCGTGACCAGGTTGCCCTCCACGCCCACGACCTGGGCGTTGGTGCTCACGTTGGCCCACACGACGATGCTGCGCTGCTTGAGCGCGGCCAGCACGGCGGCCCACTGCGACTGAACGGCACCCGTTCCGCCAGGGGTCGGTGCGCTCTCGCCGTTCGGAGCGTGGTGCGCACCACCATCGGCCCCGGACGCATGCGCCCCACCCGAGGAACCGCCTGAGAAACCGCCTGAGGAACCACCCGAGGGACCGCTCGCGGACGAGACCGCGGGACCCGACGAAGGAGCTGGGGAGGACGCCGCCGGCGCGCCGGGACGTGCGGCCTCGGGCCAGTCGTCCCCGCCGGGGGCGGCGTGGGATTGCGCGGCCCCGGCAGAGACGCCCGCCGCATCGCTCGACGCGGTGCCCGTGGTGTGCTGCCTGCTCGAAGCGGCCCCGGGACGCGGGATGGTCACCGGCGCGGGGGCTGAGGGTGCGGCGGCAGGTGAGGGCGTACTGACGGAAGGAGCGGCAGCGGACGCGCGGGCGGCCATCTGGGCGACCGCGCCCCCGCGTTCGAGGCGTTCGAGGCGGGCCAGCAGCGCCCCCTCACCCTGCCCGGCCCCCGGGAGCAGGACGCGCGCGCACATCAGCTCCAGCAGCAGTCGCGGGGAGGTGGCGCCGCGCATCTCGGTGAGGCCGCTGTTGAAGACCTCGGCGGCGCGGGTGAGGTCGGCGGGGCCCATCGAGGCCGCCTGCTGGACGAGGCGCTCCAGCTCGTCGGCGGGGCGGTCGAGCAGGCCGCTGGAGGCCGCCTCGGGAACGTTGGCCAGGATGACCAGGTCGCGGAAGCGTTCGAGCAGGTCGGAGGCGAAGCGGCGGGGGTCGTGGCCGCCCTCGATCACCCGGTTGACCGTGTGGAAGACCTGGCCGCCGTCTCGGGCCGCGAACGCGTTGATGACCTCGTCGAGCAGGTCGCCGTCGGTGTAGCCGAGCAGGGAGACGGCCTTGGCGTAGGTGATGCCGTCCTCCTCCGCCCCGGCGAGGAGCTGGTCGAGGATGGACAGCGAGTCACGGGCGGAGCCGGCGCCGGCGCGTACGACCAGGGGCAGCGCGTTCGGCTCGTAGGGCACGCTCTCGGAGCTGAGGATCTCCTCCAGCAGCGCGCGCAACGTCGCGGGCGGCATCAGCCGGAAGGGGTAGTGGTGCGTACGCGACTTGATGGTGCCGATGACCTTTTCCGGCTCCGTCGTCGCGAAGATGAACTTCAGGTGCGACGGGGGCTCCTCGACGAGCTTGAGCAGCGCGTTGAAACCCTCGCGGGTCACCATGTGCGCCTCGTCGATGATGTAGATCTTGTAGCGCGCGGAGACGGGGGCGAAGAAGGCCCGTTCGCGCAGGTCGCGGGCGTCGTCCACGCCACCGTGCGAGGCCGCGTCGATCTCGATGACGTCGAGGTGGCCGGGACCGGTCGGGGCCAGCGCGACACACGACTCGCACTCGCCGCACGGGTCGGGCGTGGGGCCCTGCTCACAGTTGAGGGAGCGCGCCAGGATGCGCGCGCTGGAGGTCTTGCCACATCCACGAGGGCCGCTGAACAGGTAGGCGTGGTTGATGCGGCGTGTGCGCAACGCCTGCCGCAGCGGGTCAGTGACATGCTCCTGACCCTTGACCTCGGCGAAGGTCCCGGGTCGGTACTTGCGGTAAAGCGCAAGGCTCATACGACCATCCCGCCTGCGAGGGGGCTCCCAACGAAGAGACCCCCCGCACACCCGCCAGAGCCCGCTTATCCTTGCTGCCTTCCGGCCCTGGGGAGGTTCACAGGATGACGCCGCGCGAGGGGTCCCGACACAGTGTAGCCCGATGTCGCAGTGCTTGCTCCACCCCCAGAACCCCGCGAAAACATGGTCTCCACACCTCTCGATGTCCGGTAAGCTCGTCGACGGAGGATTCGCCTAGTGGCCGAGGGCGCACGCTTGGAAAGCGTGTAAAGGGCAACCTTTCGGGGGTTCAAATCCCCCATCCTCCGCCAGCCCAGAAGGGGTGTGCCGTGATCACGGCACACCCCTTCCTGCTTTCCGGTCTCAGTTTTCGTCTCAGTCGCTTGAACCAGTGACGGGGGCATTCGCACGGATCGGAATGTCGGGCCTTGGGTGACACGCGCTGGGTTGAGGGTCAGAGCATGTTCTTGATCGGCTGGGGTGTTTCCGGCACTGGCTGGGCGAGGATCTCGGTCGCCTCCTGTGGTGTGAGCAGGCGGGCGTCACGCAGGAGGCGGACGGAGTGTTCCCACTGTTCCCGTGCTTCGCCGTGCCGTTCGAGGTCGTGCAGGGTGGTGCCGAACCACCAGCGCGACACGGCTTCCTTCAGGCGGTATCCCGACTCGCGGAGCAGTCGTACGGCCTCCGTGTAGCTTTCCACCGCCTCGGTCAGGCGGCCGGCGTGGCGGTAGGCGTCGCCCAGCGAACCGTGTGCGATGCCCGCATCGGCGAGCGGGCCCACCTTCGGCCCTGACTCCACCAGCTGGCGTGCTTCCGCGATCGCCTCGTCGAAGCGCCCCTGCCGGAAGTGGACATGCACCCGGTTGTTGCGGAGCACGACCGTGGCCCCAGGGCGTTCGGCGTCGTCGTTGAGCTCCAACGCGGATTCCAGGTAGCCGAGTGCCTCGTCGAGACGGCCCACGATCGTGTTGATGACACCAAGGTTGTTGAGCACTCCGACCTTCCGCCGGGGCAGGTCGGCGCGGTCCCAGTCGGTGAGGGCCGTCTTCAGTTGCGCGATCGCGGCGTCGTAGCGGCCCTGGTCTCGGTAGACCCAGCCGAGGAAGCTGCGGAGCTGGGCCTTGTCCTCCCATGCCGCGATGCGATCGGCCACCTCGATGGCGTGCGCGTAGATGTCGGCCAGTTGGGTGTGCCAGCCCTGGTAGCAGAAGGGCCAGTGGAGTCCGATGGCCAGGCCGATGGCGGTCGCCGGGTCGGGGCCGGCCAACGCCTGCTGCGCGGCGGCGAGCAGGTTGTCCCGCTCGCCCTGGACCCATCGTTCCGCCTCCGCCAGGTCCTTGAAGATGCTGTCGGGCAACTCGACAGGGCATCGCAGTACTGCATCGCCGGCGAGCGTGCTCGCCATCCAGAGGGTGGTCAGGTAGTGGTGGAGCGCGCGCCGTACGGCGGCGGCGCGTTCCTCCTCCGGCAGGTCCTGGTGTGCCCGTTCGCGGGCGTAAAGGCCGACCAGGTCGTGGAACTGGTAGCGGTCGGGTCCTGCGGCCTCGAGGAGGCGGGCGTCCTGGAGGCGTTCCAGGGCGGCTTCCGCGCGGTGCTGGGGCCAGCCGGTCAGGGCGGCGGTGGCGGCGGGGGTGTGCGTGGGCAGGTCGAGCAGGCCGAGCAGGGGCAGCAGGTGGGCGGCGTCGCGGCCGGCGGGTTCTTCTCGCAGGTGGTGGTGGCTGACCGCGATGCTGGCGCGAATGGCCAGGTCGGCGTACTCCAGCATGTCCAGGCGGCGGGTGGCGTCGGCCAGCCGTGCTTCCAGGTCGGACAGGTTCCAGTCGGGGCGGGCGGCCAGGCGGGCGCCGACGATCCGCAGGGCGAGGGGGAAACCGCCGCACAAGTGGACGATGCGTTCGGCCGTCTGCGGTTCTGCGCGCACCCGGTCAGGTCCGGCCAGGCGGGACAGTAACGCGGCGGCGTCGGCGGCGTTCAGGGCGCCCAGGTGGAGGTGGCGAGCGTTGTCCAGGGTGGCCAGCGGGTCCCGGCAGGTGATCAGGACCCGGCAGCCGGGGCCGGCGGGGATGAGCGGGCGGATCTGGCGGACGTCGCGGGCGTTGTCCAGGATGACCAGCAGGTCGCAGGTCGCGGTCAGGGAGCGGTAGCGGGCGGCGGCCTCGCCCGGGTCGGCGGGGACGGCGGCGCCGTCCAGGCCGAGGGAGCGCAGCAGGTGGCGCAGGGCTTGGGCCGGGGCCAGTGGGTCGAGCCCGGGGGTGGATCCGTGCAGGTTGAGGTAGATGACGCCGTCGGCGAACCGGGCGGCCATCGCGTGGGCAACGTGAACGGTCAGGGCGGATTTGCCGATGCCCCCGGGTCCGTCGATCACGGTGATGGCCGCCCCGTGGGTGGGGTTGTCGGCAGGACTGAGCATGGTGCGCAGGCGGTCGATCTCGGTGGCGCGGGCGGTGAAGGTGTGGGTGTCGGCGGGCAGTTCGGCCGGGGTGTACGGCTCGCCGATCGTGACCTGCTGGGCCGGGGTGGTCAGGTCGAGGACGGGGTCCTTGACCAGGATGGCCTGGTGCAGGCGGCGTAGTTCGGCGCCGGGTTCGATGCCGAGTTCGGAGACCATGATCCGGCGGGTGTTCTGGTAGACGGCGAGCGCTTCTGATGGGCGGCCGGCGCGGTGCAGGGCGAGCATGAGCTGGGCGGCGGGACGTTCGCGCAGTGGATGGGCCCGCACGTGTACGGCCAGGTCAGCGGCCACCGCGTGATGGTCGCCGACGGCGAGGCGGAGATCGGCGTGGTCTTCCAGGACGGTGCGGTGTTCTTCTTCCAGGCGGGTGGCCTCGATGCGTGCCCAGGGGCCGGTCAGTCCGGCCAGGGGTTCGCCTCGCCACAGCTGCAGGGCCGTGCGGAACAGGGCGTCGGCGGCGGCCCTGTCCCCCTGCGCTTGGGTGGTGCGGGCGCGTTTGGTCAGGCGGGTGAACAGGTGGGCGTCGATCTGGTCGGGTTCGAGCGCGAGCCGGTAGCCGCCGGGCACGGTCTGAATGATCTCTTTGGTGGTGTGCGGTGCGAGGGTTTCGCGGAGTTTGGAGATCACGATGTGGAGCTGTTTGGCCACGGTCGCCGCGGAGCTGTCTCCCCAGATGTCTGTGAGGATCCGCTCGGCGTGTACGGCCTGCCCGGCGTTCAGGGCGAGTCTGGCCAGCACGCCGATGCGTCGTTGCCCGGCGAGCCGGACCGGTTCTTCAGCGGCCAGGACCTGCCACGGGCCGAGGAATCTGATCTCCAGCGTCACGAGGGGCGCTGCCCTCCTTTTCACGAGGTCGGCGTTGAACGGGATGATCGAGCCTATTTACGGCGATGGAGGATTGAACGCCGTCTTCATGCAGGTTTCCGGCGTTGTGGTGCATATGTGCATGTATAGACGTGCAGGCTTTCAGGTGCCTTACAAATGACTCGCCAGGCTACTGATCAGACGATGCTTGTCGGGTGTTTCCCTGACACCGTCGCATTCCTGCCGTACATAGGCTCATAGGCCTTGTGGGGACGATTGTGGCGCGATCTCCGTGTCCAATGCCATGCATCCCTGCATCTTCGTAATCGCACGGGAGGTCTCGTGACACACGTCAGACTGCTCAAGAAGCTCGCCGTTGTGGCCGCAGCCGGTCTTCTGGCTCTCGGCCTTGGCGCTGCGACCGCCTCTTCCGCCTTCGCCGCCGCCTTCCCCGACATCCCCGACGTGGGAATCTCGCACACCACCCCATCCGGCGAAATCTCCACCGACCCTCAGAGGTGATTCCACGGTGCCGCCGGTCTCCGGCGGCCAGGTGACCCCGCCGTAGCTACCGCACGTGCATGGCACGACCAGATCTTTCTGGGGTTCGAATCCCCCATCCTCCGCCAGCTCAGAAGGTGTGCCGATGGTGACGGCACACCCTTTCTGGTTTTAACGTACGGGTCACAACTGGTGCCTGATCGGTGTGTCCGTGGGCAGGGCAGCGCCGTCCAACCCCAGCGAGCGCAACCGTCGGTGAAGCGCCCGGCGACGGTATGGACGACGCTTCGCAAGCTGGCATGATCCCTCGATGAATCACACGACGGATGAGATCGAAGCCGGATGGCTGACGTTGCGGCCCTTCCATGTGGATGACGTCCCATGGGTCTACGAGGTCTCTCAAGACGCCCTGATCCGGCACTTCAACGGCCTCCCAGAGCCGTACGAGATGGAACATGCCAGGTTTTTCGTCCAGGAAGTGGCGATGGCCAATGCTGACCGGATCGAGTACGTGATCCTCGACGCGCTCAGCCGTGAGCGGCTCGGCAGAGTCGGCCTCGGGCTCGGCCGGGATGGCACCGGAGAAATCGGCTATTGGGCCGCTCCTGAGGCACGCGGCAAGGGGGTTACGACTCATGCCGTGAAAGCCCTGTGCAGGTGGGCGTTCCGATCACTCGATCTGGAGCTGATCCAGTGGCGAGCGGAGGCCGGCAATGAGGCCTCACGGAGGGTGGCTGAGAAGGCGGGGTTCGTCTTTGAGGGGACCTTGCGCCGTCGCCTGGTCCGTCGGGGTACGCGATTGGATCTGTGGGTCGGGTCGCTGCTCGAAGAGGAACTCATGACCACGATCCCAGGTCGCCCCTAGGGCGAAGCCTGCCGTGAACACCTGGGGCGGTTGCGACAAGACATAGATGACATCTCGAAGGGTTCCCATGACGAGAAAAGATCATTTATGAGGACGGACGCGTCGCCTGTGGTGGTGGACTCCGAGATCATCGCAGGTTCGCTTGATGATCCGGAGAAGTTCGCCGCTCTGTTCGACCGCTACGCCGCGATGCTCTACAGGTACATCTCCTTCCGGCTCGGTCCAGCGCTCACCGAGGACCTGGTCGGAGAGACGTTCCTGATCGCATTCCGCCGGCGTGAGGCTTATGACGTCTCCTACCGCGACGCCCGGCCGTGGCTGCTGGGAATCGCGACCAAGCTCATCACCGGGCACCGCCGGGCCGAGATCAGCCGCTACCGCGCCGCGGAGCGGCAGGGGCCGGCCCCTGCTGTCGACGGGCCGGAAGAGGCGATCACGCGAGATCTGACCGCTCAAGGGTCACGGCCGGCGCTGCTGCACGCGCTCGCGCTGCTGCCGCGAGGCGACCGGGACGTCCTGCTCCTGGTCGCCTGGAGCGACATGACGTACGAGGAGGCGGCCCGAGCGCTCGGCATCCCGGTCGGCACGGTCAAATCGCGGCTCAACCGAGCCCGCCGCAAAGTCCGCCAAGCCCTGGGCGGCGTCAACCCGTTGAAGGAGCACATCGATGGATGACCTGAAGACGCTCATCAAGGAGCTGGAGCATGAGCCTCCCCAGTCGTCTCTGGCCAGACAACGACTCCGGCTCACCGCGGAGGCGACGGCGGCACCCGGAAGGCAGGAGCGTGGTCTGCTGAAAGCACCGTCTCGGCGGCGGCGATGGCTCGTGCTCGGCGGCGCGGTGGCGGCCGCGGCGAGCGTGCTGGCTGTGGCCGTGCCCGCGCTCACCGGATCGGCGCAGCCCGCCTACGCCCTGACGAAGAACCCCGATGGCTCGATCAACCTGAAGATCCACGATTTCCGGGATCCGGAGAGCCTTGAGGGGGACCTGGCGACCATGGGGGTGCCGGCGGACATCACCTACCTACCGCTCGGCAAGCGGTGCGGAAACACCCGTGCGCCCTTCGTCGAGGGCGACCAGGTCCACGTGGACGAGGGAGAGCTGTCGAGCAAGGACCCTTCGGTCCGGGCCAAAACCCGCCAGCTGCTGGAGAAGTCGCCTTCCTTCAGGGCGATTCGCCCGAAAAACGGCATCACCATCTATCCCCGCTTCATTGAGCCCGGGCAGATCGCGATGATCGAGGTGATGGAGAATCCGGTGGAGCCGAGCGTGGAGCGCCCGGGGGTCGCCTGGGAGTTCAGCGGCCGGCTGACCAGCGGGCCTGTCGAGCCCTGCCAGGTGGTTGACGATCCCTCCGCCACCGAGATCGGTGATGCCACCCCGCCACCTGGTAGCTGATCCCGCCTGGACCGTACGCGGGAAAGGGGTTCTTTCCCGGCCTATCGCGTACATGACCATGCGGGCGGTCTTATGCTCGGCGCGTCGATCGCCGCCCCTGAATCGGAGGGCTCGCATGTCCGAGCCTTACAGCCTCCAGGTGATGCCCCAGTCCGTGTCCTTCGCCAGGATCTGCATGTGGGTCCAGGCCGTTCTGGGGCTGGCCGGGCTGTTCCTGCTGCTCATCCTGCTGGGGGGTGCGCCGGCCGGCGCGGTCGGCGGAGCCTTGGTGGCCTCGCTCGTGCTCCCGCTGGTGACGATCCTGCTGATCGGGTTCCTGGCGATGCGGGTCTCCTCGCGCCGCCGCTGGGTACGTGTTTGCGGGCTGATCGTGGAGTCCCTGCTCGTCCTGGGCGGCGTGTGGCAGCTCGGCAGCGGCGTCAGCTTCGGCAACGTGCTCGGCCTGCTGCTGGCCGCGCTCGTGTTCGCGCAGTTGTGCAGGTCCACTTCGGCGCTGTGGTTCGACCGGTGAGCGGTCAGGCGCTGACCAGGGCCTTGGAGCGGTCGCCCTGGTGATGGCGAAGCCGCCGAGGACGGCGCCGGCTTGATTGCGCTGCGTATTCGCTTCGTCACGGGGGAGAACTGCTTCGGGGGGACACATGCAGTTCGACGACGACAAGCCGCTCGACCCATCGCAGGTCGAGGACGTGCGCGCCTCGGGTCCGCAGCCGGGCGGGGGCGGCGGTGGCGGTGGCGGGTTCGGCGGGATGCCGGGCGGCTGCATGCTGCCCATTGGCGGCCGGGGCGGCGGCGGCTGCCTGCTCCTGCTCCTCGCCGTGGGGGCGATGTTCCTGTTCGGGATCGTGCCCACGCCGTTCTCCGGCGACGAGGGCGGGCAGCAGGGCGGCCGGCAACCGAGCGCGCCGCCCAGGGCCTCCCCCAGCGGCAACCTGGCGGAACGCTGCAAGACCGGCGCCGACGCCGACCAGTCGGAGGACTGCCGTGTCGTCGGCACGGTCAACAGCATCCAGTCCTACTGGCGGAAGGAGTTCGAGGAGCAGGGCCGTACGTACAAACCGGCCAAGACCGTGCTGTTCTCCCAGGCGGTCAACACGGCCTGCGGCGCGGCCGACTCCGCCGTCGGACCGTTCTACTGCCCGGCCGATCGCAAGGTCTACCTGGACCTGACGTTCTTCGACACGCTCCAGCGCGACTTCGGGGCCGAGGGCGGGCCGTTCGCTCAGGCGTACGTGATCGCCCACGAGTACGGCCACCACGTCCAGAACCTGCTCGGCACCATGAACAAGGTCGGCCGCGACAGCCGCCCCGGCGCCGACAGCCCCTCGGTACGCCTGGAACTCCAGGCCGACTGCTACGCCGGGGTGTGGGCGCAGAACGCCGTCAAGACCGGCTACTTCCAGGAGCCGTTCTCCCAGAGCGACATCCAGCAGGCGCTCAGCGCGGCGGCGGCGGTCGGGGACGACAGCATCCAGCGGCGCTCGCGGGGCCGCGTGACCCCCGACGCGTTCACGCACGGCACCTCCGCACAGCGGGAGAAGTGGTTCAGCACCGGCTACGACAGCGGCGATCCCCAGAAGTGCGACACCTTCTCCGGCGCGATATAGCCGGCGTCCTCGGGGAAGCTTGTCCTGCGGGCAGCAGCACCCAGAAGGGACGTCAGCATGGATTTCAGGGATCAGGCCGATCTCGACGCCTCGCAGGTGGAGGACGCCGGAGGGGGCGGTGGTGGCGGCGGCTTCTCGGGGTTCCCCGGCGGCATGGTCATCGGCGGTGGCGGGATCATCGGCCTGATCGTGCTGGTGGCGGTGTTCGTCCTGAACAACGTCGGCGGTGGCGCCACGCCGGCCCAGCGGCAGCCCCCCTCCGACCTGTCCACGCAGTGCCGGACGGGCAAGGACGCCGACCAGTCGGAGCGGTGCAGGGTGGTCGGCGTGGTCAACAGCATCCAGGACTACTGGAAGCAGGAAATTTCCGAATATCGCCTAGCCAAGACCGTGCTGTACTCGGGCCGGTTACGTACCGGCTGCGGCTCCGCCAGCTCGGCCGCCGGCCCCTTCTACTGCCCCGGCGACCAACGGGTCTACCTCGACCTGGGCTTCTTCGACCAGCTCCACACCGAGTTCGGCGCCAAGGGCGGCCCCTTCGCCCAGGCGTACGTGATCGCCCACGAGTACGGCCACCACGTACAGAACCTGCTCGGCGCCCTCGAAGGCGGCAGTTCGGTCACCATCGAACTGCAGGCCGACTGCTACGCCGGAGTCTGGGCGCGCAACGCGATCAAGACCGGTTTCTACGACGAGCCCTTCACCCAGAAGGAAATCTCCGAAGCCCTCGACGCGGCGGCCGCCGTCGGCGACGACAGAATCCAGCAACGCACCACCGGCAGAATCGATCCTGAATCGTTCACCCACGGCAGCTCCAAGCAACGCGTCAACGCGTTCCAGCGCGGTTACGAAAAGGGATCGCCCGCCGACTGCGATCTCGGTGAGCTGCGCTGATCACCGCCGGATAGCGCGAGGAATCGGAATCTCTCCTAAAATCGGGGGGGTGATCTTCAAGCTAGTCGGCGACGGACGCCCTTATCCCGACCACGGTCTGACGCACCGAGAGTGGGCGCAGATCCCTCCACGGCAGGTCCGGCTCGACTCGTTGATCACCACGAAGGCCATGCTGGACCTGCACTCGCTGCTAGCCGCCGACTCCACCTTCTACGGGGATCTTTTCCCGCACGTGGTGCAGTGGCAGGGCGAGCTCTATCTGGAGGACGGCCTGCACCGCGCCTTGCGGTCGGCACTGCACCAGCGATCGATCCTGCACGCCAGGGTCCTTGAGCTGCCCAACTGAGAAAGGAAAAGGAGGGAGCCGCGAATCGCGGCTCCCTTTCTTATGCCCGGAACCATTTCGGAGAATGCCCCGCGAATACGGTTACGGTTATCACCGCCGGCCGAACAGGCCGGGGACATGCGAAAGGGCCCCCGAGATCTCGGGGGCCCTTGGGCGATGGCGGTGGTGGTGGGATTTGAACCCACGGATGAGTTGCCCCATCACACGCTTTCGAGGCGTGCGCCCTCGGCCACTAGGCGACACCACCGCGCACGAGCTTACCGGATCCTGCGAGTGGCGAAGAACCGCTTTAGTACGTCACCGCACTCCTCCCCCAGCACGCCCATGACGACCTCGGGCCGATGGTTGAGCCGGCGATCGCGTACGACGTCCCACAACGACCCCACGGCGCCGCCCTTCTCGTCCGTGGCGCCGTACACGATCCGCTCCACCCTGGCCAGCACGGCGGCCCCCGCACACATCGTGCAGGGCTCAAGTGTCACCACGAGCGTGCAGCCGCTCAGCCGCCACTGACCGCGCAGCGCGGCGGCCCGCCGCAGCGCGAGCACCTCGGCGTGGGCGGTGGGGTCGGCGGCGGACTCGCGGTCGTTGCCCGCGGCGGACAGCACCTCGCCGAGCGGGTCGAGCACCACCGCCCCCACGGGGATCTCCCCCCTGGTCCCGGCCGTGACGGCCGCCGCCAGGGCGAGACGCATGGCCTCCTCGTGGGTCACCGCAGCCGGTCGAGCTCGTCGGCGAACGACAGCCGCTCGGCGATCACGGACAGGATGTCGGCGGGCAGCAGGCCCTCCTCCATGCTGAGCTCAAGCAGCTCCTCTGAGCTCACGCCCAGGTCGCTGAGCAGCTCGAAGTCGCCCGCGGGCCGCACGCCGAGCCCGTTGTTCTCCTTGTCGGGCGCCACGCCGGCGAACTCGGCGAACAACTCGCCCAGGGAGTCGGAGACGATCGCGTGGGCATCGGAGAGGAACACCCGCGGCTCCTCCTCGCCCCGGTATCGGGCGAGGGCGAACCATTCGTCCTCGACCTCGACGCAGAGCAGGGCCAGTTCGTCGCCCGCGAGCCCCAGCGCCTCCGTGACCGCGTCGCCGAAATCGTCCACGATCTCGGCGCTCCTGAGATCGACCTCGGCGCCGCTCCAACCATCAGAAGTCCTGACAAAAGCCGCAGAAAAGGTGTTGGACGCCATGTCCGCGCTCCAGGGGGGTCAGCCGAAGACCGATTCGATGGCACGCTCGAACGGCTCGGAGAAGCCGAGCCGCGCGGCGATGCTGGACAACACATCTTCGGGCAGCAGATCAATGTCGCCGGAGAGGATGCCCAGCTCCATCTCGTCCAACCCGAGATCAGCGAAGATCGACAGATCCCCGGCGGGGAGCACGGTCTCCTCGTCCTGGAGGATCTCGTCGAGCTCCTCCTCATCCGGCACGGGGACGTCGAGGTACTGCAACACCTGGCGCGCCAGCGGGAAGTCCCAGGAGGCGGCGATGTCGGACAGGAAGACGTCGACCCGGTCGCCCAGCACCCGCAGCCCCACGAAGAACTCGTCGCCGACCGCGACCAGCCCGATCGTGCCGCTCTCGCTCGGCTGTTGTTTCAGTGCGTGGATCAGCCCCTGAAGGTCGGACGTGAGGGTGACCGGCAGTAGCCCGGCATCCCAGCAACCGTCCTCGCGATAAACCACGATGGCGAAGTCGAGAGCGTCTTCGTCGGTCATCGCCATCCCCACCCGAGTTCTGACACGGCAGATATCACCAGCACCTAATCGTTCCAGACCTGGCCACTAGGCGTGTGCCTCTCGGACCAAATTGTGATCAAAACCAAAGATGTGCGGTGCCGGGGACCGTGTGTCGCGTTCCATCGCCCGGCCTCCACAGCGCGCCGCCGCACGTGTGTACCGGCAGGTCGCGCGGTTCCCAGCAGCGTTCGCCAGGAGATAGCGTGTGGACCCATGGAGACCCTCGTCGTCGATCATCCGCTCGTGGCTCACAAGCTCACCACGCTGCGCGATGTCCGCACCGACTCGCCGACCTTCCGCAGGCTCGCGGATGAGCTGGTGACGCTGCTCGCGTACGAGGCCACGCGCGACGTGCGGGTCACCGAGGTCACCGTCGAGACTCCGGTCGCCCGGACCCAGGGTGTTCGCATGGCGAAACCGTACCCCCTGGTCGTGCCCATCCTGCGGGCCGGGCTCGGCATGCTCGACGGCATGACGAGGCTGCTGCCCACGGCGGAGGTCGGGTTCCTCGGCATGATCCGCAACGAGTCCACGCTGCAGGCGGAGACATACGCCACGCGACTGCCCGACGATCTGTCCGGGCGGCAGTGTTATGTGGTGGACCCGATGCTGGCCACCGGCGGCACGCTGTCGGCCGCTGTGCAGTTCCTGTTCGACAGGGGCGCGGTGGACGTCACGGCCCTGTGCCTGCTGGCCGCGCCCGAGGGGCTGGCCCACATGGACAAGGTGTTCGCCAACTCCGGCAAGCCGATCCGCGTGGTCACGGCGGCGCTGGACGAGCGGCTCAACGAGAGCGGCTACATCGTGCCGGGCCTCGGCGACGCCGGCGACCGCCTCTACGGCGTCGTCTGAGCCGTCACCTGGACCTCCACGTCGACCTCTGCATCGACCTCTGCGTCGCCTGAAAAGCCACGTTCCCATTACAGCGGGTCATCACTTCGTTACATACTGTGGTTGGGTGGGTACGAAGAGATTGGAAGGCAACTTCCGCATGCGCGTGGGGGAGCACGATGAGCGATCACACCGAGGCGGATCCGACTCCGTACGCGGACGTGGAGGCGGTGCTGTGCGACGAGTTCGCCGGCGTCCACTCCACGACCACCGTAACGCGCTGCGTGGAGGCAGCGCACTACGGCGCGCTGGAGGTCACCGGCTACGCCCATCCGAGCCTGGTTGAGCGCATCGCGCGCAAGCATCTTCACGTCCTGGCTCTGGTGGCCAGCGAACGCGGCTAAGCAAGATCCGAACTTACCCGCCAAGTTACCTTTACCCCGGCATCCGGGTGGGTAATGTATACGGCGGGTGGAGTGGGTAAGTGGCACGGAGGCGACGGTGCAGGTCAAAAAGGTCCTCACATACGGTGGTATCGCATTTGTTGCGTACTACCTGTTCGCGCGACCAGCTGACGCCGCGGACGCGGTGAGAGGAGCGTTCGACACGGTGTTCAACGCGGCCGACTCTCTGGCTCAATTTGTGAACAGCCTCTCATGAGACTTGTGACCCACGGGGACTCAGCTCCATCGTCGGTCAACCGCTACCTCCTCCCCCACGAACAACAGGTCATCATGGTGCGACGGCACCCGGCCATTCTGCTCCGCCCCGTCGCCGAGGTGCTCGGTGGTCTGATCATCGCCGGGCTTCTCAGCAAGTTCTTCGGCGGGGGCGAGGCGGGCGGCACGGCGCTGGTCGTCGTCTGGTGGTTGTGGCTACTCCTTCTGATCCGTTTCGTATGGAAAGTCGCGGAGTGGTCAGTCGATTACTTTGTGGTGACTTCGAAGCGAATGTTGCTCACCACTGGTCTCATCACGCGCAAGGTCGCGATGATGCCGTTGGGCAAGGTCACCGACATGAGCTTCCAAAGATCTCTGCTTGGGCGCATGCTCGGTTACGGTGAGTTCATCCTCGAGTCAGCCGGGCAGGATCAAGCTCTGTCAACGGTGGAGTACATTCCGTATCCGGAGACCCTCTACCTAGAGGTCTGCCAGATGCTTTTTCCCAGCAAGGACGACAGCGACGATTAATCTCGGCGTGGCAAATTCTTCACGCGGGGATACCAGATTCGGCTACTTCATGCAATCATTGCGTGTTGTTGACCCTTCCCCGCCTTGAGAGATGAGATGCCGAGTCAGGGAACCATCGGTGACCGCGTCCGTGGATTGCGGCTGAACAGGCGGATGTCTCAGGCCCAGCTGGCCGGACCCGACCTGTCTGACAGTTATGTCTCGCTCATAGAGTCGGGTAAGCGCACACCGACTCCTGTGGTGGCCCGGCTCCTGGCCGAGCGGCTTGGATGCACGACCGAGTTCCTCCTTCACGGGATCGAGCCTCGGCAGCGCATCGACACCGAGCTCGGGCTGCGTCACGCCGAGCTGGAGTTGCAGCACGGCGACCCGTCCATCGCAGCCGACCGCTTCACGGAGATCGTGAAGGCGGCCGACGAGGAGAACGCCATGCTGACCGCCCAGGCGCGGTTCGGCAGGGCACGCGCCCTGGAGGCCCAAGGCCGGCTGGGGCAGGCCGTTGAGGCGTTCGAGCGCCTGCGGAGAGAGGCCGCGGCTCACCCCGAGCGGCTGGCCGACCTTCCGCTGACCATCGCACTGAGCCGTTGCTACCAGCGGGCGGGCGACCACCTGCGGGCTCGCGACCTCGCGGCGGCGGCGCTGGCGCAGGCCGAGCGGCTGTCCATCAGTCGGGGCGAGCTCGCCACCGACCTGGCCGCCGCGCTGGTCGAGGCGCGCAGCGAGCGTGAGAGCGAATCCCCCGGACTGGCCTACGTCAAGCGCGTGCTGGACACCGCTGGCATGCCTGAAGTTGTGGACCGTTCCGGAGAGATCCAGGCCTTGTGGCACGCGAGTTCGGCCGCGGCGGCCGGCGAGGACTCGGCTCTGGCCGTGCGCCTGGCCGACGACGCGATCATGGCGGGCCGCCAGACCAGGCTCTCGCTGCAGCTCGCCAGGACCGTCATGCACTGGTCCAGGATGGCCACGGCGCCGATCGAGGAGGCCGAGCGTTTCATCGCGGCCGCCGTGCAGGCGTTCGCCGTCTTCCCCGCCACCATGCGCGAGCATGGTGAGAGCCTCATCGTCCACGCGCGGGTCAAGCTGCGTGCGGGTGACGCGGTGGCCGCGGGTGAGCTGGCCGTGGTGGCTCTGGGGCTCGCGCACGACCGCTCGGGCACGACGCCGGCCGAGGCTCACCTCGTGCTGGCGACCGTCTCGCTCGGTCAGGGCGTCGACGCCTCCGCGCATCTGCGTAAGGCGCATGAGCTGCTCGACACCTTCGACCGGCCGGTGTTCGGCTCCGATCGTCAGGCCGCCCGTTGCTGGCGTGAGCTGGGCGACCTCTATGGCAGGGTCGGGTCCAGAGCACAACAGACCGCCGCATATCGTAAGGCCCTCGAAGCTGCCGGAGTTCGCTCCGCAATGGCAGGGGTGATGGTGGACACCACAGTTTCTCGCTGAACCTCCGGGAGCTCCAGATTTGGTCTTTGAGTCTGGAATAATTAGGGTCGACCAGTCATTGACTCATAGGATGATTGGTTTCCCCGGAGGAGGCGGACTGTGAGTCTGCGTACGGCGCAGCGGGCTTCGCTCGTCGACCAGGTGATCGATCAGCTCAAGGAGCAGATCACATCAGGGTCGTGGCCGATGAACGGCAAGATTCCGACCGAGACCGTGCTCGCCGAGCAACTCGGGGTGGGTCGCAACACCGTTCGAGAGGCCGTACGCGCGCTCACGCACGCCGGGCTGCTCGAGTGCCGTCAGGGGGACGGCACTTACGTCCGGGCGACCAGCGAGTTGTCCGGTGCGATGTTGCGCCGGTTGCGGCAGGCCGAGCAGCTCGAAATCCTTGAGGTACGCCGTGCGCTCGAGGTCGAGTCCGCTCGCCTGGCCGCCACCCGGCGTACCGACGAGGACATTGTCCGCATCGAGGCCGCGCTGGCCGAGCGGGAACGTGCCTGGGACCTCGACGACCCCGACTTCTTCGTCGAGGCCGACCTCGCCTTCCACATGGCAGTCGCGCACGCCACACACAATCTGGTGCTGATCGACCTGTATGAGGACTTCTCGGCGGCGTTGCGGGCCAGCATCACGGCTGCCGGGACGTCGCTCAACAAGAGCTACATTCCGCACGACGCCATCGCCCGGGCCATCGCGGCCGGGGACGTGGCGGCGGCGGAGCGGGCTGGGCATGCCTGCATGGAACACATCCTCATCGCCCTCACCGAATCCTGACCTCGCCCGCTCATTGCGGGCTGAGGTCCCTCGGGGGACGGAAGGCCCGTAATGAGCGGAAGGCCGATTACGGGCTGAGGTCCCTCGCGGGGCACGAGGTCCGTAACGGGCTGAGGTCTCTCGGGGGGCGGAAGGCCGTAACGGGCTGAGGTCCTTGGGAAGTGGCGCTGGGTCCCCTCCGGGCGCGGGCGGTCGGCTCGCGGGCGGCGTGGGCTCGCCGCGTCCCGGGGTTCGTGGGCCATGGTGTTCGTGGGCCATGGTGGAGGCCAGGGTCGAAGTGGGGGCGCGTGGTGCGGAGGAGCCGGCGTAGGCGGGAGGATCCCGATCTCGGTGTGCTGTCCAGCCGGACGCTGTTCAGCCTGCAGCGGGAGCTGTTCACGGAGCTGGCCGAGCGGGGACATCCCGGGCTGAGGCCCCGGTATGGGGCGGTGCTGGCCTACCTGGATGAGGAAGGCAGCAGGGCCACGGATCTGGCCGCGCGCTCGGGGCAGCACAAGCAGGTCATCGGCACCCTCGTGGACGAGCTGGTCGAGCTGGGCTATGTGGAGCGGCAGCGCGATCCCGCCGACCGGCGGGCCAAGCTGATCGTGCCCACAGAGAAGGGGCTCGATTTCATGGCCAAGTCGGATGCCATCCTCGCCGACATGGAGGCGGCCCACGCGCGCGCCGTGGGCGAGGACGCCTACCGGGAGTTCAAGCGGGTGTTCCGGCTGGTCACCCAACGTCAGACGGGCGACCAGGGCAGCAACCAGAACGGCGACCGGAGCACCGGCCAGAACGATCAGCAGAGCACCGACCGGAGTGACGAGCGGAGCGGCGACTAGGTCTGGCGCAGCGACATGACCAGGTAGCGGAAGACGGGCTGGGCGTCGCCTGGCACGTCCTGGATGAGGGCGGGCCTGGTGGGCGACTCCATGTTGATGCGGGCCAGCTCGCCCTCGATCCCCGTCAGCCCGTCGAGCAGGAACTGCGACTGGAAGGCGATCTGGATGTCGTCGCCGGTCAGCTCGCACGGGACCACCTCGGCGCCGCGCCCGATGTCGCCGCCGCCGGCCTGGATCAGCACCTGCCCCTGGCTGAACGACAGCCGGATCGCGGTGTTGCGCTCGGCCACCAGCGCCACGCGCTTGATCGCGCCGACGAACGGCGCCACCGCCACGTCGGCCCTGATCGACCAGTCGGCGGTCAGCCTGGCGCGATAGTCGATGAACTGCTCGTCGAGCAGCCGCACGGTGGTGCTGCGCCCGACGCTCTCGAACCCGGCCACCCCGTCGCCCATCGCGACCGAGACCTCGCCGCCGCGCAGCGACTTGGCCACCTCGACCAGCACCCGCGCCGGGACCATGGCGGAGACGGCGATGTCGGGGCCGGCCGGACGCCAGGCGAAGTCGCGGGCGGCGATGCGGTAGCGGTCGGTCGCCGCCATCGCCACGGACTCGCCCTCGATGTCGACCCTGATGCCGGTGAGCATGGGCAGCGTGTCGTCGCGGCTGGCCGCCGGCGCCACCTGGCCGACGGCGGAGGCGAACACACCGCCGCCGATCGCGCCGATGCTCGGCGGCATGACCGGCAGGGTCGGGAAGTCTTCGACCGGCATCGTGATCAGCCCGAACTCGGCGCTTCCGCAGGTCAGCACCGCCTCTGGGCCCTCGGTGACGATCTCGACGTCGTCGGCGGGCAGGCTCCGGCTGATCTCGGCCAGCAGGCGGCCCGGGATCAGCACGCGCCCCTCCTCGACCACCTCGGCGTCGATCATGGCCCGCGCGGAGACGTCGTAGTCGAACGCGGACAACGTGAGCTCCTCGCCCGCCTCCAGAAGCAGCCCGGACAGGACGGGCACCACGGGGCGGGAAGGCAGGATTCGGGCGGCCCACGCCACCGCATCTGCCAGAACATCGCGGTTTACCCGGATTTTCACCTGATACCACCTCTTCGTCGCGCCGTGCCTCTATGAAAATAGCCGGTGCCACCGACAACTCAGCGCGGTTCCGGGCAAGGCCCCGTCGGCGAGCGCGGTCAACGGCTGTTGAGGTAGGCGAGTACGGCCAGCACGCGGCGATTGTCGTCGTCCGACGGCGCGAGGCCGAGCTTGGCGAAGATGGAGGCCGTGTGCTTGGCCACAGCGCTCTCGCTCAGGTAGAGCCGCTGCGAGATCGCCGCGTTGGAGCGCCCCCCGGCCATCGCCTCCAGCACCTCGCGCTCGCGCGGCGTGAGCGCGGCCAGCGGCTCGTGCCTGGCGTTCCTGGCCAGCAGCTTGGCGATGACCTCCGGGTCCATGGCGGTCCCGCCCGCGGCGACCCTGCGTACGGCGTCGATGAACTGCTCCGCGTTGAAGACGCGGTCCTTGAGCAGGTAGCCGATCCCGCCCGAGCCGTCGGCCAGGAGTTCGCGGGCGTAGAGCTGTTCGACGTGCTGGGACAGCACGAGGACGGGCAGGCCGGGCACCTGCGTCCTGGCCGCGAGCGAGGCCTGCAGGCCCTCGTCGGTGAACGTGGGCGGCAGCCGCACGTCCACGATCGACACGTCCGGGCGCAGCTCCAGCAGCCCTTTCAGCAGCTCGGGCCCGCTCTCCACGGCCGCCACGACGGTGAAGCCGTGGGCCTGGAGCAGGTGGACGAGGCCGTCTCTGAGCAGGTAGAGGTCTTCGGCGATCAGTACGCGGTTCATGGGCACCAGGGCTTGAACGGCGTGGCCTGCTCCATGAAGCGTTCGCGGTTGTGGGCGGCTGGGATGCGGATGGCCATGACATGCATGATGACACCGATGGTGATCATGCCGAAGATCGCCGGCCACTGCCAGGCCTCGGGCATGTACAGCGCCAGGAACCAGGTCTTGTCCTCGACCCCGAGAATCTTGAACACCCCGGCCACGATCCCCTGCGGGAACGTCGGACACCAGGCAGTGGCCCAGAGGATGAGGACCGTGACCGCCTTCCAGCGCGGCAGCCTGGGCAGCTCGCCCGCCCACTGGCCGCCCCAGTACTGAGGCAGGGCCCGGGGCAGGTTCATGGTCACCGTCGTGGGGCCGCCCGGCGGGCTGTTCAGAGCGAGCACGCCGTCGAAGGCGGCCAGCCTGCGCTCGATGCCGGCCAGGCCACTGCCCTTGGCCGGATCGGCGCCGCCCATGCCGTCGTCGGTGACGGTCACGCGCAGGTCGGGGCCGTTGGAGCTGAGGTCCACGGTCACCGTGCCGGCGTCTCCGTGCCGTGCGGCGTTGGAGAGCAGTTCGCTGACCGCGAAGTACACGGCGGCCTCCACCGGCGCCTCCGGCCGGTGCCGCAGGTCGACCTCCACGGTGACCTGCAGCGGGCTGTCCATGGCCAGCGCGCGTACGGCGTCGCCCAGCCCCCGCTCGGCCAGCACGGGAGGGTGGATGCCGCGGATGACCCTGCGCAGCTCCGTGAGCGTCTCGGAGGAGGCGTCCCTGGCCTTGGCCAGCAGCGCCTTGGCGGCGTTCGTGTCGGTGTCGACGAGTTGCTCAACCGCGCCGAGCGTCATGCCGATCGCCACGAGCCTGGCCTGCGTGCCGTCGTGCAGGTCGCGCTCGATCCTGCGCATCTCGGCCGCCTGCGTGTCCGCGGCCAGGTGGCGGGTGCGCCTGAGGTGGCTCACCTGGCCGGCCAGGCGGCTGGCGGCGGTGGCGCCGAGCAGGATGTCGCACCAGTGGCCGTAGACGCGCAGGCCGCGCTCGGGGATCAGGAGGAGCAACGGCAGCAGAGCCACCTTCACCGGCGGGTCGAACACCAGCCAGACCGTGTCGCGCCAGGTCGCCGGGTCACTGACCAGCCACTTCCAGCGGTTGTTCCAGGCCGGCACGCGGGGGGTCTTGTAGAGCGTGCGCTCCGAGCGGTACATCCCGTCCGACTGCGGGATCGGGGGCGGGGGCGCCGGCAGGTACGGGGGCTCGATCTTGATGTCCGTCCAGTCGCGTACCAGCCTGCGGTGCAGCTCGGCGAGCCGCCTGACCACTCTCACCTGTGGCGGGAAGAGGAAGACCATGCCCAGCGCCAACGACAGGAGAATCATGACGGCCATCAGGACGATCATGGGGAGTTGCACGACGATGAGCGCGAGCAACGTCGTGACCTGACCGAGCCTCCTGAGCATGTCACCAGTTTGCGTCACCCGTACGCCCGCGGTCACTGCACCTAGGTACACCCTTACCGGGCATCTAGCCAGATTCTCCGATGGACGCCGCGTTCCTAGCGTCGAAGGCATGAAAATCATCGAGGTCAGGAACCTGCGCAAGCAGTATCCGAAGCACCTGGCGGTCGACGATGTGTCCTTCGAGGTGGCGGATGGGGAGATCTTCGGCATCCTCGGCCCGAACGGCGCGGGCAAGACCACCACCGTGGAATGCGTGGCGGGGCTGCGGGCGCCCGACGGCGGCACCGTACGGGTGACCGGGCTGGACCCGCGGGCGGACCGGGACGAGCTGCGCCAGGTCCTGGGCATGCAGCTGCAGAGCGCGGCGCTGCCGGAGAAGATCAAGGTGTGGGAGGCCCTGGACCTGTACGCCTCCTTCTACCCCGACCCCGCTGACTGGCGGGAGCTGATGGAGCGGGTGGGCCTGGAGAGCAAGCGGAACACCGCGTTCAAGAAGTTGTCCGGCGGCCAGCGCCAGCGGTTGTCCGTGGCGCTGGCGCTGGTGGGCCGGCCGCGCGTGGCGGTGCTGGACGAGCTGACGACCGGCCTCGACCCGCAGGCCCGCAGGGACACGTGGGAGCTGATCGAGCAGGTACGCGACTCGGGTGTGACCATCGTGCTCGTCACCCACTTCATGGAGGAGGCAGAACGGCTCTGCGACCGGATCGCGCTCATCGACGCGGGCAAGGTGGTCGCCACCGACACGCCCGCCGGGCTCATCAGTCAGGTGGGCGGGGAGCAGCGGGTGCGGTTCAGGCCCTCGGCGCCCGTCGATGACGCCGTGCTGCTGGCCCTGCCCGAGGTGCGGGAGGTCACCAGGAGCGGCGGTCAGGTCGTGGTCGCCGGCACGGGCAACCTCGCCCCCGCCGTCACCCTCGCCCTGGCCCACCACCAGGTCGTTCCCGGGGATCTGCGCATCGAGCAGGCCACGCTCGACGACGCGTTCCTCGCCCTCACCGGAAGGAAGTTGTCATGAAGCTGCTCCTCGTGGAGACCAAGCTGCACCTGCGCGAATGGCCGCTGTTGTTGTTCACCCTCGCGCTGCCTGTCGCGCTCCTGGTCGTGCTGGGGCTCAGCGTCCCGGACTTCACCGCGGTGAAGCAGGGGGAGCGCTTCGTCGACACGCAGTGGCCGACCATGATGACGCTGCTGTCGCTGCTGGTGCTGACCTGCAATGTGGTGCCCGCGGTGCTGACCGCCTACCGGGAGCAGGGGGTGCTGCGGCGGATGTCCACCACCCCCATGCACCCCGGGCGGCTGCTGGGCGTGCAGCTCCTGGTCAACCTGGGCGTCGGAGCCTTGTCCACGGTGATCCTCATCGTTACCGGCGCGGTGGTCTTCGGCTCGTCGGCGCCCCGGCAGTGGGCCGGTTTCATCCTGGTCTTCCTGCTCGGCAGCGCCGCGCTGATGGCCCTGGGGCTGGTGATCGCCGCGGTCGCGCCGAACGGCAAGGTCGCGCCCGGCATCGGGTCGGCGGTGATGTTCCCGCTGATGCTCCTGGCGGGGATGTGGGTGCCGCGCGACGTCATGCCGGACGCGCTGCGGACGATCAGCGACTACTCCGTGGCGGGGCCGTTCGCCCAGGCGCTCAGGGACACCTGGGCGGGCCACGCTCCGCAGCTCTTCCACCTGGTGGTGGTGGCCGTGGGCCTGGTGGTCTTCGGCGGGCTGGCCATCCGCCTCTTCCGGTGGGAATGAGGGCGCCTGCCGTCGCCGCGGGGGCACGGCAGGCGTCAGCGCCCGGCCCAGACCGGGCGCGCGCCGGTGACGTTCGACATCAGGGAGTAGAGCGAGGAGGACGCGGTGATGAACATGCGGTTGCGCTTGAGCCCGCCGAAGACCAGGTTGGCCGTGAACTCGGGCAGCCTGAGCCGGCCGATCAGCGTGCCGTCGGGGTCATAGCAGAGCACCGCCTTGCCGGCCGCGGCCCAGACGCGGCCGGTGTCGTCGAGGCGCAGGCCGTCGTAGTTGTCGCCCTCGACGCCCTCGGCGAACACCTTGCCGCCGCCGAGGGTGCCGTCGTCGCCCACCTCGAACACCCGTACATGCCTGGCCCTCGTGTCGGCGATGTAGAGCCGCCGCTCGTCCAGCGAGAAGGCCAGGCCGTTGGGCCGGACGAAGTCGCCGGCCACGATGCGCACCTCGCCCGTCGCCGGATCGACCCGGTAGACGTGGCAGCCGTCGATCTCCTGCTCGGCGGCGACGCCCTCGTAGTTGCTGATGATCCCGTAGGGAGGGTCGGTGAACCAGATGGAGCCGTCGGAGCGGACGATCACGTCGTTGGGGCTGTTGAGCCGCCTGCCCTGCCACCGGTCGGCGATCACGGTGATCGAGCCGTCGTGCTCGGTGCGGGTGACGCGGCGGCTGCCCTGCTCGCAGGAGATCAGCCGGCCCTCGCGGTCGAGCGTGTTGCCGTTGGTGTAGCCGGACGGCTGCCGGTACGGGCCCACCGCGCCGGTCATCTCGTCCCAGCGCAACATGCGTTCGTTGGGGATGTCGCTCCAGACCAGGAAGCGGCCGGCCGGGAAGTAGACGGGGCCTTCCGCCCAGCGGGTGCCGGTGTGCAGGATCTCGACCTTGTCGTCTCCGCCGACCCCGGCGAACCGCTCGTCCAGGACTTCGAACTCAGTGGGGATCGTCATGGTCTCCACCCTACGCGGTTCGGTTTGCCGGGCATATCGCGAGATAGCATTCTGCCGTGGATGACATCGACAGGATGCTGATCGGTCTGTTGCAGGAGGACGCGACGCAGTCGTACGCGGCGCTCGGCCAGGCGGTGGGGTTGTCCAGCGGGGCGGCGCACGAGCGGGTGCGCAAGCTGCGTGAGCGCGGGGTCATCAGGCGCACCACGATCGAGGTGGATCAGGCGGCGCTCGGGCGGGCGGTGACGGCGTACGTGCTGGTGGACGGCGGGTCGTGGATGGGTGACAGCGCGGAGGGACTGGCGGGGATCCCGGAGGTGGAGGAGGCGCACGTCATCGCGGGGCCGGCGTCGGTGTTGCTCAAGGTCCGCACGGCCGGCCCGCGCGAACTCCAGGACGTGCTGCGCCGCGTCTTCCAGGTGGACGGCGTGACCGGTACGCAGACGGTCATCGTGCTGGAGACCTTCTTCGAGCGAACCCTCAAGTAATCTCCAGGTATGACGAAGGTCGCCTGGAACAGCAAGGAGCTCACGGTCGGGCAGCTCGCGGAACGCAGCGGCGTGGCCGTCTCGGCTCTCCACTTCTACGAGGCCAAGGGCCTCATCGGCAGCCGGCGTACGGCGGGCAACCAGCGCCGCTACCCCCGTGACAGCCTGCGCAGGGTCGCCTTCATCAGGTTGGCCCAGCGCATCGGCATCCCGCTGAAGGTCATCAAGGACGCCCTGGCCGAACTGCCGGACGAGCGTACGCCGACCCGCGACGACTGGGCGAGGCTGTCGGCGGCCTGGCGGGGTGAGCTGGACGACCGGATCGAGCAGCTTCAGCGGCTGCGTGACGATCTCACCGACTGCATCGGGTGCGGTTGCCTGTCGCTGGATCGCTGCCCGGTGGCCAATCCGCACGATCGGCTGGGCGACGAGGGGCCGGGCGCGCGACGCATCGACACCCGGCTCTGCCCGCCGCAGAACTGCTGCGCCACGGCCTCCTGACGCCGCGCTCAGGGCTTCTTGACCGGAGGGACGATCAGGGTCGGCCGGTGGGCGTGGTGCAGCACATGGTTGGAGACGCTGCCGAGCAGCACCGACCTGACGCCGGCCAGGCCGCGCGAGCCCGTCACGATCACCGAGGCGTCGACCTCGTCCGCCACGTCCACGATCGTCTTCCAGATCGACTCGTTGTCGGCCACCGCCCGATAGGTGACGTCCGCGAGTCCGGAGGCGATCGCCAGCTCGGCCCCTTCCTTGGCATGATGATCGGCCTGCGCGTGCGCCTCGTCCTCGGTGTCCGAGTCGAGCGCGCCCGCGGCCAGCGGGTACCTCTTGAGCTGGACCAGCAGCGGCTCCCACACGGTGACGAGGAGCGCGGGCTCGGCTGACAGGTGCTTGGCGGCGAACTCGATGGCGGCGCGCGAGTCGGCCGAGCCGTCGTAGGCGATGAGGATGGTCATGGCGTTGTTCCCTTCGCTCTCAGTCATTCGCTAGAGCACTGGAGCTGACTCGCGCCATTCCTGGGGCTGATGTCTGCTTTGTCACATCGACTAGCGCAGTTGAAACTGCGCAGTTTAGGCTGCGGATATGGATGTGGACGTGTCGGAGTCGTCGGTACGGGCCGCGCGGGACGTACGCACCGTGGTGGGCCGGCTGCGCAGGCGGCTCAAGCAGACGTACGACACCGAGGGGCTGACACCCTCGCAGACGTCGGTGCTCAGCAGGCTCGACAAGTTCGGCCCGCGGTCCACGAGCGATCTCGCCGCGGCGGAGAGGGTCAGGCACCAGTCGATGGCCGCTACCCTGCAGGTGCTGGACGAGCGCGGCCTGATAGAGCGGCACGCGGACCCCTCCGACGGGCGCCGGCAGTTGGTGTCGGTGAGCGAGAGCGGGCACGCCTTCCTGGAGGACAAGCGCCGCGCCGGGGAGGAGTGGCTGGCCCGCGCCCTGGAGGATCGCTACACCGAGCCTGAGCGGCAGGCCCTGCTGACGGCGCTGGCGCTGCTGGAAAGGCTCACCGAGGAATGATCCGCCCTCGTCGCGGGGAAGGCTTCGACCGCAGACTGCTCGCTCCGATGATCATCGGCTCGATACTGAACCCGGTCAACTCCTCGATCATCTCCGTGGCGCTCGTACCGATCGGGGTCGCGTTCGGCGCGTCGCCGTCCGAGACGGCCTGGCTCATCTCGGGGCTCTACCTGGCCACCGCGATCGGCCAGCCGGTCGTGGGGCGGCTGATCGACCTGTACGGCCCGCGCCGCCTCTACCTCATCGGCACGGCACTGACCGGGCTCGCCGGCGTCATCGGCATGTTCGCGCCGAACCTCGCCGTGCTCGTCGCGGCGCGGGTGATCCTGGGGCTCGGCACGTGCGCGGGATACCCGTCGGCGATGTACCTGATCCGCAGCGAGGCCAGGCGAACCGGGCGCGACAGCCCTGCCGGGGTGCTCACCGCGATCTCGGTCGCCACGCAGACGATCGCCGTCATCGGGCCCAGCCTCGGCGGGGTGCTCATCGGCGTGGGCGGCTGGCACACGACGTTCGCGGTCAACCTTCCGCTCGCGGCCGCCGGACTGGTCCTGGGCGCGCTGCGCCTGCCGAAGAGCACCGCCACGCCGGGATCCGGTGGCGAGCGCGGGCTCGACCTGCCGGGTATGGGGCTGTTCGGGGTCACCCTGGTGACGCTGCTGTTGTTCCTGATGAACCCGGGCCGCTGGTACCTGCCGGCCGTGGTGGTGGTCGCCGGGGCCGCCTTCGCGGGATGGGAGTTGCGGACGGCCTCCCCGTTCATCGACCTGCGGCTGTTGCGCGGCAACCTGCCGCTGGTCCTCACCTACGTACGGGCGTTGCTCGCCTACGTCGTCGCCTACTCCGTCCTCTTCGGCTACACGCAGTGGATGGAGGAGGGACGAGGGCTCTCCGCCGCGCAGGCCGGGATGGCGCAACTGCCGTTGTTCGGGGTCGCGATCGTCGTCTCGGTCGTCGCCGGGCGGCACCAGGAGGTGCGCGGCAAGCTGATGACCGGGGCCTTGGGGCAGATCGCCGCCTGCGTCCTGCTGCTCACGCTGGGCCCCGGCAGCCCGTTCTGGCTGCTGCTGGTCGTCGCCGCCGTGTTCGGTGTGCCGCAGGGGCTGAACAACCTCGCGCTGCAGAACTCCGTGTATCACCAGGCGGATCCGGAGCGCATCGGCTCCTCCTCCGGGCTGCTGCGCACCTTCGGCTATCTTGGCGCGATCACCGCCTCCGCCGCCGGCGGCGCCTTCCTCGCGCAGGGCGCCGACACCGCCGGGCTGCACCATTTGAGCTGGTTCATGCTCGGCACCGCCATCGTGTTCCTCGTGGTGACCGCGGCGGACCGCAGACTAGGCCGCGTTGGCGCGGCCGTGAATTCAACCATTGAGAGAGGTTCGTCAAACATGTCCAACACTGCGTTGCTTGTCATGGATGTTCAGCAGGGGATCGTGAGCATGGTCAAGGACGAGGGCTACGTGCCGCGGCTGGCCAAGGCGGTCGAGGCCGCGCGGGGGGCCGGGATCCCGGTGATCCACGTGGTGCTCGGCTTCCGCCCCGGCCACCCCGAGAGTGCTTCGCGCAACAAGACGTTCGGCGCGTTGCCGCCGGGGGTGTTCGTCGAAGGTGACGCCTCCGCCGCCATCCACCCCGGGGTCGAGCCACTGAAGGAGGAGACCGTCGTGACGAAGAAGCGGGTGAGCGCGTTCACCGGCAGCGACCTGTCGCTGGTGTTGCGGTCGGGTGACATCGACCACCTCGTGCTGACCGGGGTCGCCACGAGCGGGGTCGTGCTGTCCACGCTGCGCGAGGCGGCCGACCTCGACTATCAGCTCACGGTGTTGTCCGACGGCTGCTACGACCCGGACCCCGAGGTCCACGAGGTCCTCGTCGGCAAGGTGTTCGTCCGTCAGGCAGAGGTGACCACCGTCGAGGACTGGTCGGCCGCGCCGAACTGACCGCCTGTATCACTGATATCGAGGCTGGCATTACCATTGATTCATGCCTGACGTCACCGGCACCGCCGAGCCCGCGGGTGGGCGCGAGCTCACCCGCCGGCGCGTGATCGATGCCGCCGCCGACCTGCTCGCGCGCGAGGGCCGCGAAGCGGTCACCACCCGGGCCGTCGCGGCGGCGGCCGGGGTGCAACCTCCGGCGATCTACCGTCACTTCGTCGACATGGACGGGCTGCTGGAAGCGGTGGCCGAGCACGGCTACGCCACGTTCCTCGCGAGCAAACAGGTCGGCCCCG
Source organism: Nonomuraea insulae (assembly GCF_042656245.1). NCBI lineage: Bacteria > Bacillati > Actinomycetota > Actinomycetes > Streptosporangiales > Streptosporangiaceae > Nonomuraea > Nonomuraea insulae. The sequence goes on from NZ_JBHSPA010000006.1 coordinate 443,447, forward strand.
TCGTCGAGGACCCGATCGAGGACCTGTGTGCGGGCTGGGACCTGGCCGTCGAGTTCGGGCTGACCAACCCCGCTCTGTACACGCTGATGTACGGCGAGCCCCGGCGTGGCACCACGTCGGCCGCGTTCCAGGCCGGCATGCGGATTCTGCTGGGACGCATCCGCCGCCTGGCCGCCGGTGGCTGGCTCCGCGTCGACGAGCGGCTCGCGGCCCAGATCATCCATGCGACGGCGCGCGGTGCCGTGCTCACCTGGTTGTCACTGCCCGACGACCAACGCGACCAGGCCCTGCTGACCACCATGCGGGAGTCGATGGTCGCCGCCGTCACCACCGAAGAGCCCGCCGTACAGGACGCGGGGCCCGCGGGGGCGGCCAGGGCCCTGCGGGCCACGTTGCCCGAGCAGACGACGTTGAGCGAGGCCGAGCGGCGCCTGCTCAGCGAATGGCTCGACCGGCTCGCCGCCGCCCGCTAGTGCTGGGCCATGTCCACGAAGCGGCTGTAGTGGCCCTGGAAGGCGACCGTCACCGTGGCGGTGGGGCCGTTACGGTGCTTGGCCACGATCAGGTCGGCCTCGCCCGCTCGCGGCGACTCCCGCTCGTAGGCGTCCTCCCGGTGCAGCAGGATGACCATGTCGGCGTCCTGCTCGATGCTGTTGTGAACCGATATGCCGTTGGCCACGAAGTTGTGGGTGTTCAGCACTGTGGCGTCATAGACCTGCTGCTCGCCCAGGCTTTCGATCGAGGCGACCTCGTCCCAGAAGACGTCGTTCGTCGCCAGCATCTCCATTTGAGCGTCATCCAGAATCGCCGCCACCCGGCCCAGGCGCTCCCGGCTGGGTGCGTGCTTCCACAGGGTGCTGCCGCAGAACTGAGTGCCCAGTTCCACGGAAAACGCCCGATGGGTCATGCTCTTCTCTGCGAGCACGGTGCGTACGTCGTTCCACACCTCGCGCGGGACCGTGTCGAGGTTCGTGTTGCTCTTGGCTGCCAGAAGTGCCGGCATGCAGCGCGCGGCGTGCTTCGCCCGTTCGCCGTGCACGCCTACCTCTTCCAGGAATCGGAGCTGATTCTCCGAGCCGTAGACGTGGAGCTGGTATCCGGGCCGGTAGTCATCCTTCTGTGTCGTCTTGATGCGAGTCATCACGTTGAACCGAAGCAGCAGTCGCGCAACGTCGTCAATCAAGCGACGGCTCGTTGAGCTGTAGTAGATCCGCGACTGGCCGCGCTTCTCGTCCCACCACACACATCCGTCGGTTGCCCACAGGTGTTTCAGGAACAGCGCGACCTGCCTCTTCGGTAGTGAGAAAACCCCTTCCGGGATGAACTTCTCGTGGCTTCGGAGGCCGAACAGCCCGAGACCGTCAAGCCAGGCAGCGATGGGGTTGCGTTTGCCGTGCGTGAGCCGGTACGGAGCGGGGAGCCGCAGCGTGGTGACCCGCGCGGCGGCGTAGTCGTCGCGCACCACGTTGACCCCGAAATGCTTGGCCGCTTTCGTGACCTCCTCCAGGCAAGCCTCATCCTTGCTTGCGTACCGGATCGGCTGCCTCCTGACGAACGAGCCGTCTCCGATCATGTGTCCCAGCAGGATGACCTCACTGTCAGGCCACTCCTGAAGGTCCCGAGGGGCCGGGACGTGACGCGGGACGGCGAGGCGCGTGCCCGGGCCGATCTCCCCCAACGGCCGCCAGCCCTCGTAGGTCATGAAGGGATGGTTGGCCGTCGCCTTGATCTCCCGGCCCGACGTCAGCCGTAGCCTGAAGACTTCCTTCGTGCCGCTGGGGAAGACATGCGTCATGGTGCGCCGCACAAGCCGAAGGTTCTCATCCAGAGACCAGACGGGGATGTCGCGTGCGCCGGACTCCAGAAGCTCGCCCAGCGACGTCTCCGCCCCCGTGTCGGCCCTGAGGATTCGCGTATCCGCTGTCAGGCACCCCGACTCACGCAGGTCGCTGACCTGGGGGCGCTTGTCGGTGCGTTGCTCGGGGCCACGGTTGAGCTGGGAGATCGCGATGACGGGGACCTCAAGCTCCTTGGCCAGCAGCTTGATGGCACGGGAGATCTCCGAGACCTCGTTCTGGCGGCTCTCGGTCTTCTTCGGCGAGCTCATGAGCTGCAGGTAGTCGATGACCACGAATCTCAGGTCGTTGCGCTGCTTGAGCCGCCGGCACTTGGCCCTGATCTCCATCATCGACATGTTGGGCGAGTCGTCGATGAACAGCGGCGCCTCCGCCACCTCGCTCATGCGGCGGGCCAGGCGGGTCCAGTCGTCATCGGTCATCATGCCGGAGCGCATGTTGTGCAGGGCCACGCGGGCCTCGGCGGAGAGCAGACGCATGGTGATCTCGTTGCGGGACATCTCCAGGGAGAAGATGACCGTGGACATCCCATGCTTGATCGCGGCGGAACGGGCGAAGTCAAGGCCAAGGGTCGATTTGCCGATGGCGGGACGGGCGGCGACGACGATCATCTGGCCCGGGTGGAGGCCGTTGGTGAGCTGGTCGAGGTCTGCGAAGCCGGTGGGCACGCCGACCATCTGGCCGCCGCGGCTGCCGATGGCCTCCAGCTCGTCGAGGGCGCCGGGCATGATGTCGGCCAGGGGCGCGTAGTCCTCCGAGGTGCGCCGCTCCGTGACCTTGTAGATCTCGGCCTGGGCGCGGTCCACGAGGTCGTCGACCTCTTCGTTCTGGCCGCCGTAGCCGAAGGAGACGATGCGGGTGCCGGCCTCGATGAGGCGGCGCAGGATGGCCTGCTCTCGGACGATCTTGGCGTAGTAGCCCGCGTTGGCGGCCGTGGGGACGACCGCGGTGAGGGTGTGGAGATAGGCGGCGCCGCCCACCCTGGCCATCTCGCCGCGCTTCTGCAGCTCGTCGAAGACGGTGACCGCGTCGGCCGGCTCGCCCCGGCCGTAGAGGTCGGTGATGACGTCGTAGACCATCTGGTGTGCCGGGCGGTAGAAGTCGTCGGAGCGCAGGATCTCCACGACGTCGGCGATGGCGTCTTTGGACAGCAGCATGCCGCCGAGGACCGACTGCTCCGCGTCGATGTTGCTGGGCGGGGTGCGTTCGAAACCTGGGCCTCCGCCGGCCTCTTCTTCTATGCTCACCGCGCCCCCTCGAACATCTTGCAGGCGGTCGCACCACCCCCACTTGTAGTCGACCGGTCTGACAGTTTCGCGGAGTCGCGGGCAGTCGGCAACGTGGCCTGTGGACAACCCTGTGGTCAAGCTGTGCACAGTCCCGCTGAGGGTGTGAACGGCCTGTGGACGGAGCTGGGGATAACTCTTGCGGATATCCACCGAAGCCCGGCTGAGCAGGGCGAACTGTGTCCACCGGCTGTGGAGAAAAGAAAGTTGGCCCGACACGCCGTGTAATGGCCATAATGGACGAATGCTCATTACCCCCAGAGACCGGGAGATAATGCGGCTGGCTGTCCCGGCATTCGGGGCGCTGGTGGCCGAACCGCTCTTCCTGCTGGCCGACTACGCCATCGTGGGGCACGGCCTCGGCACCACGGCGGTGGGCGCCCTGGGGGTCGCCGGCGCGGTGCTGACGACGTTCGTGAGCCTGTGCGTCTTCCTCGCCTACGGTACGACCGCGTCGGTGGCGCGCCAGTCGGGGGCGGGCAACCACGCGCGGGCCATGCGCAGCGGTGTGGACGGCATCTGGCTGGCGCTGACCATCGGAGCCGGCCTGATCGTGGTGTGCTGGCCGCTGGCGCCGGCGATCGTGGAGTTGTTCGGCGCGAGCGGCACGCAGGCCGCGCAGGCCGTGACGTACCTGCGGATCAGCCTGTTCGGCGCGCCCGGCATGCTGGTCGTGCTGGCCGGGACCGGGGTGCTGCGCGGGCTGCGGGACACGGTGACGCCACTCGTGGTGGCCGTGGGGTCGTTCGCGGTGAACGCGGGGCTGAACGCCTGGTTCGTGCTGGGGCTGGGGTGGGGCATCGCGGGATCGGCCTGGGGGACGGTGCTGGCGCAGACCATGGGCGCCGTGGTGTACCTCGTGGTGGTGGCGCGGGGGGCGCGGCGGCTGGGGACGACGCTGACGCCGGGGCTGGCGGGGATCAAGCAGGCGGGTACGGCGGGGTTCGCCCTGTTCATCCGTACCGCCTGCATGCGGGTCGTGTTGCTGGCCGCCACCGTGATCGCCACCAGGATGGGCGAGTCGGAGCTGGCCGCGTACGCGCTGGCCACGCAGGTGTGGACGCTGCTCGCCTTCGCCCTGGACGCCATCGCCATCGCGGGCCAGGCCATCACCGGGCGCTCGCTGGGGGCGGGAGATGTGGAGGAGACCAAGGCGGCGACGAAGCGAATGGTGCAGTGGGGCGTCTGGTCGGGCATCGCGCTGGGGCTGCTCGTGGTGGCGGCCCGGCCGGTGTTGCCGGGGTTGTTCGACGCCGACCCGCAGGTCACGGCGTTGTTGCTGGGGCTTTTGTGGCCCGTGGCGCTCTTCCAGCCGGTGTGCGGGGTGGTGTTCGTCCTCGACGGGGTGTTGATCGGGGCCGGGGATCAGCGGTACCTGGCGTGGGCCGGGGTGTGGACGACTCTCGCGTACCTGCCCGCCGCGCTGTTCGCCGCCGGTTTCGGGGTGGTTGCTCTTTGGTGCGCGCTCGGGGTGTGGATGGCGGCACGTTTGATCACCCTCGTACGGCGGGCGTCCGGCACCGCATGGCTGGTGACCGGGGCGTGATTGTTTCGTGCTTGCCGTTGTCCAAGGGGTGAGACAGAGTGGGCGCGTTCCCTGAGCGGGGTGTGCCTTGTCCACGATTCTGCGAAAACTGCCGCCTACGGAGGCCACCGGGCTGCGCACCGGCGCCCGGCACAGCCTGGCCGAGCTCTACCGGCCCGCCGACCTGGTCGTGCTCGGTCTCGGGGTGATGATCGGAGCCGGCATCTTCAGCATCGCCGGCGAGCAGGCGGCCACCACGGCCGGGCCCGGGGTGATCATCTCCTTCATGATCGCGGGCATCGCGTGCCTGCTCGCGTGCCTGTGCTACGCCGAGCTGTCCTCCACGATGCCGACCTCCGGCAGCGCGTACACCTTCACCTACGTCATCTTCGGCGAGGTCTGGGCGTGGATCATCGGCTGGGCGCTGATCCTGGAGTTGCAGTTCGCCGCCGCGGTGGTGGCCAGGGCCTGGGGCGCGATCGCGGTCGGGGCGCTCACCAACTTCGGCCTGCGCGTCCCCAACGCGGACCTCGTCCAGGACCTGCTCGTGGTGGTGATCCTGGTGCTGCTGACCGGCATCGTGGCCCTGGGCGCGCGGATCGGGCTGCGGGCGCTGTGGGTCATGGTGTCGGCCAAGCTGCTGGCCATCGGCGCGGTCATCGTCGTGGGCCTGCCGCACATCGACGTGGCCAACTTCGGCGAGTTCTACGTGCCGCCCAAGACTCTTGACGCGGCGCCGGCGACCGTACTGGAGATCTTCTACGGGGAGAGCCAGGCGTTCGGGTGGTTCGGGGTGTTCGCGGCGGCCTCGGCGATCGCGTTCGCCTACATCGGGTTCGACATCGTGGCCACCTCGGCCGAGGAGACCGTGAACGCGCGCAGGGCCGTGCCCAGGGGCATGATCCGCAGCCTGGTGATCGCGACCGTCGTCTACCTCGCGGTGGCGCTGGTCATGATCGGCATGGTGTCGTACACGAGGATCTCCGAGGTGGGGCCGCTGGCCAGCGCGTTCCGGGCCGTGGGCGAGGGCTGGATGGCGCACGTCATCGACGCGGGCGCGGTGCTCGGGCTGACCACCGTGATCCTGGTGCTGATCGTGGGGCAGACGCGGGTGTTGTTCTCGATGGCGCGTGACGGGCTCATCCCCCACGGACTGGCCTCCGTGAGCCGCCGCTACCACACGCCCACGCGGGTGACGCTGGTGATCGGGCTCGTGGCGATCGTGCTGGCGGAGTTCGTGCCGGTGATCCAGATGCGGGAGCTCGTGGTGATCGGGACGCTGTTCGCGTTCGCGTTCGTGGCGGCCGGGGTGATCGTGATGCGGCGGCGGATGCCGGACCTGGAGCGGGGGTTCCGGGTGCCGCTCTCGCCGCTGCTGCCGGCGCTGTCGCTGGTGGCCACGCTCTGGCTCCTGGTCAACCTGCGCGTGCTGACCTGGGCCTGGTTCGCCCTGTGGATGGCCTTCGGCCTCGTCGTCTACCTCCTGTACGGCCGCCGCCACAGCCTCCTGGCCAGCCCCCAGACCCCGGCCAGGACCACACCTCACGGCCGGCACCGCCGCTAGCCCTGTTCCCGCCGGGGACGCCCAGGGGCGGCTCAGGCCCTCGGGGAGGCCCGGAGGCAGGTCAGAAGCGGCCGGACTCCAGGACGCTGCGCAGGAACTCCTGGGTACGGGGGTTCTCCGGCGAGGTGAAGATCTTGTCGGGCGGACCCTTCTCCAGCAGCACGCCGCCGTCCAGGAAGCACACGGTGTCCGAGATGTCCCGGCAGAAGCCCATCTCATGGGTCGTGAGGATCATCGTCATGCCCGACTCCTTGAGCTCCCTGACGATCCCCAGCACCTCGACCACCAGCTCGGGGTCGAGCGCCGAGGTGACCTCGTCGAGCAACATCAGCCGGGGCCGCGTGGCCAGCGCCCTGATGATGGCCACCCGCTGCTGCTGCCCGCCGGAGAGCTGGTCGGGGTAGGCGCGTGCCTTCTCCGCCAGCCCGAACCTGGCCAGCAGCCCATGCGCCTGCTCCTCCGCCTCCACCCTCGGCTTCCCGTGCACCTGCCGGGGCGCCAGCGTGATGTTGTCCAGCACGCTCATGTGCGGGAACAGGTTGAAGGCTTGGAACACGATGCCGAGCCGCCTGCGTACCTGGTCGACGTTCACACGGGGATCGGTGATCTCCTCGCCGTCGAGGTGGATGCTGCCGTCGTCCACCGTCTCCAGCAGGTTGACGCAGCGCAGCAGCGTGGACTTGCCCGAGCCGGACGCCCCGATGAGGCTCACCACCTCGTGCGGGGCCACCTCCAGGTCGATGCCGCGCAGCACGTCGTGACCGTGGAAGTTCTTCCACACCCCCTCAATAGTCAAAACGCTCATGCGCCGCGCCTCCTCCGCGTACGGGCGGCCAGGTGGTCGGTGAGCCGGGCCATGGGGATAGTGAGCAGGATGAACAGCAGTGCCGAGGCCAGGTAGGAGGTGTAGTTGAACGTGCTGGCCGCGTGGATCTGCGCCTGCCTGAGCGCCTCCATCGGCCCGATGGTGGCCACCAGCGCGGTGTCCTTCTGCAGGGAGACGAAGTCGTTCAGCAGCGGCGGCACGACCCGGCGGGTGGCCTGCGGCAGGACCACGAACCGCATGGTCTTGATGTGGCCGAGCCCGAGCGAGCGGGCCGCCGCCACCTGGCTCGGATGCACGGTCTCGATGCCCGCGCGGAACACCTCGGCCACGTACGCGCCGTACGACAGCGTCAACGCGATGATGCCCAGCGTCGCCAGGTCGGAGGGGATGCCCTGCAACCTGAGCGCCGGCAGCCCGAACCCGACCAGATAGATCACGAGAATCGTCGGCACGCCGCGGAAGACGTCGGTGTAGAGCGTGGCCAGCGCCCTGATCGGGAAGAACGCCGGCGTCTTGATGCTCCTGGCCAGCGCCACCAGCAGGCCGACGACCAGGATCAGCACCTCGGCGATCAGGAAGATCTTGATGTTGAGCAGGAACCCGCGCAGCACGTCGGGCAGCGCCAGGGCGAACTGGCCGCCGTCGAAGAACGTCTCCCGCACCCGCGGCCAGCCGGGCGAGTTGGTGACCCCCCACACGACCAGCACGAGGAAGACGATCGTGGAGGCCGTCGCGATCGAGGCCGAGCGGCGGGCGTGCGTCCTGCGTGTCCGCTCCCGCTCGACCTGCCGCTCCGACTTGACCCACTCGCTCATCGCAGCTCGGGCGCGCCGGCCGCCGAGCCGAGCCACTGCTGCTCGATCTTGGCCAGTTCGCCCTTGGACTTCAGCGCGTCGACGGCCTTGTCCACACAGGGCTTGAGCGCGCTGCCCTTCTCCATGACCAGCCCGAACTCCTCGGGCGTGCCGCCCGTCGAGCTGAACTGGCCCACGATCTTCGACTTCTCGACCTGGGCGGCCGTCACGTAGAACGCCGTCGGCAGGTCCACGACCACCGCGTCCACCTGCTTGTTCTTCAACGCGTTCACGACGTCGATCTGGTCGTTGTAGACGTTGGGGTCGTCGGCGGGCTCGATGACGTTCTTGACCGCGTCGAGGGAGGTCGTCCCCACCTGTACGCCGATCTTCGCGTCCTTCAGCTCGGCCAGGCTCTTGGCCTCGGCGTACTTGCTGCCCTCGGCGGCGACGACGGCCTGCTTGACCGTGTAGTAGCCCTTGCTGAAATCGACCGCCTTGGAGCGGTCAGGAGTGATCGAGACCTGGTTGACGTCGAAGTCGAACTGCTTCTCCCCCGGCGCGAACGCGGAGTCGAACTTCACCGAGTTCCACTGCACCTCAGTACGGTCGAACCCCAGCTCCCCCGCCACGGCGAACGCCACCGCGCTCTCGAACCCCTGCCCGTTGCTCGGATCGTCATCCTTGAACCAGGGCTCGAAGGCGGGCTTGTCGGTCCCGATGGTCAGCTTTCCTGGGGTGATCAGCGCCAGCTGCTCCTTGGCACAGGCGGTGGACGTAGTCGGGGCGGCTGTGGTGGCCGTGTCATCGACCGGCGCGCAGCCGACGAGCGCCACGGCCAGCGCGAGCAGCATCAAGGGACGGGCCATGGCCGTGCCTCCAGGGGGATGTGCGAAAGAACGAACGCATTCTACGCCGCCCGTATAGGAAATAACGTCCTAGGGTGCCTCTCACCACGGCAATCGGCCCACGTGGGCTCGCGTGACGGCGGTCAGCCGGTGAAGGGGTCAGAGGCCGTTTCCTGGAAGGTCATCAGCCGGAGTGCGGCGGGTGGTCGGCCACGGCTCGCCGTAACAAAGGAAAAGACCCCCGGCGCAGCGGGGGCCTTTCCAAAAAACGATCAACCAGCAACAACCTCAACATCCACGGAAGCGGAGACCTCCGGGTGGAGTTTGACGGTGATGCGGTGGGAGCCGACGCTCTTGATCGGGTTGACGATCTCGATGCGGCGGCGGTCGAGGATCGGGCCACCGGCGGCCTTGACGGCCTCGGCGATGTCGCCCGTGGTGATCGAGCCGAACAGGCGGCCGGAGTCGCCCGCGCGGGTGGTCAGGCGGACGCGCAGCGCGCCGATCTGGCCGGCGACCTCCTTGGCGGTGCCGAGGTCGCGGATCTCACGGGCGTCGCGTGCCTTGCGGATCGTCTCGATCTGCTTCTCGGCCCCCCGCGTCCAACGCATGGCGTAGCCGCGCGGGATGAGGTAGTTACGGCCGTAGCCGTCCTTGACCTCGACGATGTCGCCAGGAGTGCCGAGGCCGGAGACCTCGTTGGTGAGGATGAGCTTCATATCGACAGTCCTCCCTAGCGCGCGGTGCTCGTGTAAGGCAGCAGAGCCACCTCACGGGCGTTCTTGATCGCGGTCGCCACGTCACGCTGGTGCTGGGTGCAGTTGCCCGTCACCCGGCGCGCACGGATCTTGCCGCGGTCGGAGATGAACTTCCGCAGCAGCGCCGTGTCCTTGTAGTCGACGTAGGAGATCTTGTCGTGACAGAACAGGCAAACCTTCTTCTTGGGCTTGCGCAGTGCCGGCTTGGCCATCGTGGTGCTCCTTTCAGAGCCCCGCCTTGAGGGCGGGAATGGACTCGGGCTTGTGAACTGGATTTAGAAAGGCGGTTCGTCGCTGAAGTCGTTGCCGCCGCCGCCGCTGCCGCCGAAGCCGCCGCCGCCGCCCTGCTGCTGACCGCCGCCGCCGCCGAAACCGCCGCCACCGCCACCGCCCTGGAAGCCGCCACCCTGAGGCGCGGCGGGCGTCGCGGAGGCCCACGGGTCGTCGGCGGGACCGCCACCGAAGCCGCCGCCGCCACCGCCGCCACCCTGACGGGAGGTGCGGTTGACCTTGGCGGTGGCGTTACGCAGGGACGGGCCGACCTCGTCGACCTCGACCTCGTAGACCGTGCGCTTCTCGCCTTCCTTGGTCTCGTAAGACCGCTGCTTGAGCCGCCCCTGAACGATGACCCGCATGCCGCGCTGGAGGCTCTCAGCGGCGTTCTCCGCCGCCTGCCGCCACACGTTGCAGGTCAGAAAGAGGCTCTCGCCATCCTTCCACTCGTTGGTCTGTCGATCCATGAACCGCGGAGTGGACGCGATGCGGAATCGAGCCACCGCTTGCCCCGTCGGGGTGAAGCGCAGCTCCGGGTCGTCGACCAGGTTGCCGACGATGGTGATTACGGTGTCGCCTGCTGCCATGGCTAGCGCTCGCCTTCCTGCACGCCTTCGCTTGGGTTACGGCTCAGAGTACGGGGCTCCTCCGACAAAAGCCGGAGGGTCAGTGCGCGTCCGGACGCAGGACCTTGGTACGCAGGATGCCCTCGTTGAGGTTCATCTGCCGGTCGAGCTCCTTGACCGTCGCGGGCTCCGCGGACAGGTCGATGACGGCGTAGATGCCTTCGGACTTCTTGTCGATGTCGTAGGCGAGACGGCGACGGCCCCAGACGTCGACCTTCTCCACGTTGCCGCCGTCATTGCGGACCACCGTGAGGAACTGGTCGAGGGACGGCGCCACAGTGCGCTCATCGAGCGAAGGGTCCAGGATGACCATTACTTCGTAACGACGCATGCGGAACTCCAACCTCCTCTGGACTCTTGCGGTCACGACACTCTGCCGTGACAGGAGGACGCTGCGTCTCAGCCCAGGCCGCCCCTTTCGGCGCCCCGGGAGGATGGATCACCCATCACAACGCAGCGTGCACCAGGTTACCAGCCGCGAGTAGGTGGGAAGGCCTGTAGGAAACCTAGGGGGTGGTGGTTGTGCCACATGTGCTTCAACCCGCCGACAGGGAGCGGTTCAGGCTCACGCTCAACACGGACGGACGTTCGCACCCGGTCGAGAACGTTCTGGCCATCGTCACGCTCGCGTGCGGCGTGGTCGCCTTCGTCTCGACATTCTGGACCTCCGCGCACATGATCGCGTCGTGGGCCGGCACGCTGGGCTTCGGCATGGGTCTCTATTCGCAGTACATCTCGGCGACGACGCCGCAGCGCTCGCTCAACATCATCGGGCTCGTCGGATCGTTCGTGGGAGCCGCGCTGGGCATCGCCCACGGCGGTTTCCTTCCCCATCCATGAGCAACGGCCCCGGCGTGGGCGCGCCCGGGGCCGCTTCGATATGTGACTCAAGCGCCGATGTGCAGATCTATGCCGAGCAGGACCAGGAACCAGAGGAACACCGCGAGCAGCGCCTCAGCGAGGTCCCTGAGCAGTCCTGGCGTGATGTAGTCGTACACCCACGCGATGTAGATTCCCACGATGACATAGATCAGGACGATCAGCGCTCGTAAGCGCCAGCGGCTCATATGGTTCTCCTCGAGATCGGGGGCGCCAGCCGACTGCCCCGGAGCGCCCCCGTGAAACGCTCCGCTGGTCATGCGCCACTCCGGATAACCTTGCTGACATGGTGCGTATCGGAGCTCATGTCGACCAGGACGACCCCGCCGCTCACGCCGCGGAGGTGGGGGCCGAGGTGGTGCAGTTCTTCCTCGGCGACCCGCAGGGCTACGACAAGCCCGTGCTGCCCGCCAAGCCGGTCGAGGGTGTGGACATCTACATCCACGCCCCCTACCTGATCAACGTCGCGACCACCAACAACCGCATCAGGATCCCCAGCCGCAAGCTGCTCGACCAGCATCTGAAGGCGGCCGCCGGGCTCGGCGCCAAGGGCCTGATCGTGCATGGCGGCCACGTCAACAAGAGCGACGATCCGCAGACCGGGTTCGACAACTGGCGCAAGGTGTTCGAGCGCATGGAGTGCCCCATACCCGTGCTCATCGAGAACACCGCGGGCGGCGGCAACGCGATGGCGCGCAAGCTGGAGCGCATCGCCCGCCTCTGGGAGGCGCTCGACGGGTTCGACGTGGGCTTCTGCCTCGACACCTGCCACGCCCACGCGGGCGGCGAGGAGCTGGTCGACGTGGTCGACCGGGTCAAGGCCATCACCGGCCGCATCGACCTCGTCCACTGCAACGACTCGCGCGACGACTTCGACTCGGGCGCCGACCGGCACGCCAACCTGGGCCAGGGGAAGATCGACTCCGAGCTGATCCTGGCGGTCTGCCGCGCTGCCGGGGCGCCGATCGTGGTGGAGACGCCAGCAGAGGGCCAGGCCGACGACATCGCCTTCCTGAGGAAGAACCTCTAGCGAATACACACAGCCTGTGGATAACTTCCCTGGATTACCGAGACGGAAAAGTGGGTAAGGCGTCAGCCCGCCCACGCGCCGCTGAGGAACCGACCGGCGTTGACCAGCATCAACGGCCCGGAAATAAGGGCATAAAGCACGATCACCCACGTCCGCCTGGTCGCGACCTTGGCGATCAGCACCCACAGCGGAAACCACAACAGCAGCGAACGCGGGATCGACAGGTAATACGCCGACGTCATCAGCGCCGCCGCCTGGGTGCCTGTGTACACCGCCTCGCTCCACCGGCGCAGCGCCAGCAACCAGACCAGCCCGGCCACGACCACCACGGCCCCGGCGATCTCCATCCGGAAGGCCACGGCGAAGTCGCCGGAGCCCATGGCCGAGTTCCAGGTCGTCCGCCACGCCTGCCAGGGCCAGGCGAAGTCACGTCCCCAACCGGCCTCCTGGGCGTGCTTCCAGGCCAGCCAGTCACCGGTCCTGCCGTAGTGGTAGTACGAGTACGCCACCAGCGGAACGAACGGCACCACCAGCCACCCCGCCCGCCGCGGCGACTCCTTGCGCGTCACGAACTCGACCACGAGCGCGATCGCCAGGAACAACCCCGTGATCCGCACGCACGAGGCCCCCGCCGCCAGGAACCCGGCCGCCGACCAGCGCCCCTGCCGGGCGGCCAGCCAGGCGGGGATCGCGAAGGCCAGGAAGAGCGACTCGCTGTAGCCCGCGGACAGGAACACCGCCATCGGGAAGAACAGCACGGCCAGCACGGCGATCCAGCCCGAGGCGCCCTCGACCTCGGCCAGCCTGGCCAGCGCCATCATGGCCACCGCCCCCGCGACCAGCGAGACCAGCAACCCGGCCGCCGCCCAGTCCGGCACCACGAGGTGCACGAGCCGCAGCGCCGCCGGCAGCCCGGGGAAGAAGGCGGGCAGCCCGTCGTCCGGCGGCCTGCCCGGTTCGCCGTCGTAGCCGTACTGGGCGATCGTGATGAACAGCGTGGCGTCCCACTTGCGCCACCTGTCGGCGTACTCGGCCAGCGTCGCCCCGAGCAACGTCGCGACCAGCAGCCCGGCGCGCGAGCCGAACCAGAGCAGCAGCGCGTCCCGCCCGGTCGAGCGAGTGATCATTTGACGAGGGAGGCCAGGGTGAACCGGTCGGGAGCCTTGTCGAAGACACCTCCGGCCTGGTCGTCGATGTCGGCCTGGCGTACCACGTCCTTCTCCGGACGCAGGATGTCACGCACCACGAACGCCATCATGAGCCCGATGGTGATGATCCGCCCCCAGACGGCGGTGAAGTATGTGTTGTCCCCGATGCCCAGGTCGTCCCGCCCGAGCTGCTCGGTGAGCAGGTAGAGCCAGATCGCGACGAAGTACCAGATCTCGGCGAGCTGCCACAGGACCAGCGACTTCCAGTTGGGCCTGGCCAGCACCGCGAACGGCACCAGCCACAACACGAACTGCGGCGACCACACCTTGTTCGTCATCATGAACGCGGCCAGCGCCAGGAAACAGATCTGCGCCAGCCTGGGCCGGCGCGGCGCGGCCAGCGTGAGCGCGGCGATGCCCGCGCACATGATCACCAGCGCCGCCATGCCCAGGGTGCTCACGTCGCCGTCGCCCAGGATCGGCCAGCCCTTGTTCTGGAAGAACAGCCACGCCGAGCCCCAGTCCACCCCGCGTTCCTGGGAGAAGACGTAGAACCTGCGCCAGCCGTCCCATGCGAAGATCATGAACGGCAGGTTCACCGCCAGCCACGCCGCCGCGGCCGACCCCATGGTGATCAGGAACGGCCGCCATCGCGCCGTACGCAACGTCAGCAGGAACAACGCGCCCACGAACATCAGCGGATAGAACTTGGTCGCGATCGCCAGCCCCAGCAGCACTCCCGCCGGCACCTGCAGACGTCGCTTCCAGGCCAGCAGCATGCCCATGGACAGCGCGCCCGCGACCAGGTCCCAGTTGATGTAGGCGGCCAGCACCACCGCGGGCGAGATCGCGTACCAGAGCGGGTCCCAGCGCCGCGTCGGGCCGGCCACCGCGGCCATCAGCAGGACACCGGCCACGAGGCTGAGGCCGAGCAGGATCACCGTCAGGTCGTAGAAGCGCACCCCCTGCGCGACCTGGTCGCGCTCCAGCGCCCGCGAGAGCCAGCCGATCACCTGCATGACCTCGCCCAGCACCACCGGGTACTCGACCTGCTTGTCGAACGGCACGTTGGCGAAGTACGGGTTCTGGGTGGCCAGCTGCCGGTCGAAGTAGAGGGGGTAGATGTCGGTGTAGCAGAAGTTCGTGTATGTGGTGACCTGGTCGTTCCAGCCGCCGGTACGGCACGGCAGGCGCACCACGTACGCCAGGCTCGCCCCCAGCAGCGCGAACAACCCCAGGGGCAGGTACGGAACGGCACGCGCCACCCAGGGGACGCGTGCCTCCGTGCTCGTCACTGGTCCTCTGGCCTGGTGGACATCGGCCGTGACCCGCTGGATCTCGGTTCTGGAACGGAGCCAGGGCCCGCGAGCCCCACGTCGCCGCCGGTGTCGGGGACGCCGCCGCCGTCGTCGATGTTCGGCTCACCGTCGGGGACGGAGCCGTTGTCGTTGTCACAGTCGATGAGGCAGTCCTCGTTGCCGCTCCCGTCATCGAACGGGTTGTCGGCGTCGAACGGGTTGTCGTCCGCGCTCGGCGTCGGGGTCGGCTTGGGCGCCGGGCTCGGCACGATGTTCTCCGCCGACCCGACGTCGGCCCGGTCCGGGAACTGCTCGACGGGCAGCCCCTCGTGCGCCAGCTGCATGAACTTCTGCCAGGCGATCGTGGGCGGACCCGCGCCCTCGAAACCGAGCGACACTTCCTTGGAGGTCGTGTACGGCTTCTGCGGGGTGTACTTCTTGCTGGTCCCGCGCGCCCACGGGCAGTTGGAGTGCTTGGGCGCCACGGTCTTGCCGGTCTTGGTCACGCACTGCTCGCGGTAGAAGCCGACCGCGGTGGAGATCTGCGGTGTGTAGCCGACGAACCAGGCTTCCTTCTCGTCGTTGTTCGTGCCGGTCTTGCCGGCGGCCGGCCTGGTGCCCAGGCCCTTGCCCGCCGCGGTGCCCGTCTTGAGCACCTCCTGCATGGCGATCGTGGCGTCGGCGGCGACGCCCGCGTCGATGACCGACTTGGACGTGGTCTGCTCGCCGAAGGCGACCTCGCCGTTCTGCTTGACCTGGCGCACCACGTGGTAGCGGGTGTACTTGCCACCGTTGGCGAAGATGCTGTAGCCGGCCGCCTGTTCCACCGGTGTCACCAGCGCGCTGCCGATCGCGAACTGGTAGTGGTGCACCTTGACGTCGTCTTCCATGCGCTGCTGGTTGAAGCCCGCGGCCTCGGTCAGGTTCTTGACGTCGTCGAGCTTGTTCGGCAGCGCGAAAGCCATCGACACGTACGCCGTGTTGACCGACTGGGCCGTGGCCTTGACCACGTCCACGGCGGCGCCGACGTTGTGGCTGTTGCCGAAGCCGCCCTGCTGCTGGCCCGGCAGCTCCTTCGGGACCGTCTGGTTGCCCGGCACGAAGCTCTTGAGCGAGTAACCGGCCTGCAGCCAGGCCGCCAGCACGTACGGCTTGAACGCGGACGCGGCCTGCTTCGTCGACTGGAAGGGCTCGTTCCACGGGTCGGTGACAGCGTCGTCACCGCCGTAGAAGGCCAGCACGCGACCGTTCTTGGGGTCCACCGCGGCCAGTCCGCCGTGGTACTCGGTGGACAGGTTGTTCGCCTGCATCGTGCTCTTCACCGCGACCTGCGCGGCCTTCATGAGCTTCTTGTCGAAGGTCGAGACGATGTCGTAGCCGCCGCTCTTGACCGCCTCACGGGTCAGGCCGCGCGTCTCCAGCTCCTTGAGCACCTCCTCGACCATGTAGCCGTTGAGGCCGGACATGCTGTCGTCCTCGACCTTCTTCAGCGTCTTGGGGAACTTGGCGGTCTGCGGGAGCTGGCCGTACTTCTGCGGCCACATCTCGGCCATGTTCTTGATGACCTGGTTGAAGCGGTATTTGAGCCCGGGGTCGTCGGGGGCCCAGTTCGGCTGCTGGATGCGCGCGGCGAGGTAGGCGCCCTGCTCGGGGGTCAGCTTGGCGGCCGTGGCCCTCTTGCCGAAGTATGCCTTCGCGGCGGCCTCGACGCCGTAGGCCCGGCCGAAGTTCACGGTGTTGAGGTAGGTCGCGAGGATGTCCTCCTTGGACATCGTCTCGTCGAGTTTGACCGCGACGAAGATCTCCATGATCTTCCGCTTGATGGAGACTTCCTGGCTGAGGCCGTCGTAGTAGCCGCGGGCCATCTGCTGGGTGATCGTCGAGGCGCCCTGGAGCTGCTGCCCGGTCGCCGTCATCCACGCCGAGCGGAACATGCCGGAGATGGAGATGCCGGAGTCCTCGTAGAACGTGTCGTTCTCGATCGCCACCGCGCCGTCCTTGACGCTCTCGGCCATCTCGGTGATGCCGACGTTGTCGCGCTTGAAGCCGAGCTTGGCGATGACGGTCTTGCCGTCGCGGTAGTAGATGGTGCTCTGCTGGGCCGTCGCGTCGGCCTGGGCCGTGGTCGGGACCGGGGTGTTGGCGTACGCGACCATGATCATGCCGAAGAGGCCGGCCGTGAGCACCACGGCGCTGACCATGACGATCTTCCAGCTCGGCACGAACCTGCGCCAGCCGCCCCGGCCGTCGCCGTCCTTCTTCGTCGGCGGACCGGGAGGTTCGGGGGGCTGCCCCGAGCCGCGCCGGCGCGAGCGCCTCGGCGCGTCGCTGACCATGGTCTCCTGGTTACCCACCGTGCGCGTGTCCTGCCGGTCCTGCCGGGCCCGCGAGCGCGGCGGCGGCTCCTGCCCGTGCTCCGCACGGCTCCGCCGCGGCTCGGCGCGGCGGGGACCGGACTCGTCGTGCGGCTGCGCGGCCATGGCGCCGGTCTGCTCGTACGCGGCCTCCGCACGACGTGGCGGCGGTTGCGCCGCGCCCCAGCCCGACTCCCCGGTTTGGGGCGCGGGACCCTGGGGCAAAGAACGGGATGAGCTGGAGCGACGGCGCCTCCCCGGGCGACCCGTCCCCTCATTCATGCTGTTACTCACACGTCCTCGCAACGTCGTCGGAACAATAACGGCGGTTGGGCGTGAGGTTTCTCGCCGCCCTCGGTCTTCATGCTTGGCCGACGAGGTCAGGCGGTCCGTTCCCGAGGACGTACGAAACCGTCAGGTAATTCCAGGAACAACCTTGGCAGACCTCGACAACGTACACCCGGAACTCATCGTAATCATGAGCCATCGAGACGAGTTCCGATGTGACCTTCGCCTGACCGGCATGCCGTCCCAGCGCATCGCCGTAGACGTAGGTCACGTTGGTGACGTTCTCCCTTTCGCAGACCGGGCAGAGGCGTTCGGTCGGCTCGCCGAAATGGCGCGCCGCGCGAAGGAGGTAGGGCTGTGCGTCACAGATGTCGCCACGCGAGGCACGCCCCGTGTGCAGGGAGCGGACCACCGCCCGTTTCGCGAGGCCGTAATCCACCACCCTTCTCTGTGACCACATGAGCGCCAGACTACGGCGTTTTGCGGGTTCATCCCAACGCCTTGGCAGATTCATAGATTGCAGGCATATAGCGGCTCGACGTATCCTCGGGATGTATCGGCTCGATACATCGACGCGAGAGGGGGCGGTTCCCATGGTCAGCGGACAAGGCAGGGTCTTGGAGCTGGCCGTGCTCGGGTCACTGCACGAGACGCCGCTCCACGGCTATGAGCTGCGCAAACGGCTCAACGCCCTGCTGGGGATGTTCCGTGCGTTCTCCTACGGGTCGCTGTACCCCTGTCTGCGATCACTTCTGGCCGAGGGCCTCATCGCGGAGGAGCAACCCGCTCCCGCCGCGATCGTCGGCGGCAGATCGAAGATCGTCTACAAGCTGACCGCCGAGGGCAAGGAACGGCTGCAGGACATGCTGACACAGGCCGGTCCCTCCGCCTGGGAGGACGAGAGCTTCGGCGTGCACTTCGCCTTCTTCCGCCACACCGAGGCCGAGGTGCGCCTGCGCATTCTCGAGGGCCGGCGCAGCCGGTTGGAGGAGCGGCTCGACGCGGTGCGCACCGCATTGGCCCGCACCAGGGAGCGACTCGACAGCTACACGCTCGAGCTGCAACGTCACGGGCTCGAGTCCGTCGAGCGCGAGGTGCGCTGGTTGAACGAGCTGATCGCAACAGAGCGTCGGGCCTCGTCAGAGGACGGGCCCGAAAGAAATACCACGTCAACTGATGAGTAAGGGAGCGAGTGCGATGGGTTCGGTTCGCGTGGCCATTGTCGGTGTCGGCAATTGCGCGTCGTCGCTGGTCCAGGGCGTTCACTACTACAAGGACGCGGACCCGGACACACGGGTCCCGGGCCTCATGCATGTGAAGTTCGGCGACTACCACATCGGCGACGTCGAGTTCGTGGCCGCCTTCGACGTGGACGCCAAGAAGGTCGGCCGCGACCTCTCCGAGGCGATCGTCGCCAGCGAGAACAACACCATAAAGATCACGGATGTGCCGCCCACGGGAGTGACGGTCAAGCGTGGCCACACCTTCGACGGCCTGGGTGAGTACTACCGGGAGATCATCGAGGAGTCCGACGAGGCTCCCGTCGATGTGGTCGAGGTGTTGCGGGAGAACCGGGTCGACGTCCTGGTGTCGTACCTGCCGGTGGGCTCGGAGGAGGCCGACCGCTTCTACGCGCAGTGCGCCATTGACGCGAAGGTGGCGTTCGTGAACGCGCTGCCGGTCTTCATCGCCTCCGACCCGGTGTGGGCGGAGAAGTTCACCGAGGCCGGCGTGCCGATCGTGGGTGACGACATCAAGTCGCAGGTCGGGGCCACGATCACGCACCGGGTGATGGCCAAGCTGTTCGAGGACCGCGGGGTGGAGCTGCTGCGCACGTACCAGCTCAACGTCGGCGGCAACATGGACTTCATGAACATGCTGGAGCGCACCCGGCTCCAGTCCAAGAAGATCTCCAAGACGCAGTCGGTCACCTCGCAGATCCCCCATGAGATGAGCAAGGCCGACGTGCACATCGGGCCGTCCGACCACGTGCCGTGGCTGGACGACAGGAAGCTGGCGTTCGTACGCCTGGAAGGGCGGTCGTTCGGTGACACGCCGCTGAGCCTGGAGTACAAGCTGGAGGTGTGGGACTCGCCCAACTCGGCGGGGATCATCATCGACGCGGTCCGGGCTGCCAAGATCGCGCTCGACCGGGGGATCGGGGGGCCCATTCTGTCGGCTTCCTCGTACTTCATGAAGTCGCCGCCGAAGCAGTTCTCCGACGATGACGCTCGGGACTACGTCGAGAAGTTCATCCGGGGTGAGGTCGAGCGCTGATCGCTCCCTTACGGCGCCGCATCCCTGACCGGGGGTGCGGCGCCGTTGTCGTTTCAGGGGCGGGCGGCCGCGGGGAGGGCCGCCGGGGAGGCCGGCTGCCAGGTGAGGGGGTCGGAGCCGAGGTCCGTCAGGAGCGGAACCTGCTCCTTGCACCACGGCGAGATCGCCAGGAGCCCGTTGCGCGTCCCCTCCTCGAACTCCTTCCACGGCATCCACCGCGTCTCCCCCACCTCCTCCGGGTTGGGCGCGACCGGAGAGTCCACCATGACCCGGTAGACGGGGCAGAGCTCGTGCTCGACGATGCCGTTGGCCATGGCGGCGCGGTAGGAGAAGGAGGGCAGCATGAGGTCGGCGCCCTCGACGCTCAACCCCAGCTCGTAGGACAGGCGGCGGACGACCGCGCGGTCCAGTGCCTCGCCCGGCAGGGGGTGACCACAACAACTGTTGGTCCAGACGCCCGGCCAGGTGATCTTGTGGTCCGCCCTCCTGGTGAGCAGCACGCGGCCTTCCTGGTCGAAGACGTAGCTGGAGAACGCCAGATGGAGGGGGGTCTCGCGGCCGTGCACCGAACTCTTGGGCGCGGTGCCGAGTGCGTGACCGTCACGGTCTACCAGCACAACGTGTTCCTCAGTCGTCACGCTATGAAGCGTACGAGATCATGGCGCCCGCTCGGAACCTGTTTCACCAACCTCCGGAGGATACCGAACGACGGGCGCGGAGCTAGGCTGTGCCCGTGTCTTTTGTCGCCGATCTCCGTGTGGTCCTGCGGGGCAGGGACTTCAGGCGGCTGTTCGGCACCCGGCTGGTCTCTCAGTTCTCTGATGGGATCTTCCAGTTCGGGGTCACCGGATTCGCCTTCTTCAGCCCCGAGAGCCAGACGACCGCGCTTCAGGTGGCCACCGGACTGGCGGTGCTGCTGCTGCCGTACAGCGTGCTCGGCCCCTTCGTCGGCGTCTTCATCGACCGCTGGTCGCGCCGCCAGATCCTGATGGTGGCGCCGCTGGTCCGCGGCGTGCTGTTGCTGCTGGCCGCCGGGCTGGTCGCGGCCGACGTGCCCGACGCGGTGTTCTACACCGCGGCGCTGGCCGTGCTCGGCGTCAACCGGTTCTTCCTGGCCGCGCTGGGCGCCTCGCTGCCGCACGTGGTGCCACCCGAGCGGCTGATCGCGGCCAACGCGGTCACCCCCACCTCGGGGACGGTGGCCACGTTCATCGGCGCGGGCGTGGGGTTCCTGCTGCGCGAGGTCCTCGGCGGCGAGGACATGGGCGTGGCGCTGCTGCTGGTCATCTCCGGCGTGATGTTCACGCTGAGCGCACTGGTGGCGCGGACGATGGACCGCCGGCTGCTCGGCCCGTGGTCCGACCCCGACCTGCCGCAGGCGCGCCAGGAGCTGCGCAACGTGCTCACCGGCCTGACCGACGGCACCAAGCACCTGCTGGGGCATCGGGTGGCCGCCGCGACGATGGGCGCGATGGCCACGCACCGCTTCCTGTTCGGCATGTGCACCGCGCTCGGCATCATCCTCTACCGCTACTACTTCACCGGCGGTGACGCCGAGGCGGCGCTGCGCGGGATCAGCCTGGTGGTGGCCGCCGCCGGTGTCGGCACCTTCCTCGCCGTGATCATCACCCCGTACGCGACCGAGCGGTTCGGCATCGAGCGATGGGTGCAGATCGCGCTGGTCGCGGCCGGAGTGCTGACGGCGGTGCTGGTGCTGCCGTTCCAGGAGTGGGGGCTGCCGGTGGCCGGGTTCGTGCTGGGGCTGGCCGGGCAGAGCGTCAAGATCTGCGCCGACACGACCGTCCAGCGCGACGTCGAGGACATCTACCGGGGCCGCGCTTTCTCGATCTACGACATGCTCTTCAACGGCATGTACGTGCTCGCCGCGGGCCTGTCGGCGATGATCCTGCCGGCGAACGGCAAGTCCTACGCGGCCGTGGTGATCATCGCGGTCGGCTACCCCGTCGCGGCGATCGTCTACCGGATGATCACCGCGCCCTCACGTTCCCAGGTCGTTTGACCGGGCCCATTCCAGCAGCGCCTCGGTGGCGGCCTCCTCGCCGATCATGCCCTTGTCCAGCCTGAGCTCGAGCAGGAACTTGTAGGCCTGCCCCACGATCGGCCCCGGCCCGACCCCGAGCACGCGCTGGATCGCGTTGCCGTCGAGCTCGGGCCGGATCTTGGCCAGCTCCTCCTCCTCCGCGAGCTTGGCGATGCGCTCCTCGAGCTGGTCGTAGGTACGCGACAGCGCCGAAGCCTTGCGCTTGTTGCGCGTGGTGCAGTCGGCCCTGGTCAGCTTGTGCAGCCGGTCCAGCAGGTGACCGGCGTCGCGGACGTAGCGGCGCACGGCGCTGTCGGTCCACTCGCCCGTGCCGTAGCCGTGGAAGCGCAGGTGCAGCTCGACCAGCTGGGAGACGTCGGCCACGACGTCCTTGGGGAACTTCAGCTCGGTCATGCGCTTCTTGGTCATCTGGGCCCCCACCACCTCGTGGTGGTGGAACGACACCCGCCCCCCGGCCTCGTGGCGGCGCGTCTTGGGCTTGCCGATGTCGTGCATGATCGCCGCCCAGCGCAGGATCCGGTCGGGCTTGCCGTCCTCCTCCTGCGCGATGGCCTGGTCGAGCACGGTCAGCGAGTGCTCGTAGACGTCCTTGTGCCGGTGGTGCTCGTCGATCTCCAGGCGCAGCTTGGGCAGCTCGGGCAGCACGTGCGCGGCCAGCCCGGTCTCCACCAGCAGCCGCAGGCCCTCGCGCGGGTAGAGGCCGCAGATCAGCTTGTCGAGCTCGTCGCGGATGCGCTCGGCCGAGACGATCTCGATGCGGTCGGCCATCGCGCTCATCGCCGACACCGCGTGCCCGTCCACGGCGAAGCCGAGCTGCGAGGCGAACCTGGCGGCCCTGAGCATGCGCAGGGGGTCGTCGTCGAAGGAGCGCTCGGGGGTGCCCGGCGTGCGCAGCACCTTGGCGCGCAGGTCGTCCATGCCGCCGTAGGGGTCGACGAACTCGTGGCCCGGCAGGCGGACCGCCATCGCGTTGACCGCGAAGTCGCGCCGCTCCAGGTCGGCCTCCAGCGTCTCGCCGTACATGACCTCCGGCTTGCGCGACTTGGGGTCGTAGGACTCGCTCCGGTAGGTGGTGATCTCGATCAGCCAGCTACCCTTACGCAGGCCCACCGTGCCGAAGTCGATGCCTATCGTCCATACGGAATCGGCCCAGTCCCTGACGATCTCAAGCACCCTCCCGGGGTGGGCGTCGGTGGTCAGGTCGAGGTCGTTGCCGATGCGGCCGAGCAAGAAGTCGCGTACGGGGCCGCCGACAAGGGCCAGCTCATGGCCCTGCTCGGCGAACAGACGGCCGAGCTCGTCGGCCACCGGGGCGATCTTGCGGAACAGGTCGTTCATGGCCTGCTGCTGGCTTTCGGTCAGAGTTGAGTCGGACAAACTGAGTCGGCCTTCTTGTGCGCTTCCGGAACATATCCCCCGAGCCACACCAGGTCCGGGTTACCGTCGGTCAAGGGACCGTCGGGGGGCACTGGAATGAGGCAAGGAGGACTATATGAAGGACGCCCTCGCGATCCATCGCTGGCTCCTCGCACACCAGGTCCATCATGAGATCGTACGCCTTCCGCGTCCCATGACATGCGCGGAAGAGCTGCCGGAGACGGTCTCCGCGGCACCGGAGAGGTGTCTGATGGTGACGGTGCTCGAAGTCACCACCAGGGTCGGCCGCGAGGTCGTCATCGCGGTCACCTCCCCCGTCTCCGCTCCCCCCAGGCAGGGAGCGGTCGAAGCGCTGCTCGGCGCGCGCCAGGTGCTTCCCGCACCGGCCCACGTCGTCAACGCGGCCACCGACTACGCCGACGGGCTGGTGTGCCCGCTGCTGCTGCCGGACTCGGTGCCCATGTTCATCGACGACCGGCTGTTCGTGAACGACGAACCGATCTTCGCCCCCACCGGTGAGCGGCACACGGCGCTGTCCATGCGTGCGCTGGACCTGCTGACCGTCCTGCCGGGCAAGATGGTCGACCTACGAGGCTCACGTCCAAGAGGATCACGTGGGGCGGTCGCGCGACGGCACTGAACCCGTACCATTGCGGGCGTGCGTCGTCGTAGTCAAGCCCGGGCATCCGCGTGATCCGTAAGGCCACGCTGCTCGCCGCGCTGTCCGCCGCGCTGCTCGCCCCCATGGTGGTGGCGGCGGCGCCGGGCGCGGCTGCCTCCGAGGCGAGTGCCGCCGCGAAGAGGCAGACCCTGTCCGTGTCGATCACCTCGATCACGCCGGAGGTGCCGAAAGGCCAGTCCGACGAGATCAAGATCTCCGGCACGGTCCGCAACGACACCGGCGCCGCCATGGCCGGGCTGCGGGTGCGCCTGCGCTACACCGCCCAGAAGTTCACCGACCGCGCCACCATGGCGACCTACCTGGCCGACCAGAACGTCGCGACGCTGCCGTTCAACGTCTCCACCCGCAACTCGTTCATGGACATCCCGCCGCTCGACGTGGGCGGGACGGCGCGCTGGGAGATGATCGCGACGCCCGTGCAGCTCGGGCTGCGCGAGTTCGGCGTCTATCCCATCGCCGTCGACATCTCCCAATACGGCGGGGGGCCGATCACGGCGCAGCGGACCCTGCTGACGTACGCGCCGCCGACGGTGCCCAAGACGCCGCGCAACAAGCTCGCCATCGCGCTGCCCGTCATCGACCAGCCGCGCCGGGCCACCGACGACGCCGTGTTCGTGGACGACAAGCTGAGCCAGGCGATCACCGGCCGGGGCCGCCTGGCCGACCTGGCCCGCATCGCGCAGTCCGCGCCGAGCACCACCACCTGGGTGGTCGATCCGGCGCTGTTCGACGACCTCAACACGATGACCAAGGGCTACAAGGTCAAGGTCAAGGACCGCCAGGAGACCAAGCCGGCCAGCGCCGCTGCCTCCCAGTGGCTGACGACCATGCGCACCTCACTGGCCTCCTCCCCCGTGGTCGCGGTCCCCTACGCGGATCCCGACGTCGCGGCGCTGGCCCACCAGGGGCTGGACCCGCAGACCGGACGGGCGATCGAGCTGGGCGGCCAGACGGCCAGAGCGCTGATCAACCGCAACGCCAAGACGAACATCAACTGGCCGGCGGCCGGCGTGCTCGACGACGACGCGCTCGACCTGCTGTCGGTGAGCAAGGTCAACACGGTCCTGCTCAACGCCACCAACCTGCCGCCGCAGACGCCCGTCACCGCCACGCCCGACGCCGCCACGACGCTCGACTCGGTCGGCGGCCCCGTCACCGCGCTGGTCGCGGACGCCGAGCTGACCAGCCTGTTCGAGCCGGCCTCCAGCACGTCCGTGGTGCTCAGCACGCAGCGCTTCATCGCCGAGACCGCGATGATCTCCACCGAGCCCGGCCAGAGCACGCCGAGGTCGCTGGTCGTCGCCCCCTCGCGGCGCTGGGACCCCAACCCGACGCTCGTCACCGCCCTGATGAAGACCGCCGGCCGGCTGCCGTGGTTGCAGCTCGCCACACTGGAGTCGATCAAGCCGAGCAAGGCGTCCGTCCCGCGCGCCGGGCTGACCTACACCGAGCAGGACCGCAAACAGGAGCTGACGGAGAAATACCTCAAGCCGGTCCGGGACGCCTGGTCGAAGTCGCAGCTCACCGCGCTGGTCACGACGCAGAAGACGCGGTCCAGCTTCGACGCGGCGGTGCTGCGGCTGACCTCCTCCTCCTGGCGCAACAACACGCGCGTGGGCCGTTCGGTGACCAAGCTGGTCGGTTCGGCCGTCAAGGCCAGGACCGAGCTGATCAAGATCACGGGGTCGGGGCCCGACCGGCCGCGTACGCTCGCGGGCAGCAACGGCGTCGTGCCCATCAGCGTGAAGAACTCACTGAGCGCCCCCATCCAGCTCTTCATCGACGTCAAGTCGAACAACCCCGAGCTGTTGACGGTCACCTTCCCGCAGGAGGATCCGCTGCCGATCGGCGGCGGGCAGATCGGCACCGTGCAGGTGCCGATGATCGCCGCCCCCGACACCAGCGGTGACGCGACGGTGACCGTACAGCTCAAGACCTCCGACGGGCAGCCGTACGGCGAGCCGCAGAGGCTGACGATCCGCACGACCGGCTACACCGGGATCGCCCTGGTGATCGTGGGCGCGGCGCTGACCGTGATGCTCGCGGCCGTGGTGACGCGGCTGCTGCGGCGCCGGTCGCAGCGCAGAGTCGCGCGGGCCAAGACCCGAGAGAGTGAGACCGTATGAGCCGCATGCTTCGGGCCAGCGCCATCATGGCGGCGGGCACCATGGTCTCCAGGGTCACGGGGTTCGTGCGGACGATGGTGCTGGCCTACGCCATCGGCACGGCGCTGCTGGGCGACGCCTACAACGCCGCGTACGCGATTCCCTACGGCATCCTCGACCTGCTGCTCCTGGGCGTGCTGAGCAGTGTCATCGTGCCGATGATCATCCGGGCCCAGCAGCACGACGAGGACGGCGGCCGGGCCTACGAGCAGCGGCTGCTGACCATCGCCACGATCGCGCTGGGCCTGGTCGCGGTGATCGCCGTGCTGGCGGCGCCGCTGCTGATCGACCTCTACACCTCCTGGGCCCCGGGCAGCAGGCAGTTCGAGGTCGGGGTCATGCTGGCCCGCTTCATCCTGCCGCAGCTCGCCTTCTTCGGCATCGGCGCGGTGGCCGGCGCCATCCTCAACACCCGCGACCGCTACGGCGCGCCCATGTGGGCCCCCGTGCTCAACAACGTGGTCGTCATCGTCGTGTTCGTGCTCTACGCCGTGGTCGGCTCGGGCAACGACATCGCCCAGGTCACCACCGGCGACCTGGCGCTGCTCGGCCTGGGCACCACGGCCGGCATCGTGGCCCAGGCGGCGGTGCTGATCGTGGCGCTGCGGCGGGTCGGGTTCGTCTTCATGCCCCGCTTCGACCTGCGCAACGCCCGGCTGGGCGAGATGGGCAAGGCCGGCATCTGGACGATCGGCTACGCGGTGGTCACCCAGGCCGGCTTCATGCTCACGACCAACCTGGCCAGCTCGGCGGGCGACGCCGTGAGGGGGCACGGCATCAGCCCGTACACGCTGGCGTTCCAGCTTTTCCAGCTCCCGTACGGCGTCATCGGCGTCTCGGTGATCACCGCCATGCTGCCGCGGATGAGCCGGGCGGTGTCCGACGGGCGGTTCGGTGACGTGCGGGCCGAGTTCGCGTCGAGCGTACGGCTGGTCTGCTCGCTCATGGTGCCGGTGTCGCTGCTTCTCATGGTGCTCGGGCCGGCGGTCACCGTGCCCATCTACGGCCACGGCGCCAACAGCGTGGCCGACGCCGTCTACATCGGCAACGTGCTGCAGGTCTACGGGCTGGCGCTGGTGCCGTTCGCGGTCTTCCAGCTCCTGCTCCGGGTCTTCTACAGCTTCGGCGACACCCGTACGCCGGTGTTCGTCGGGGCGGGCACGACGGCGGTCAACGCGTTGCTGATGTTGCTGTTCTACGCGATGTTGCCGCCCCGTTACGCGGTGATGGGGCTGGCTCTGGCGTACGCGATCGCGTTCGGGCTCGGCGCGGTCTTGGCCTGGTGGCTGGCCGGCCGCCGGGTCCAGGGGCTGGACGGCTGGGCCATCGGCATGGCGCTGACCAGGATGTACCTCGCCGCGCTGCCCACGGCCGTGCTGGCGCTGGCGGCGGTCTGGGTGTTCACGGCGGTGTTCGGCGGGCTCGACTTCCTCAACTCGGTGATCGTGCTGGCCGTCGGCGGCGGACTCGGACTGCTGCTCTATCTCGGCGTGGCCCACAGAATGCGCATCCCGGAGGTCAACTCGCTCGTTGGGATGGTCGCGAGGCGGGTAGGTCGGTAAAGAACGCGGGCGGAATCCACACGGCACTAGCATGGAGCCCGACACGCGCGAAATGGAAGCAGGAGGGGCGTGGGCGGATTTACCCGGCATAACGTGCCTTCGTGGGACACGACCGCGCAGGTTAGTCGAATCATGAGCACGTCCGATCGGCCAAGCGGAGTGAGCCAGTGAGCAGCACGTCGGCCGTCGAACCCGGCACCCGTCTAGCCGAGCGCTTCCGGCTCGAAGATCGCGTCAGCGAGTCCGACGGCGCCACTTTGTGGAAGGCCATAGACGAGATCCTCGCCCGGCCCGTGGCCGTGCACACCTTCTCCCCTGATTTCCCCCGCGTCCACGAGGTCGTCACGGCCGCCCGTGCCGCGAGCAGGCTGACCGACCCGCGCCTGACGCAGGTGTTCGACGCCGCCGAGGACGACCAGCACGCCTACGTCGTCAGCGAGTGGGTCACCGGCGAGACGCTGACCGACCTGCTGGCCTCCGGGCCGCTGGAGCCTGAGCGCGCGGCCGGGCTGGTCGCCGAGGCCGCCGAGGCTCTGGCGCACGCCCACGAGGCGCAGCTCTATCACCTGTGCCTGCGCCCCTCGAACCTGGTGTGGACGAGCGGCAGCACCGTCAAGGTGCTCGGCGTGGCCGTGGACGCGACGATGTGGGGCCTCACCACCGACCAACCGGCCCTCGACGACGCCGAGGGCCTGGGCCGGCTGCTGTACGCGGGCCTCACCGGCCACTGGCCGGGCGACGAGGAGGAGGGCGGCCTGCCGGCCGCCCCCATGATCGACGGCCACTTCTGCTCGCCCAGGCAGGTCACCGCCGGGGTGCCCAGCTATCTCGACACGGTCACCGTGCGGGCGTGCCTGCCCGAGGCGCGCAGGGGCCAGAGCCCGCTGTCCACCCCGTCCGAGGTCGCCGAGGCGCTGGCCGACGTGGCCAGGCCGATGCCGATTCCGATCTCCTACCCCTCGACCCCCGCGGTGGCCTCCGCCTCGCACACCGAGGGCCTGGACGTCGCCCACCGGCAGAGGTCCCCCGCTCCCCAGCTACCGCCCCCTCCCCCGCCGCGCCGCACCTCAGGCGGTGGCGGCGGCAGCACGGTCAACCGGGTGCTGATGACGCTGGTGGTGCTGCTCGTCATCGCCGCCGTGGGTGTCGGCGCCTGGACGATCGGCCGCAGCCTGGGCAGCCCGGGCGCGTCCCAGACGACCAGTGCCAGCCCCAAGGCCTCCACCTCGGCCTCAGCGGAGGCGCAGGCGGTCAAGCCCGAGAAGGCCAAGGGCTTCGACCCGCTGGGCGACGGCGACGAGAAGACCGACATGGCGAAGCTGGCCATCGACGGCAAACCGAGCACGTTGTGGAAGACCGAGACCTACACCAGCGCCGACCTGGGCCGCCTCAAGGACGGGGTGGGCCTGCTGCTCGACATGGGCAAGTCCATGCAGATCAGCGACGTGGTGGCTACGCTGTCCAACGCACCGGGCGCGACCGTCGAGCTGAAGGTGGGCGACTCCCCCGACCTCGACTCGCTCAAAACCGTGGCCACCGAGAAGAACGCAGCAGGTAAGACCACTCTCTCCCCTGAACAGGCGGCCACCGGTCAGTACGTTTTGATCTGGTTTACGCGCGTTCCGACGGATGAGGGCACTTTTCATGGCACCATCTATGAGGTAGTGGTGCACTCTCCCGGATCGGCATAACCAGGAAACTCTCTTGTGAACTCCCCACCCGAGACACCTTCAGCAGCGGAGCGGCCGGCGGTCACAGACGCCGAGCTGCTGACCGCGCATATCAACGGGGATCCACACGCCTTCAGTGAAATCGTCAAGAGGCACCGCGACCGCATGTGGGCGGTCGCCCTGCGTACGCTCGGTGACCCCGACGAGGCCGCCGACGCCGTGCAGGATGCCTTCGTCTCCGCATATCGCAAGGCCGCCACCTTCCGCGGCGAGGCGGCCGTGACCACCTGGCTGCATCGGATCGTGGTCAACGCCTGCCTCGACCGCATGCGCAGGAAATCCGTACGTCCGGTCGCCGACGACGAGCTCATAGAGGCCGCGGAGCGCGAGACCCCGCTCCCCGACCAGACCGTCGAGCGAGAGGTCTCGATGGAGGTTTCGGCTGCTCTCAAAATGTTGCCCACCGATCAGCGTGCGGCGCTGGTGCTGGTGGACATGATGGGCTATTCGGTCGAAGACGCAGCTCAGGTGCTCCAAGTGCCGAGCGGCACGGTGAAGAGCCGCTGTGCCCGAGGACGCGCGAAACTTGCCCCAATTCTTTCGCATCTGCGGAACCGAACAGACCTCAATCGCGTCTCATCCGCGAAGGGAGACAGAACTTCGTGACGGGTGATACGCACTACGATCTGGAAATCCTCGCCGAGTTGGCAGAGGGTCTCCTGGACGTCGGCATGGCACGCCAGGTCCGCGAGCATCTCGCGGTCTGCGACCCCTGTGGGGAGCGGTTGGCTGACCTGGCGGCGGTTCGCGAGGTGCTGGCGGCGACCCCCACACCGGCTATGCCGATGGGTGTCGCACTGCGCATCGACAAGGCCCTGGCCGCCGAGGCGGAGTCCCGGCGTGGCGGGGGTGTCGGCCTCGTGGAAACACCGGACTGGGATGAGCTCATGCGGGACTCCCCGTGGGAGCGGCAGGAGGCAGCCTCTGGTCCGGACAACGTCCCCGAGCCGGTGCGCCTCGGCGTGGTCTCCGACGACGGCACAGTCGTCCCGGCGCGGAGCCGTACCGTACGGCGGCGCCGATGGGCGATGCCCGCGGTCGCGGCCGCGGCGGCGGCCGTCGTGGTCGGCACGGCCGTGGCCTCCACCAACCTGCTGGCCAGTGGCGGTGACGGCGGCGCGGGATCGGTGGCTCTGCCGGCACAGACATCGGTGCCGTCGCGGAGCGCGACCTTGGGCAGGGTCAAGCCACGGGCGTACGCGCTGACGGACAGCAACCACAACTACAGCGATCCGGAGCTCCGGACGGAGTTGGGCAGTTTCCTGGCGCCCGCTCCCATCATGCTCGGCGACTCCAACAACGCCGACAAGGTCGCCAAGTGCGTCAACACGGTCTCCAACCGGTCCAAGCTCGACGTGTTCGCGGTGGACCAGGGGCAGTACAACGGGCAGGAGGCGCTCATCGTGGCCTCCTGGAAGCAGCAGGCCACCAAGAGGGTCCGGATCGACGTCGTGGATCCGTTCAACTGCAGGAACCTGCGTAAGCCCGCCCTGGGCCGCTGGTAGGAGTAAAGCCCGCGTCAGAGCCCGCTTCGGCGGGCTCTTTCGTTTTGCCGGTGACGTCCTACGGGCGTTGCTTGGTAGGGCGGGGAATCACGGCGGCCTAGGATCTGTTGACGCCGGTGGCAACAGCAGACGAGGAAGGCGTGGAGCGTTGAGCGACGTTCGTAACGTGATCATCATTGGATCCGGCCCAGCGGGCTACACAGCGGCCGTCTACTCCGCGCGCGCCGAACTCAAGCCCCTGATCTTCGAAGGCTCCGTCACAGCGGGTGGCGCCCTCATGAACACCACGGACGTGGAGAACTTCCCCGGGTTCCCCGACGGCATCATGGGCCCCGACCTCATGGACAACCTGCGCAAGCAGGCCGAGCGCTTCGGTGCGGAGCTGGTGGCGGACGACGTCGTCGAGGTGGACCTGCGGGCCAACCCCAAGGTCGTCAAGACCCACACCGAGACCTACTACGCCAAGTCGGTCATCCTGGCCATGGGCTCCGGTTACCGCGAGCTCGGCCTGACCAACGAGAAGCGGTTGTCGGGTCACGGCGTGTCCTGGTGCGCGACCTGTGACGGGTTCTTCTTCCGCAACAAGGACATCGTGGTCGTCGGCGGCGGCGACACCGCGATGGAGGAGGCCACGTTCCTGACCAGGTTCGGGCGCATGGTGACGGTGGTGCACCGCCGCGACTCGCTGCGGGCCAGCAAGATCATGCAGGATCGGGCGCTCGCGAACGAGAAGATCCGCTTCGAGTGGGACTCCGAGGTCGCCGACGTGCTCGGCGACACCAAGGTCGAGGCCGTGAAGCTGCGCAACGTCAAGACCGGCGAGGAGTGCGAGCTGGCGACCGACGCGCTGTTCCTGGCCATCGGCCACGATCCCCGCACCGAGCTGGTCAGGGGCCAGATCGACCTCGACGAGAACGGCTACATCAAGGTGGCCGCCCCGACCACGGCGACCAACATCGACGGCGTGTTCGCCGCCGGTGACGTGGTGGACCACACCTACCGCCAGGCCATCACCGCGGCCGGCACCGGCTGTGCGGCCTCGCTCGACTCCGAGCGCTGGCTCGCCGACAACGAGAAGTAAGGAGCGCACCGTGAAGGCTGTCACCGACGCCACTTTCCAGTCCGAGGTCCTCAAGAGCGACAAGCCCGTACTGGTCGATTTCTGGGCAGAGTGGTGCGGCCCGTGCCGTCAGGTCTCGCCCATCCTCCAGGAGATCGCCAATGAGCACGGCGACAAGCTGGAGATCGTCAAGCTCAACATCGACGAGAACCCCGAGGTTCCGCGCCAGTACGGTGTGCTCCAGATTCCCACGATGAACGTCTACAAGGATGGCGAGGTCGTGAAGCAGATCATCGGCGCCAAGCCGAAGGCCATGCTGCTGCGCGAGCTCGAGGGCATCATCTAGCACGCCCCCGAACGGTGGCGCGCCTGGCCCGTCGAAAGCCCCCTGCGGTCGCGGGGGGCTTTCGCATGTGCGGCCCTGAGTGGCCGTCAGACGGGACGTAGGGCGCGTTCCGGGCTCATGGACCCGAGGAGGCGTTCCAAGGCCACCTCGACGTCCTCACGCCACGAGACGGCGCTCTTCAGTTCCAGCCGCAGCCGCGGGAATCTCAAATGCGGACGGACAGTCTTAAACCCCACAGAGAGCAAGTATTCCGCCGGTACTACGCAACTGGGCTCTTCCCACTTGAGATCCCCGAAAGCCTCAATGGCTTTCACCCCGCGCCGCGTCAGGTCTTTGGCGACCCCCTGGATCAGCATCCGCCCCAGCCCACCACCCGAGAACTCGGGAATGATGTGCGCCGTCATCAGCAACACCGCGTCGGCGCTGACCGGCGAGGTGGGAAAGGCGACGGAACGCGGGCTGTAGAGCGGCGGGCTGTAGATCACGAACCCAGCGGGCACCCCGTCGACGTAGGCGATCTTCCCGCAGCTTCCCCACTCCAGCAGGGTGCCGGAGATCCAGGCTTCCTTCTCCAGGCCCGTGTCGCCGGCGTCCAGCGCACGCTCGCCATTGACGGGATCGAGCTCCCAGAACACACACCGTCGGCAGCGGTGCGGAAGATCTTCCACATTGTCCAGGGTTATGTTGACCAGCCGGCGCGACAACTACGGCCCCTATCGTTGACCCGGAAAAGCGCGCGAAAACCGCGTCTACAGGTGGCATGGTAGCCCAGTGAAGATGTCGCGAGCGGACACCACGACGGTCGAGCCCCGTCACGGGCGACATGTCCGTCTAGCGTAATCTGGTATTTCAGTCCCTATATGACACCCCTAGGAGGTGGGCCGTGACGGAAGAGCTGGATCACGGTCAGACACCCGCGACCCAAGGGTCGCGCATCGACGCATACGTCGATCGGTACGCCGCGCGAGCTACCGGGATGGTCGCCTCCGAGATTCGAGCTCTCTTCGCCGTCGCGTCGAGGCCCGAGGTGGTCTCGCTCGCCGGCGGCATGCCGTACGTCACGGCTCTTCCCCTCGACATGGTCGGTGAGCTGGTCTCCGACCTCGTCACCCGGCGCGGCCCCGTCGCGCTGCAGTACGGTTCCGGCCAGGGTGACCCGCATCTGCGTGAGCAGATCTGCGAGGTCATGCGGCTGGAGGGGATCAACGCCGGGGCGAACGACGTGGTCGTCACCGTCGGATCGCAACAGGCCCTCGACCTGATGACCCGGATCTTCATCGACCCGGGCGACGTGGTCCTGGCCGAAGGCCCCTCGTACGTGGGAGCCCTGGGTACGTTCTCCGCCTATCAGGCCAAAGTGGTCCATGTCGCTATGGACGATCAGGGCATCGTGCCCGAATCGCTGGCGCAGACCATTTACGCGCTGGAGACGGCAGGGGCGCCCATCAAGTTCCTCTACACGATCCCGACCTTCCACAACCCTGGCGGCGTCACGCTGAACATCGCCCGCCGGCAACAGGTGCTCGACATCTGCCAGCGGGCCGGGATCCTCATCATCGAGGACAATCCGTACGGACTGCTCGGCTTCGACGGGGAGCCCATGCGCGCCCTGCGGGCCGACAACCCCGACGGCGTGGTCTACCTGGGGTCGTTCTCCAAGACCCTCGCCCCCGGCTTCCGCGTCGGCTGGGCGCTGGCCCCGCACGCCATCCGCGACAAGCTCGTGCTGGCCATGGAGTCGGCCGTGCTGTCGCACTCCTCGTTCACGCAGCTCGCCGTGGGCCAATACCTGGCCACGCAGCCGTGGCGGGAGCAGATCAAAACGTTCAGGGAGCTCTACAGGGAGCGCCGCGACGCGCTGCTCGACGCGCTCGAATCGCTGATGCCGCCCGAGGTCACATGGACCCGACCTGGAGGCGGCTTCTTCGTGTGGGCGACCCTGCCCGACGGGCTCGACTCGAAGGCGATCCTGCCGCGGGCCGTGGCCGAGCGGGTGGCGTTCGTGCCAGGGACCGGGTTCTTCTCCGACGGCAGCGGGGCCCGGCACATGCGGCTGTCGTACTGCTATCCCGAGCCCGACCGCATCCGCGAAGGCGTGCGCCGGCTGGCCGGGGTGATCGAGCAGGAGATGCAGCTCAGGGACACGTTCGGGACGGCATCCGCCCGTGACCATCAGGGCGTGGACACACCAGGTCCGGACCTGGCCTGACGTACCGTACGAATCGGTGGGCCGGCGCCTCCGGTCCACCGATTCTTTCGTTTTGGGGTGGGATCGCCTGCGGAAAGCACCTCCCGTACATCCCCCACCATTGTCGCCGGTACGGTTGGACAGCGTGCCATCAGCGGAGGAGATGTGATGAGCGATCTGGGCCACGTTCTCGTGCTGGCCGGAGGCCTCTCCTATGAGCGAGAGGTGTCTTTGCGCTCGGGTCGCAGAGTCAGCGAGGTGCTGCGCGCGGCGGGCGTCGACGTGGAGGCCCGCGACACCGACGCCTCCCTCGTGCCCTCGATCCTGGCCGACCCGCCGGACGCGGTGTTCGTGACCCTGCACGGCGGCGCGGGTGAGGACGGCGCGATCCGTACCGTGCTCGAACTCCTCAACGTCCCCTACGTCGGCGCCGACCCCGACGTCTGCCGGGTGGCCTTCGACAAGCCCACCGCCAAGGGCGTCGTCCGCTCGTTCGGCCTGCGCACCCCCGAGTCCGTCACGCTGCCGAAGGAGACGTTCCACGACCTCGGCGCCACGGTGGTGCTCGGGCGCATCATCGAACGCCTCGGCCTCCCCCTGTTCGTCAAGCCCGCCCGCGGCGGCTCGGCGCTCGGCGCCTCGTTCGTCCGCACCGCCGAGGAACTGCCCGCCGCGATGGTCGGCTGCTTCGCGTACGGCGACACGGCGCTCATCGAGCGGTACGTGGAGGGCGTCGAGGTGGCGGTCTCCGTCGTCGACCTCGGCAGCGGTCCCGTAGCGCTGCCCGCCGTCGAAATCGTTCCCGACGAGGGCGTCTACGACTACGCGGCCCGCTACACCGCCGGCCACACCGAGTTCTTCGCCCCCGCCCGCCTTCCCGCCCATGCGGCCGCGGCCTGCGCTGAGACCGCGGTGAAGGCTCACACGGCGCTCGGGTTGCGGGACATCTCCCGTACCGACCTGATCGTCGATGCTGAGGGGGCGCCGCATTTCCTGGAGGTCAACGTGGCGCCCGGCATGACCGAGACCTCCCTCCTGCCCATGGCGGCCGAGGCGGCCGGGCAGGACCTGGGCGACCTCTGCCGCACCCTCCTCCAGAACGCCGCCAACCGCTTCCACACCTCCTAGCCTCTGCTCCTCGTCGGTGCCGTTTGCTTTGGCGCGGGGCTCTTGCCGGTCGGTGAGTTTCTTGGGTGAGGGGCGCGTCACCTCCAAGGACGTGTGCACGAACCTCCCCACCGCACGCGCCCGGGACCAGCCGAGGGAAAGTGGGCGGGATCCGCCACCGCCCGAGGGCACGTGGGCGGGGATGGGATCCATGAGCTGGACAGCCCCCGTTCCTCGTACGACTGCAACGCTCCAGCCTTTCCCGCGGCACCCCTCATACCGGGGGGTCGTGCCGGGCGCGCCGGGGTCGTGCCCAGCGCCAGTCGCCACACCGCAGCCATGTCCTACCGAACTCCGGCGGAAAGACCTCAGCGACCCTCAGCACGCACCGAGCGCTCCACGACCGCCGGCTCACAGTGTCGTGCACTCCAAGCGGGCAGCCGCTCTGACGGACAACCGACGCCTGCGACGTGGCCTACGGCGCGTGGGTGAACGGAACTGACGCCTAAGAAATGAGCGCCCAGCGCAATCGGGTCGGATAGGAGCAGACGCCTCGGCAATCTGAGTCGAGCGGCCGGACCGACGACAACCTGAGCCGAGTCAGGCGAGCCAAGTTACGAGGGCAAACCGCCGTGTTGGCGGCAAGGGCAGTGAGGCCACCATGCACGGCCCAGACAGACACCCCAGACGAACGGCCGGACCGACCAGCCGACACGAACGACCCCGACGAACACCCCAGACGAACGGCCGGACCGACCAGCCGACACGAACGACCCCGACGAACGGCCCAGGCGGACAGCCCAGGCGGACAGCCCAGGCGGACAGCCCAGGCGGACAGCCCAGGCGGACAGCCCAGGCGGACAGCCCAGGCGGACAGCCCAGGCGGACAGCCCAGATGGCCAGCCGGAGCGTAGCGAACGGCCGAGACGAACGGCCGAGACGAACGGCCCAGACGAACGGCCCAGACGAACGGCCCAGACGAACGGCCCAGAGGGACGACCCAGAGGGACGACCCAGAGGGACGACCCAGAGGGACGACCCAGAGGGACGACCCAGAGGGACGACCCAGAGGGACGACCCAGAGGGACGACCCAGAGGGACGACCCAGATAAACAGTCGAGACGACCAGGCGGGACGACCAGGCGGCCGGGCGGGCGGGCGGAGCGGGCGGGCGGGCGGGCGGGCGGAGCGGACGGCTGGGGCGGTGTAAGTAGCCTTACTGTGTGCTGAACGATGCGATGTACCCCAAGAGTTTTGCCAGCGACAACCACGTAGGCGTGCACCCGAAGATCTTCGAAGCCATGGCCGCCGCGAACCGAGGAGACGCGCCGGCCTACGGCGATGACAGGTGGACGACGGCGTTCGAAGGCAAGGCCAGGGAAGTGTTCGGCCCAGGCGCGCAGGGTTTCGCGGTGCTGAACGGTGCGGGTGCCAACATGGTCGGCCTGGCCCTGATGCTCGGCCGCTACGACGCCGTCATCTGTGCCGACAGCGCCCACATCGCCACCCACGAAGCAGGGGCGTCGGAGCGCCTGCTCGGCGTGAAGCTCATGACGATCCCCACCGAGGACGGCAAGCTCCGCCCCGTCGACATCACGTCGCGCCTGGGCGGAATCGGCAACCCCCACGAACCCCAACCGACGGTCGTCTCCATCTCTCAGGTCACGGAACTCGGCACCTGCTACTCCCCCGCCGAGATCTCCGCCCTGGCCGAAGCGGCCCACGAATCGGGGCTACGTCTCCACGTGGACGGCGCCCGACTGGCCAACGCCGCCGCGTACCTCGACTGCGATCTGAAGGCCATCACAACGGACGCCGGCGTGGACGTGTTCAGCTTCGGCGGCACCAAGAACGGCGCCCTGGCCGCCGAGGCCGTAGTGGTACTGGATGCGTCGCTGGCGCACGCCGTTCCGTTCCTGCGCCGCCAGTCTCTCCAACTCGCCTCGAAGATGCGCTTCATCTCGGCGCAGCTATCGGCCCTCCTGACGGACGACCTATGGCTCCAGAACGCGGCACACGCCAACCAGATGGCCACCCGGCTCGCCAACGGCCTGGCAGATCTCTCCGGCGTCTCCCTGGCTTACCCCGTCGAATCCAACGCGGTCTTCGCCAAGCTCCCACCCGCCGCCGCCGAGACCCTCCGGCAGCGCTACCTGTTCCACTACTGGGACGAGACCGCCGGCACCGTCCGCTGGATGACCGCCTTCGACACTACGCCAGAGCAAGTGGACGACTTCCTCGACGACATCCACAAAGCAACCACCGCCGCCTCCGTCTAGCCACAAGCAGTCCGTCTTCGTTCCGCCCACTCCCCATGTTTCACGTGAAACGCGACCGTCCCCGGCTCCACGCCATCCATGTTTCACGTGAAACACACTCCCCCGAGCACCCTCACGCCAGCCTCGTTTCACATAAAGCGCGTTCGCCTGCGCGCAGAACGCCGACCCTGTTCACGTGGAGCGTGCTCGCCTGCCTGCACATCCCGCGCCGACCCTGTTCACATGGAACGTAGAGCGTGCTCGCCTGTGCGTGTTCCCCACGCCGACCTTGTTTACGTGGAGCGCGGTGGGCCTGCCTGCACATCCCACGCGGACCCTGGTCACGTGGAGCGTGGAGCGTGCTCGCCTCCCTGCGCATCCCACGCCGACCCTGTGTTTCACGTGGAGCGTGCTCGCCTGTGTGCGTTCCCTACGTCGACCTTGTTTCACGTGAAACACGTTGGCCTGCCTGCGTGCCGTACCCGACCCTGTTTCACGTGAAACAGCCGCCTCCCGCCCACAGTCGGCCGCCTAGAACTGGCGGTAGGCGGATCAAACCCGCTGGGCCACTGGTGGTCGCCAGATGTTCGTCGTCGGGATTGCCCAGCTGAAGTCGCC
Source organism: Nonomuraea insulae (assembly GCF_042656245.1). NCBI lineage: Bacteria > Bacillati > Actinomycetota > Actinomycetes > Streptosporangiales > Streptosporangiaceae > Nonomuraea > Nonomuraea insulae. The sequence goes on from NZ_JBHSPA010000006.1 coordinate 481,737, forward strand.
AGCCCACAGCGCTTCGCTGGCGATCGACCAATTCGAGCATTGCCCTGTCACCGAATCGGCGATGTCCGGCCGCCTCACCCAGCGCGGCTTTGCCGTCCAGGCCAGGCAGCCACAAGGAAGCGGTGCGACCGCCACCTTCCCCTGCCTCAGCGTCAGGCTCGGCTATTCCGTCCGGATGACGCCTCATCCAGTGCGCAAGAAGGTCCGAGCCAGTCACCAGCATCGCGGCGATGGCCGGCCTCCCCTGGTAACGGGGCGAGCGGCCATCTCGTCGCGCCTGCCTGTTCATACGATGCGGGTTGCAACGGCAGCACGGTCCTTGAGAAAGCGCCTCATGTGGTGGGCGCTCGGCCACCAAGAATGATCCCAGCCGTCCACTTCCGCGATCTCGACGCACCCGGCTCCCGCCCAGGCCGGATAGAGGTCCTGACCGACGGTGGTAATAGGCCTTGCGCCGCTCGCCTTCCGGGCTCTGGCTGCGAGGCCCGACACCGTTGCTCAAGCCCACCGAGCGGCTGCCACTGCACGCGAATTTTCAGCGACCACCATCCCAGGCCGTGATGGCTGGAACATTTCCCCGCGGCCTTGAGGCGGACGCCTCCCTGTTTCAGCCACTACACGAGGTCATCACAATGTTCACCTCGACCGGCTGGCGCGTCGCCGACTTCGGCACGGTCACCGAGCCGTCCACCGGCACCCGCGGTGACATGCTCGACCGGCTGCGCTTGCGCATTGGCGTGGCAGTGGCACGGCGCCGCTCGTCGGCGGTTCCTCCAGACAGCCTCACCAAGCGCCGTCGCCCCAACCGAGCACCCCAAAGCCGTCTCCCTACCCAACCTCGCCCCGCCGCTTCTGTAAGGCCAACTGCTTGCCCGCCGTCGCTTTGCCCTGCCGTCGCTCCGCCCGCTACCGCGCCTGCTCGCTTGCCGTGTGACTCCACGACCGGGACTAACGTCGCGCTTGGCCGCCTGCCACCCGAGCCCCCCCAGCCGAGTCCCCTGCTCGACTCCCCCGGGCTGGCGCGCCGCCGCGCCTGACCGCTGCCTGCTCCGATCCCGTCGGCTTTCCTGAGCACCGCGCTGCACGGCCTCGCCGTCGCCCTGCCCGCCGTCGCCCTGCCCGCCGTCGCCCTGCCCGCTTGCCGTGTGACTCCCCGACCGGACCGCCGTCGCGCTTGGCCGCCTGCCACCCGAGTCCCCGCCCGACTCCCCCGGGCTGGCGTGCCGCCGCACATGTCCGCTGCCTGTCCCGATCCCGTCGGCTATCCTGAGCGCTGCGCTGCACGGCCTGGCCATCCGCTGCACGGCCTCGCCCTCCCTACCTTTTGGCCGTCGCCACCACCGACCGCTGCGCGCTCGGAGCGCTGCCGGGCCAAGCGTTCTTGGGCTTGCCGCGCCGCCTCGAGTTGCTGCGCCTGCACCTGGCTTCTCTGCGCCTGCACCGTGCTTCTCTGTGCTTGCTTGTTTCACGTGAAACGTGTCCCACCAGCGTTGGGCCGAGACGTCGGAGTAGAGGGCGTCGGCGGCTTATCAGAGGCCGGGAGGTAGCTGGCTGGAGGGGTGTTTCACGTGAAACGGGGCGGGGGGTTGGTCAGTCCTCGGCCTCGCGCATCGTGCGGGCCGCTTCCGGTGCCATGGTGCCGATGATGCGTTCAAGGTCGTCGATCGTGGCGAACTCCACGACGATGCGGCCCTTCCGGCGTCCCAGGTCCACCTTGACCTTCGTCTCGAAGTGATCCGAGAGGCGGTCGGCGAGGTGGGTGAGGCCGGGGGCGGTGGGCTTGGCCGGCTGGCGCTCGCGCGGCGCCTTCGTGGCGGCCTTCGCGCTTCCCATGGCGACGATCTCCTCCACGGCCCGAACCGAGAGGAGCTCTGCCACGATGCGCTTGGCAAGCAGCATCTGCTCTTCGGGGCCGTTGAGGCCGAGGAGGGCTCGGCCGTGACCGGCGCTGATGGACCCGGCGGCGACCTTGAGCTGGACCTCGGGTGGGAGGTTCAGAAGGCGGAGGGTGTTGGTGATGTGGGAGCGGGAGCGACCGACCTTCTCTGCGAGCTGTTCGTGCGTTGCCTGAAAGTCGTCAAGGAGTTGCTGGTACGCCGCCGCCTCTTCGAGGGGGTTCAGCTGCTCGCGCTGAAGGTTCTCGATGAGCGCGTCGCGCAGGAGATCGGTGTCCTGGGTGTTGCGTACGATCGCGGGCACCGGATCCAAGCCGACCTGCTTGCACGCTCGCCAACGCCGCTCCCCCATGATCAGCTCGTACTGACCACCACCGACCGACCGGACCACGATCGGCTGCAGGAGGCCGACCTCCCGGATCGACGATGCCAACTCGTCCAGGCGCTCGTCATCGAAGATCTCACGTGGCTGACGTGGATTGGGGACGATCGCGGCCAGGGCGATCTCCTTGAAGTACGCCCCAGCAATCGGCTTTGGACCTGTGTCCCCCGTTGAACCGTTCGCCGGGGACGGCGCCGTCCCCGTACCGTCAACGATGGGACCGGTCGGGATGAGCGCCCCGAGCCCCTTGCCCAATCCCCGCCGCTGCTGACTCACTGCGTCTCCTCATCCAGCCGGTCGATTCCGGTCACTCCAGGAGAGGTTACCGTCGTGGACCCGACGGGGTGCCCCCTCACCACACACGGTGCCGTTGGATTTACACCGACACGGTCACAAATCTGCCCAACTCGTGACTGAGCACCGAGATGCGCCTGGAGTCCGGCCCATCGGCCCATCGGCCCATGGAACTCCCACCATCCCCTTGTCTCCACGCCGCGCCCCTCTCCGCAACGGATGCTGGCGCTCTCAGCGACACGAAGGGATGGGGGCTCGTCGTCGGTTCCACCCATCCCGAGCGGCCACCCCGCTGGCCCGTTCGGGATGGGCGCTGTCGGGTCCCTCAACCCAGCGGCTTGGGAGTCGCCCCCCGGGCCGGAGGTCGTCTTCCCCGCGCCCGGGTGTCGTCTCCCCGCGCTTGGGTGTCGCCCCCGGGCTGGAGGTCGTCTCCCCCGCGATTGGGAGTCGTCTCCCCGCTTGGGCGTCGCCTCCCCAACGTTTGGAGGTCGCCTCCCCAGTGTTTGGAGGTCACCTCCGCAGCGTTTGGAGGTCGCCCGCCCAGTGCCTCTGGGCTACCTCGCCGAACGACAAGAGGTTGCTTATTCGACGATGCTCAGCGCCGCCTCGTCCGGCGGGCGAAAGGCCGGCGCCCTCGGCGGCTTCAGGCTGCCACGCGGCGAGCGTACCTGCTTGGGTCACGGCGGCTTGAAGGCGAGAGGCCGCGTCATCTTCCCGCGCACAAGGGCAGGATCGAGCGGGCCGGCAGATCCACAAAAGCCAGCCCCGTCGGCACGCATCGGGCGCTCGCGGACAAACACGGGGACCCGAACCCACCAGACCTAGCCTCCAGCCCCCCAGGCCGGGCCTCCGGGGCTCGCGGCCACCGGACGAACCCAGCCTTCAAGTCGCCGACCAAAGGTGGCAGGACCGATCTCACCGCCCCAACCAGGGACGCGCTGGAGGGTGGTCAGGCGACAGTGGCGCGGTGGGCTATTTCGCGGGCGGCGTCCATGTAGGCCATCGCCCCACTCGATCCCGGATCGTAGGTCATCACCGACTGCCCATAACTGGGCGCCTCCGACAGCCGCACACTGCGCGGGATCACCGTCTTGAGAACCGTGTCCCCGAAGTGCGCGCGTACCTCATCCGCCACCTGCGAGGCCAGCCGGGTCCGGCCGTCGTACATCGTCAGCACGATCGTCGACAGGCTCAGCGTCGGGTTCAGGTGGGCCTTGATGAGGTCGACGTTGCGCAGGAGCTGGCCGAGGCCCTCCAGGGCGTAGTACTCGCACTGGATCGGGATCATGACCTCCTCCGCGGCCACCAGCGCGTTGACGGTCAGGAGGCCGAGCGAAGGCGGGCAGTCGATCACGATGTAGTCGTAGTCCACCACGTCGTACGCCGCCAGCGCGCGCCGGAGGCGAGCCTCTCTCGCCACCAAGGAGACCAGTTCGATCTCGGCGCCGGCCAGATCGATGGTGGCCGGAGCGCAATAGAGGTTCGGCATCTCCGGAACCTGCTTGACGATGTTCGCCATAGGGAGATCGTCAACGAGGACCTGGTACACATCCGGCACATCGCCACGATGCTCAGTGGCCAAAGCCGTGGAGGCGTTGCCCTGCGGGTCGAGGTCCACGACGAGGACACGCTGGCCGTGCATCGACAGGGCGGCGGCGATGTTGACCGAGGTGGTCGTCTTGCCCACCCCGCCCTTCTGGTTGGCCACCGCGATCAATCGGGTCTTGGCCGGGCGCGGCCAGGTGCCGTCGCCATCGCCGGGGGTCTCGCCGGTCTGGGCGGCCGTCGGGGTTGCAGATGTTTCACGTGAAACCACTGAGCTGAGCGCCTCTCGTACCAACGGCGAATCACCGGGGTTCAGGGGGGTCTGGGTCACGATGGCCATCCTTTCAACCAGTGGTGTGCCGGTGCCGGGAATTTGCTGTCGCGACACGCCCATTTCGGGCCAGCCAACCCCGGTTGGACTCTCAGACGGACGGCTGTCCGGCCAGCCAAGACCACTTGACGCGACTGGCACAACCGTCACCTCCTTCGTCGCCGCCTGGCTCGCTCCGGCGCGCGACCCGCTACCACCCGAACCAATGTTGCAGGCGGCTCGACCTTACCGCGCCCGACGGTCACAAGCTCAGCCGTTCGGGCCCCGCTGGCCCGCAATTGGGCCTCCGCCTCGGCCAGCTCGCCGGCCGCCCGCTCCCCCTTCATGGCGATCAGCTCGCCGCCCTCGCGGAGCAGCGGCATGGCCCACGTCAGGAGGCGGTCGAGCGGCGCCACCGCACGGGCGCTGGCGACGTCGAACTCCCGCTCGCCGACCAGCTCTTCCGCCCGCCCGCGCAGCACCTCGACGTTGTCGAGCTTGAGAGCCTCGACACATTCCTCCAGGAACACCGTACGTCGTAGCAGCGGCTCAAGCAGCGTTACCGTGATGTCCTGCCGGACGATCGCCAGGACCAGCCCGGGCAGCCCCGCGCCGGAGCCGATGTCCACCAGGCGCACGTCCTGTGGCACGACCTCGGCCACGACCGCGCAGTTGAGCAGGTGACGGTCCCAGATCCGGGGCACCTCCCGCGGGCCCAGCAGCCCACGGACGACACCGGGACCCGCCAGCAGCTCGGCGAAGGCACTGGCACGATCCCAAGCCTCCCCGGCGAAGACGTCCCGCGCTATGTCCGGCGGCTCCGGAAGCTCATCGCTCACTGGTCGGTGGCCCTTTCTGGGGCTGATGGCCCTTGTCTCGGCGATCGGGTGGTGTGCCGGCGCAGGTTCGTCGCCCGGCGACAGGTCTAGGAGTCCGGTCTCTACCCAAGGCTACGGGTGAGATCACAAGGGAAGACTAGCGGGCCGCGGTGAAGCCCACCTGTGAGCGCGCCGTTCCCCAAGTACCTACGTGGGAGCGCTAACAACGACATGTCAGTACGTGGCAGCACACGTACGCAGAAATCCCCCGTACAGACATAAAGGTCTGTAAACGCGAAGCGGCCGTCCACCACGCACGAGGGCGGGCGGACGGCCGGATCGGATGTCGGATGACGTGCCTCAGGCGGGCAGAACCACCACGTACCGCTGCGGCTCCTCCCCCTCGGACTCACTACGGAGCCCGGCGGCCGCCACCGCGTCATGGACGATCTTGCGCTCGAACGGGGTCATCGGCTGCAGCGCCTTCGGCTCGTCCCGTTCCTTCACCTGGTTGGCGATCTCGGTGCCCAGCTTGGTCAGCTCGGCCCGGCGACGCTCGCGGTAGCCGGCCACGTCGAGCATCAGCCGCGAGCGCTCCCCGGTCTGCCGGTGCACGGCGAGCCGGGTCAGCTCCTGCAGAGCCTCCAGGACCTCTCCCGCGGGCCCCACCAGCTCATTGCCCTTGAGCCCCACCACGGACACCATGGCGCGGTCGCCCTCGACGTCCATGTCGATGTCACCGTCGATGTCGGCGATGTCGAGAAGGCCCTCGACGTAGTCGGCAGCGATCTCGCCTTCCTGCTCCAGCGCAGTGAGATCAGGAGCCTTCTCCTGCTCGGCCTCGGTCATGGCCGGCCTCTCCTTCGTGTTCAAGACTTCTTGCTGCCGGTGCGCTTGCTGCGGGACTGCCTGCTCGGCTGCTGCCTAATGATCTTAGGCTCCGGAGGAGGCGGCGGTGCCTGTTCTTCCGGTGTCGTCTTGCGCAGCTTGGCGATCAGACCGGGCTTGGACTGGACCGGGATCGGGTCACCCTTCGCGTCGTACTGCGGCATCGGGTGCCGGCTGTAGAACCAGTGCTGCTGACCGAGCGTCCACACGTTGGTGGTGACCCAGTACATGATCAGACCGAGCGGGAAGTTCAGGCTGAAGAAGGCGAACAGCGGCGAGATGTACATCAGGATCTTCTGCTGCTGCGCCATGGGGTTGTCCGGCATCTGAGCCATGGAGCGGGTGACGCTCTGCCGGACGGTGAGGAACGTGGTCAGCGAGCTGACCGCGACGAAACAACCGATGACGATCTTCTCGCCGATGCTGGGCGCCTCGAAGAACGTGGCAGGCAGCGGAGCGCCCAGGATGAGAGCCTGCTTGGCGCTGTCGACCAGCTCCTGCGACATGCCGAACTTGGCCTGGTCGGCCGCGATCGCCCGAAGTACGGTGAACATCGAGATGAAGATCGGGAACTGAGCCACGACAGGGAGGCAGCCGCCGAGCGGGTTGGCGCCTGCACCTTGGTACAGCGCCATGACCTCCTGGTTCATGCGCTGCTTGTCGTTCTTGTACCGCTTGCGGAGCTCCTGGACCTTCGGCGCCAGCTCCTGCATCTTTCGCGACGATCGCATCTGCTTGAGGAACAGCGGGAAGATCAGGATCCTCATGAAGACGGTCAGCGTGATGATGGTGAGCGCCCAGGCCAAGCCGCTGTTCGGGTCGAGGACCGTGCTGTATGCCTGGTGGATCCAGGTGATGACTTGGGCGACGGCTGTGTACAGCCAGTTGAGCCAGGACAGCTCCACCGAGCTATCTCCCTTGCGTTTCGTGGGACCGGACCGGGCGTGGGGGCACCGGGTCTATACCTCCGGGATGGAATGGGTGGCACCGCCCGATGCGCCGGACAGTCAGCCATGTGCCGCGCAATGCTCCATGTACGGCAATCGCCTCGAGCCCGTATGCACTGCATGACGGATAGAACCGGCAGCGAGGACCGAGCATCGGGCCGATGAACGCCCGATAGAACCGAATGGGGATGATGAGTGCCCGAGCGGCCAGGCTCGGCACCACCCCTTGCGGTTGCTCCGTCATCTTTGTCCACCCGTCGAGGACTCGCGCCGCCTGATCAAACGATCCAGCGCGACGTCGAGTTCGGCGGCCAGTTGCTCGAATCGCGCGGACGCGGCCGGTGGGTTGGCGCGTACCACAAGCAGGCTACCTCGCGGCAGCCGGTCGAGACGGTCCCGCATCAGGTGTCGGAGCCGTCGTTTGACCCTGTTTCGGGTCACGGCGTCACCGACAGCCTTGCTCACCACGAAACCCACCAGAGGCGATCCTTCCCCGGAAACGATGAAATGCACCACCAGGGTGGGGCGGCCCGCGCGCTTTCCGCGCCTGACCGCCGCCTCGAATTCCTCCCCGCGTCGCATGCGGGAGTGACGGGATAGCACCGTATACGTCTAACGCCCGCCGGCGTGATCCGCCGGCGGGCTGTAGTCGCGCAGGACGATCAGGCCGACAGCTTCTCGCGGCCCTTACGGCGGCGAGCGGCGAGGATGGCGCGACCGGCCCGGGTGCGCATCCGCAGCCGGAAGCCGTGGGTCTTCGCGCGGCGACGGTTGTTCGGCTGGAAAGTACGCTTGCTCACGGGTGGGCTCCAGGCTTGATGGTGCGCCACGAGGGCGCCGAAAAACACATGGATGGCCTGCCAGGGAAGCGAGGGCACGCGAAATAGCCGTCGCGTGACAAGCCGACCGTCGTACGTTACGGGCCAACCGCCGTCCAGGTCAAACCGGACCGGTTATCCACTAATCCACAGGCTACTTTTCCACCGCCGGCCCCACGTCCACAGTTGGTGCACTCCCGTGCCACTAGGCTGTGGACAACGCCTTGAACACAGCTGTGCACATAGATACTGTCGGCCCTTCCCGGGCCCGCTCAATGGCTGTGGACAGCTTGTGGATGTCCTGTGGAGGGCGAGGGCGAGCAGCCCGGCCGCCCCGTGTGGACGAACGGGTCGCCGAGCACTCTGGGCGACCACGCCATGTGGATAACGATCGCGGGGGGCCGCGAGAGAGAGGAGGGGGAACCTCATCATGAACGGTGTCGACCTCGGCGCGGTATGGGGAAGGGCCCTGGGCAACTTCCTCAACGAAAACGTGCCGGTCCAGCAGCGCACCTGGCTGTCGATGGTGCGTCCGATCGCGCTGGCCGACGACACGATCGTGCTCGGCGTCCCCAACGACTTCCTCAAAGACCTCATCGAGGGCAAACTGCGCCCGCTGGTCGCGCACGCTCTGTCACAGGAGCTCGGCCGGACCATGCGACTGGCCGTGATGATCGACACCACGGCGCCGGAGCAGCCGACCATCGACTCTCATCAACAGCCTGTGACTCAGAGTTATCCCCAGGGTGTGGAGAGTCAGCTGCGTTATGCACAGCCTGCCCAACCGCAGTACAACCAGCCTTCGGAGCCTCCGCAGTTCTATTCTCCGCAGCCGGAGCCACCCCAGATATCCACCGAATATCCACAGGCCGGCTTCTCTTTTGAACAGGCACAGTCGTATCCACCGCCTGTGGAGAAGGTGCCGGAACCGGCACCGAACCGGTGGGAGGCAAAGAGCAACAAGCCCAGCGAACCGGCCAGACTCAATCAGAAGTACACATTTGAGACATTCGTCATCGGCGCCAGCAATCGGTTCGCCCATGCGGCGGCCGTGGCGGTGGCCGAATCGCCGGCGAAGGCATACAACCCGCTGTTCATCTATGGGGACTCGGGGCTGGGGAAGACTCACCTGCTGCACGCGATCGGGCATTACGCCCAGAGCCTGTACGACGGCGCGCGGGTCAGATACGTGAGCTCCGAGGAGTTCACCAACGACTTCATCAACAGCATCCGCGACCACAAGGCCGACGGGTTCCGCGGCCGCTACCGGGCGATCGACATCCTGCTTGTGGACGACATCCAGTTCCTGGAGGGCAAGGAGCAGACGCAGGAGGAGTTCTTCCACACCTTCAACACGCTGCACAACGCCAACAAGCAGATCGTCATCTCCAGCGACCGGGCGCCCAAGCAGCTCATCACGCTGGAGGACCGGCTCCGCAACCGGTTCGAGTGGGGCCTGATCACCGACGTCCAGCCGCCGGAGCTGGAGACCCGGATCGCCATCCTCAGGAAGAAGGCCATCCAGGAGGGCCTGGCCGCGCCGCCCGAGGTGCTCGAATACATCGCCAGCCGGATCTCCACCAACATCCGCGAGCTCGAGGGCGCGCTGATCAGGGTCACCGCGTTCGCCAGCCTCAACCGGCAGGGCGTGGACCTGCAGCTCGCCGAGGTGGTGCTGAAGGACCTGATCACCTCGGAGTCCGACACCGAGATCACGATCGCGGCGATCATGAGCGAGACCGCCCAGTACTTCGGGATCAGCATCGACGACCTGTGCGGAACCTCACGCAGCCGGGCGCTCGTCAACGCCCGGCAGATCGCGATGTACCTGGCGCGTGAGCTGACCGAGTTGTCACTGCCGAAGATCGGCCAGCAGTTCGGCGGGCGCGACCACACCACCGTGATGCACGCCGAGCGCAAGATCCGGTCGCTCATCGCGGAGCGCAGATCGATGTACAACCAGGTCAACGAGCTAACAATGCGGATCAAGCAGACACAGCGTGGATCTTGAAGTTCATGCACAGCCTGTGGAAAACACTGTGGACTGCGAAAACACGAAAAGGCGCTCGCGCTTCGTCACCCAATGCCGGGAAAAATCCGTCCACATTGGTTGGGGACAACGCTGGGGACATCCTGGGGAGAACTTGGGGACTACCCGTGGATAACGTGTGGACAGACTGTGCACAGTCGATCTGGGGCTCCAGAAGGGCCTCGTTTACCCCGTGGATAACCTGTGGAAACCTCGTGGATAACCCCCGGTTCTCCGTGGATGAAGGCACCATGATCTGGGGACAGCCTGTGGGTGAAAAATCTCTGTCCCCAGGCTCGCGAGTTCTCCCCAGGCTCCGCCCACAGCCCCCGTGGATGAAAACAGGGCTGTTGACCAGCCAGGACACTGGTTGTCCACAGTTTCCACAGCCCCTAGTGTGATGACCTCTTATCTCTCTAACTAAGAAACTCAAAGACCCATAGAGGGGTTCTCCCGGAGCGCGAGGCTGGGAGGGAGGATCCTTGAGATCCTTGAGTCAACGACGAACCCAGGAGGCTGATGACCGTGATGTTCCGAATCGAGCGAGACGTCCTCGCTGAGGCGGTGGCATGGACGGCACGCAGCCTCCCGGCGCGTCCGTCGGTGCCCGTACTGGCGGGGATGCGCCTGGAGGTCACGGAGGAGCAGCGGCTCAAGCTCTCCGGCTTCGACTACGAGGTCTCCGCCGAGGTCACGCTCGAACTCCACACGGGCGAGCCGGGAGTCGTCCTGGTCTCGGGCAAGCTGCTCGCCGAGATCACGCGCGCGCTTCCCGCACAGCCTGTGGACTTCGTGGTGGACGGATCCAAGGCCGTCGTCACATGCGGCAGCGCCCGATTCACACTGCTGACCATGCCTGTGGAGGACTACCCCTCCCTCCCGGCCATGCCGCCGGCCGCCGGGCGGGTGGGCAGCGACGTGTTCGCCTCCGCCGTCGGCCAGGTCGCCGTCGCCGCGGGCCGGGACGACACGCTGCCGATGCTCACGGGCGTGCGCATGGAGATCGAGGGCGACACGGTGACCCTCGCCGCGACCGACCGCTACCGGCTGGCCGTACGCGAGCTGAAGTGGCAGCCGGGTCAGCCCGACTTCGCCGCCATCGCGATGATCCCGGGCAAGACGCTCGCCGACACGGCCAAGGCGCTCGGCGCGACCGGCGCCGAGGTCGAGATCGCGCTCAGCTCCGCTGGCGGCACCGGCGAGGGCATGATCGGCTTCTCCAGCGCCGGACGTCGCACGACGACGCGCCTGCTCGACCCCGAGTTCCCCAAATACCGCTCACTGCTGCCCACCGAGTTCTCCGCCCGCGCCGACTTGTCCACAAGCTCGTTCGTCGAGGCGGTCAAGCGTGTGGCCCTGGTCGCCGAGCGCAACACTCCGGTACGCCTGGCGTTCAAGAGCGGCGAGGTCGTGCTGGAGGCCGGCAGCGGCGACGAGGCGCAGGCCGTCGAGGCGCTCCCGGTCGACTACGAGGGCGAGGAGATGAACATCGCCTTCAACCACCAGTTCCTCCTGGAGGGTCTGGGGGCCATCGACTCCGACGTGGCGCGGCTGCAGATGACCACATCGACGAAGCCCGCTATCCTCACCGGTGGCAAGCCTGTGGAAGACCAAGTCGTGACGGACTATCGATACCTGATCATGCCTATCCGACTGTCAGGCTGAACCTGTCATCGGAGATGATGGAAGTCTGACAAGGGGGTAGAACATCATGCAGATCGGCATGATCGGGCTGGGCAAGATGGGCGGCAACATGGCCGAGCGGCTGCGCCGCGGCGGCCACGACGTCGTCGGCTATGACCGGGATCCGGCCGTCAGCGACGTGACCAGCCTGAAAGAGCTGGCCGAACGTCTGCAGACGCCGCGCGCGGTCTGGGTCATGGTCCCCGCCGGCAAACCCACTCAGACCACCATCGACGATCTCGGTGAACTGCTCAGTGAGGGCGACATCGTCATCGACGGTGGAAACTCCCACTATGTGGATGACCAGAAGCACGCCGCCGAGCTGTCCGAGAAGGGCATCGGCTTCGTCGACTGCGGCGTGAGCGGCGGCGTGTGGGGCCTGCAGAACGGCTACGCGCTCATGTGCGGCGGCGACCAGGCCAACGTCGAGCGCGTCATGCCGATCTTCGAGACGCTCAAGCCCGAGGGCGAGGACGGCTTCGTCCACGCGGGCGACGTCGGCGCCGGGCACTTCGCGAAGATGGTCCACAACGGCATCGAATACGGCATGATGCAGGCGTTCGCGGAGGGCTGGGAGCTGCTGGAGGCCTCCGACGTCGTCAAGGACGTCAAGGGCTCCTTCAGCAGCTGGCGCACCGGCACCGTGATCCGCTCCTGGCTGCTCGACCTGATGGTGCGGGCGCTGGACGACGACGAGCACCTCGAACAGCTCCGTGGTTACGCACAGGACTCCGGAGAGGGCCGCTGGACGGTCCAGGCCGCCGTGGACCACGCGGTCCCGCTGCCGGTCATCACCGCCGCGCTCTACGCCAGGTTCGCCTCGCGCCAGGACGACTCGCCCGCGATGAAGGTCGTGGCGGCGCTGCGCAACCAGTTCGGCGGCCATGCCACCACCTCGACGGAGGGCAGCACCGGCAAGGGCGCCGACTCCCCCGGGGCCGACGTGACCCCGCCCCGCGAAGTCGATCGCTAACGGTTTTCCACAGGAACGCATGCCGGTGACCCCGGTGACCCGCGAGGCGGACTAACCTTCGTGGGGTGCATGTCGCCCACCTCTCGCTGACCGACTTCCGGTCCTACGCCTCCGTGGAGCTCGGCCTGGAGCCGGGCGTCACGGCGTTCGTCGGGCCCAATGGCCAGGGCAAGACCAACCTGGTCGAGGCTCTCGGCTACGTCGCGACGCACGCCAGTCACCGGGTGGCCAACGACGCCCCGCTCGTGCGGCAGGGCGCCACGCGCGCGATCGTGCGCTGCGCCGTCCACAGGGACGACCGGCGGGCGCTGGTCGAGCTGGAGATCAACCCGGGGCGGGCCAACCGCGCCCGGCTCAACCGCTCCCCCGCGTCCAAGGCCCGCGACGTCATCGGCCTGCTGCGCACGGTGTTGTTCGCCCCCGAGGACCTGTCGTTGTCCAAGGGCGACCCGTCCGAGCGCCGCCGCTTCCTCGACGAGCTGCTGGTGGCCAGGGCGCCCAGGTTCGCCGGCGTCCGCGCCGACTACGAGCGGGTGCTGAAGCAGCGCGGCGCGCTGCTGCGCACGGCCGCGCAGGCCCGCAGAGGCGGCAGGAGCGCCAGACGGCAGGACCGTGAAAGCGGGTTCGACGCGGCGGGCGCGGGCGACGTGCTGAGCACCCTGGAGGTGTGGGACGCCCACCTCGCCAAGCACGGCGCGGAGCTGTTGCGGGGGCGGCTGGAGCTCATCGAGGCGCTGCGCCCGCTGGTGGCCGGATCCTATGCCGCGCTGGCTCCGTCGAGCGCTCCCGCGACGCTCGCCTACCGCAGCACGTTGTCCACAGGTGGGGATCCAGGTGAGGGTGTCTCGGAGGGCGAAGTCCCCGGTGAGCGGGGATCTTTCGATACACAGACGTTATCCACAGACTTGGGGAAAACCCTTGAAGAAGCTCTGCGGGAGCGGCTATTGGAGGTCCGCTCGTCGGAGCTCGAACGAGGGGTCACACTCGTCGGTCCGCACCGCGACGACCTGATACTCGGGCTCGGCGATCTGCCTGCCCGGGGTTACGCCAGCCATGGCGAGTCGTGGTCGTTCGCGCTGGCGCTGCGGCTGGCGGCGTACGACCTGCTCCGGGCCGACGGCGGCGATCCCGTGCTGATCCTCGACGACGTGTTCGCCGAGCTCGACAGCCAGCGCCGCAGGCGGCTGGCCGAGATGGTGGCGCCGGCCGAGCAGGTGCTCATCACCGCGGCCGTGCCCGATGACGTGCCCCAGGAGCTGGCGGGAGGCAGGTTCGACGTCGCGGAGGGGAGTGTGACCCGTGTCCGGTGAGCAACAGGGCGGCGGCGAGAACGCCACCGCCAAGGGCGTGGCCATGGCCAGGGAGAAGCTCGCCCAGGCCAAGGCCGACGCCGCCAAACGCGGTCAGCTCCCCCGGCGCGAGCCCAGGCGCAAGGCCGCGGGGCCGCGCAGGGATGCCGGCGATCCCCAGCTTTTCGGTCGCGCGATCGCCGACCTGCTGGCCGACCGCGGCTGGGAGCGTTCCGCGGCGGTCGGCGCGGTGTTCGGGCGCTGGATCGACATCGTGGGCCCCGACCTCGCCCAGCACACCAAGCCCGAGTCCTTCCACGAGGGGGAGGTGCTGGTGGTGGCCGATTCGACCGCGTGGGCGACGCAGGTGCGGCTGCTCGCGCGCACCCTCGTACGCAGGCTGAACGAGGAGCTCGGCGACGGCACGGTGACGAAGGTCAAGGTCAGAGGCCCGCAGAACGCTCCGCGCCCTTCGGGGGGATTGCGGGTGACCGGAAGTAGGGGTCCCGGCGACACCTACGGATAGCCGCGTCCAGCGGCTCCAAGGCTCGTGCTTGCACCGCTCCGGTTGTGCTTCGAGGGCGATCAGACAGCCGGAGACGCGATAAGCCCCCTTTCCGGAGGGGGGATGCTTGACAGGGGGCAAATCGAGCTAGAGGGCATCACAGGCGCGTTCATTGCCACCTTGACCCTCCGGAAGCGGTAGAATGAAAAAGGATTCCGGACACGTCCGCTTGCGTGTCACCCCGGCAGCAAGTCGACTCCCCCGGGTGACCGCGCATCGGGGCACTCACGACGGTGACGGGCACGGTAGGGGCAGCTTTCGCGGTTGATCGCCTCCCCCGCCGCGTGTCCGCGGCAGGAGGATTACGCAGTTGTCCTACGACGCTAGCTCAATCACCGTACTCGAGGGGCTTGAGGCGGTTCGCAAGCGCCCGGGTATGTATATCGGCTCCACCGGCGAACGTGGTCTGCACCATCTCGTCACAGAGATCGTGGACAACGCGGTGGACGAGGCCCTGGCCGGCTACGCCGACCTCATCGACATCACACTCTTGGCCGACAACGGCGTACGCGTCATCGACAACGGCCGGGGCATCCCCACGGGCATCCACCCGGTGGAGAAGCGCTCCGCCGTCGAGGTCGTGCTCACCACGCTGCACGCGGGCGGCAAGTTCGACAGCCAGTCCTACGCGGTCTCCGGCGGCCTGCATGGCGTCGGCTCCGCCGTCGTCAACGCGCTGTCCACCGCCATGGACGTCGAGGTCAAGCAGAACGGCTACTACTGGCGCCAGCGCTACGAGATGTCCAAGCCCACGGCCCCGCTGGCCAAGGGCGAGGAGACCGACGAGAGCGGCACCACGATCACGTTCTGGCCCGACCCCGACGTCTTCGAGACCACGACGTGGAACTACGAGATGCTCTCGCGGCGGTTCCAGGAGATGGCCTTCCTCAACAAGGGCCTGACGATCACGCTGACCGACGAGCGTCCCGACCACGTCAACGGTGAGGTGCACACCGTCACCTACTGCTACCAGGGCGGCCTGGCCGACTTCGTCCAGCACCTCAACACCAAGAAGGAGCCGGCGCACGCGTCGATCATCGCCTTCGACGAGGAGGGCGACGGCATCGCGGTCGAGATCGCGATGCAGTGGAACAACTCCTACTCCGAATCGGTCTACACCTTCGCCAACACCATCAACACAGCCGAGGGCGGCACCCACGAGGAGGGCTTCCGCGCGGCGCTGACGACGATCGTCAACCGCTACGCGCGCGAGCAGAAGTTCCTCAAGGAGGGCAAGGACGACAACCTCTCAGGCGAGGACGTCCGCGAGGGGCTGACCGCGATCATCTCGGTCAAGCTGTCCGACCCGCAGTTCGAGGGTCAGACGAAGACCAAGCTCGGCAACACCGAGGCCAAGTCGTTCGTGCAGAAGGCCTGCAACGACCACCTGCGCGACTGGTTCGAGCGCAACCCCGGCGAGGCCAAGGACATCATCAACAAGTCCCTGCAGGCCTCCCGCGCCCGCCTCGCGGCCCGCCAGGCGCGCGACCTGACCAGGCGCAAGTCGCTGCTTGAGTCGGGCAGCGGACTGCCGGGCAAGCTGGCCGACTGCCAGTGGAACGACCCGGAGAAGTGCGAGCTGTTCATCGTCGAGGGCGACTCGGCCGGCGGCTCGGCCAAGGGCGGCCGCGACTCGCGCTTCCAGGCGATCCTGCCCATCCGCGGCAAGATCCTCAACGTCGAGAAGGCGCGGATCGACAAGGTTCTGAAGAACAACGAGGTCCAGGCGCTGATCACGGCGCTGGGCACCGGTGTGCACGACGAGTTCGACATCGCCAAGCTGCGCTACCACAAGGTCATCCTCATGGCCGACGCCGACGTGGACGGTCAGCACATCAACACGCTGCTGCTCACGCTGCTGTTCAGGTTCATGCGGCCGCTGATCGAGGCCGGTCACGTCTACCTGTCGTGCCCGCCGCTCTACAAGATCAAGTGGGACCGCAAGGGCGAGGACGCCTCCTACGCCTACTCCGACCCCGAGCGTGACGCGGTCATCGCCGACGGCATCGCCAACGGCAAGCCCGACCCTCGGCCGCGCGACAACGTACAGCGCTTCAAGGGGCTGGGCGAGATGAACGCAGGCCAGCTCTGGGAGACCACGATGAACCCGGAGACCCGACTGCTGCGCCAGGTCACACTCGACGACGCGGCGCAGGCCGACGACCTGTTCAGCGTGCTGATGGGCGAGGACGTCGAGGCGCGGCGCGACTTCATCATCCGCAATGCGCGCGACGTGCGCTTCCTCGACGTTTAGCCAGTAAAAGGACCTTTACCTGTGACGGACGTGAACACCACTCCCCCGGCTGACCGCATCGAGCCTGTGGACATCCAGTCCGAGATGCAGCGCAGTTACATGGACTACGCGATGTCCGTCATCGTGTCCAGAGCGCTGCCGGACGTGCGAGACGGTCTCAAGCCGGTGCACCGGCGGGTGCTCTACGCGATGTACGACGGTGGCTACCGTCCCGACCGCGGCTACTTCAAGTGCGCCCGCGTCGTCGGCGACGTGATGGGCACCTACCACCCGCACGGCGACACCTCGATCTACGACGCTCTGGTGCGCCTGGCGCAGCCATGGTCGCTGCGATACCCGCTGGTCGACGGGCAGGGCAACTTCGGTTCGCCCGGCAACGACCCGGCGGCGGCGATGCGCTACACCGAGTGCAAGCTCGCGCCCATCGCCATGGAGATGCTGCGGGACATCGACAAGGAGACCGTCGACTTCCGCCCCAACTACGACGGCAAGTCGCAGGAGCCCGACGTCCTGCCGGCGCGCTTCCCGCAACTGCTGGTCAACGGCTCGGGCGGGATCGCGGTCGGCATGGCCACCAACATCCCCTCGCACAACCTGCGCGAGGTCGCCTCGGCGGTCAAGTGGTACCTGGAGAACCCCGAGGCCGACGACGAGGAGCTGCTCGAGGCTTCGATCAGGCTCGTCAAGGGGCCCGACTTCCCGACCAAGGGGCTGATCGTCGGGCGGCGGGGCATCGAGGACGCCTACCGCACCGGGCGCGGCTCGATCACCATGCGGGCCGTGGTCGAGGTCGAGGAGGACAAGGGGCGGCAGGCCCTGGTCGTCACCGAGCTCCCGTACCAGGTCAATCCCGACAACCTCGCCCTCAAGATCGCCGAGCTGGTCCGTGAGGGCAAGCTGACCGGCATCGCCGACGTACGCGACGAGAGCTCCTCGCGGGTGGGGCAGCGCCTCGTCATCGTGCTCAAGCGCGACGCGGTCGCCAAGGTCGTGCTCAACAACCTGTACAAGCACACCCAGCTCCAGGACACCTTCGGCGCCAACATGCTGGCGCTGGTGGACGGCGTGCCGCGGACGCTGCGGCTCGACCAGTTCATCCGGCACTACGTGGCGCACCAGGTCGAGGTCATCGTCCGCAGGACCCGCTACCTGCTGCGCAAGGCCGAGGAGCGGGCGCACATCCTGAGTGGCCTGCTGAAGGCCCTGGAGCGGCTCGACGAGGTCATCGCGCTGATCCGGGCCTCGGAGTCCGCCTCGCACGCCCAGCAGGGCCTCATAAGCCTGCTGGAGATCGACGAGATCCAGGCTCAGGCCATCCTCGACATGCAGCTGCGCAAGCTGGCCGCCCTGGAGCGGCAGGCCATCCAGGACGAGCACGACTCGCTGATGACGCAGATCGCCGAGTACAACGCGATCCTGGCCAGCGAGAGCCGCCAGCGCGAGATCATCAACGAGGAGCTCGCGGAGGTCGTCGGCCGCTACGGCGACGACCGGAAGACCGAGATCATCGCCTACGACGGTGACATGTCGATCGAGGACCTCATCGCCGAGGACGAGATCGTCGTCACGATCACCAGGGGCGGCTACGCCAAGCGCACCCGTACCGACTCCTACCGGGCGCAGAAGCGCGGCGGTAAGGGCGTACGCGGTGCTCAGCTGCGCCAGGACGACATCGTCGACCACTTCTTCGTCACCACGACCCACCACTGGTTGTTGTTCTTCACGAACAAGGGCCGGGTCTACCGGGTCAAGGCGTACGAACTGCCCGAGGTCGCGCGTGACGCCCGGGGCATGCATCTCGCGAACCTTCTCGCCATGCAGCCCGACGAAACAGTCATGGAGGTTCTCGACCTACGCGACTACAACGTCGCCCCTTATCTCGTCCTCGCCACCCGTAGCGGGCTGGTCAAGAAGACACGCCTGTCCGAGTACGACTCCCCCCGGTCCGGCGGTCTGATCGCCATCAACCTGCGGGATGACGACGAGGTCATCGGAGCCAGACTGGTCTCCGAGTCCGACGATCTGCTGCTCGTCTCCAGGAGCGCGCAGTCGATCAGGTTCACCGCCTCCGATGAGGCGCTTCGTCCCATGGGACGGGCGACCAGCGGCGTCATCGGCATGAGGTTCCTCGAAGGTGACGAACTTCTCGCCATGAATCGCATGGCGGACGGTCAAGATGTGCTTATCGCCACTAAGGCTGGGTACGCAAAACGGACGCCAGTGGAGCAGTATCCAGTCCAAGGACGTGGCGGTAGAGGCGTGCTTACTGCGAAAATCGTATCTTCCCGTGGCAAGCTGGTCGGAGCCGTCATGGTCAACCCAGAGGACGAGGTCTTCGCGATCACGTCCGCCGGCGGGGTGATCCGGACGAGTGCCGGTGAGATCAAGCAGTCCGGCCGCCAGACCATGGGAGTGCGATTGATGAATCTCGCTGAAGGCGACAGCGTGGTGGCCCTCGCCCGGAACGCGGAGTCCTTGGAGACTTCGGTGGAGAGTGAGGAAGACGGGGGAGGAGAATAATTCATGAGCGCCCAGGGTGGCCCCGCCAGAACAAAGGCGGCTTCGGGTAATGGACAACAACCGAAGAAGCCCGCAGTAACTGAGATCTTCGACGCGGTTGACGAAGGTCAGGACACCTCGCCCGCGCAGGGCAGGCCCGTTCCTGACCAGAAGGACAACCGGCCGTCGCCACCGCCACAGGTGGGTCCCGCCGGTCCAGGTGGCCCGGGCCCCGGTGGTCCCCATCATGGCCCGGGCGGTCCTAACGGCCCGAATGGGCCAGGCGGACCAGGGGGACCTGGCGGACCAGGCGGACCTGGTGGACCTGGTGGACTTGGTGGACCGCCCCCTCAGCCTGAGGGGAATGAGACGGTACGCCTGCGCCCGTCGCTGGCCACCGAGGCCCCGCCGGCCCTTGAGCTTTCCAGCAAGAAGAAGTCGAAAGGCGGTGGGGGCCGGCTCCCCCGCAAGGCCCACCTCGTCCTGCGCCGCGTCGAGCCGTGGTCGGCCATGAAGTTCAGCTTCGTGGTCTCCCTGGTCTGCTTCGTGGTGCTGTTCGTGGCGGTGGCCGTCCTGTACGGCGTGCTGTCGGCCTTGGGCGTGTTCGACTCGCTCGTCGATCTGGTCAACCAGCTTGGCCAGGGCGAGCAGGGGCAGAGCTCGATCCCGATCGACATCGCCTCCTGGTTCGAGCCGGTCCGGATCCTCGGCTACACGGCCCTGATCGGGGCTGTGAACGTCGTACTGATCACGGCTCTTTCCACGTTGGGGGCGGTCATCTACAACATCGCCTCCGACCTGGTGGGCGGCGTTGAGGTGACGTTCAGCGAGGCCGAATAAGGTCCGGTGCTCGCGCTGTGCTCCTTGTGGGTACGGCGCGAGCAGGCTGCCGGAGGCGGTAAGCTTTTCCTCGTTCCGAACAACGGGTTCGCCTCTGTAGGGCGGATGCGATAGCGTTCGGGGTGCGAGCGGGGCTATAGCTCAGACGGTTAGAGCGCTTCCCTGATAAGGAAGAGGTCCCAGGTTCAAGTCCTGGTAGCCCCACCCAGTTGACCAGCAGGAATAGCCACTTTCCGATCTTCGGGGAGTGGCTCTTTTGCTATCTGAGTGTCTATCTGCGTGACTAAGGTTCCCTGATCCTGGGGTCGATCTGGCGGCGGCTGAGTAGCCGCGTGGAGAGGTACCACCATGGTTGAGATCAACAAGCATGTGATCAACAACGGCTTAGACTTCCTTGAGAGCGCTGTTGAGTTGCTTGGGACTGGCGACAAGCGCGACACGAAGTACGCTGCTCTGCACTTGAGCGCCAGTATCGAGACCTTGCTCAAGGTTCGATTGGCTCGTGAACACTGGACACTCGTCGTGGCCGACCCCGCTAAGGCTCAGCGAACGAAGTACGAGACTGGAGACGTCAAGAGCGTCTCGATCGACCAGGCGTTGGATCGTCTAACGAAGATCGCCAACGTAGCCATCTCAGCTAAGGACCTCAGTTCGTTTCAAGGGCTGGGCCGAGTCCGTAACCAGATCGCTCATTTCGCTCTCATCGATGACGACCCCCTGGCGACGCAGGCAACGGTCGCCAGGGCGATGGAAGCACTCATCCGGTTCATCGAGCAGGAACTTGCTCCAGGAGCGGACGCGGAAGAGCAGGAAATTATCGATGCGACGTACACCCACGTCATGGAGCAGATCCACAAGATCAAGGTGCTAGTACGCGAACGGATGAAGGCCCTAACATCTACCATCGCCCAAACGGATCTGCCTGTCGTTAAGTGTCCCCAGTGCCTCCAGGACGCCTACTTGTTCGCTGATGGATCGCCTGGGGCGTGTCTGTTCTGCTCTTACGAGAAGCCGGGCGATGTTGCTGCGGACGACTACGCCTCCGGTGTTCTAGGCGAGAGCGAGTACCGGACCGTAAAGCACGGCGGTCGATGGATCATCACCTACTGTCACAACTGTTCTACTAAGGCTCTGGTAGAAGGGATTGTGACGGTTGGCGCAGTTGAGGCGACGCATGGGTGCTTTGCATGCGGCTACTCCGGCGACCTTGAAGATCTTGAGGAATGCACCGAATGTGGAGAGTGGGTTTCAGCTAAGCCAGACATGGTTGCTCTGTGTACGAACTGCTGGGACCGCAAGATCTACACAGACTGACAGGTCCGCCCCCAATACAGACAGGGGCGGACCTGCCAACGGTGATCACTCGTCGAAGATGCGGTCCATGACCACCGCGCCCTGCTGCAGGACTGGGCGGATCTGCTTTCGGTAAACCAGCTCTGTGACGGCGGTGCTGCTGTGACCTACGAGCCGGGAGATCTCTTCCAACGGCGTCCCGTTGTCGGACAGCAGGGAGACGAAGCTATGCCTCAACTCTCGAGGCGTCCACTCAGCAGGATTCAAGCTGGTGTGCTTGATGAGCCGCCGGAATGCTCGTCTTACGTTGGCCGCGTCTAGTTCGGTCCCAGCAGTGGAGGCGAACGCCAGACCGCGCTCAGACCAGACGTCGCCTTGCTCCTCCTGTTGAGCTGCCCGCTGCTGGATCAGCACGTCTACACACCGCTTGGGCAGTGCCAGCGTGCGGCGGGACTTACGCGTTTTGGTGTCTCCACCGTTCCGTACTGAACGCCACACGGCGATGTATGGGGGCACGGACGGGACGGCGTTGAGGTTGCCGACCAGGTCAACATGATCCCAGCGCAGCGCGCGTAGCTCCTCAGTGCGTGCTCCCGTAAGGAGAGACACCACGATGTATGCGTGCAGGCTTTTGCCCTCGGAAGCCTTCAAGACCTCCTCGGCCTGGGCCATCGTCAGGGCCTTGGACGGGCGGCCTTTCTGGCCTTGCGGGACGCGGCACAGCTCCACAACGTTCCGCCGTACCTTATCCCGTGCCATGGCCCGCTTGATGATCCGGTTCAGGCAGGAGTGGAGTCGGGACAGGGTGCTGGTGCTGAGCGACTTGGCCCTTTCCGCCAGCCACTTGTCCACATCCTGTGCACTTAGCTCGCGGAGCTTCCTCTTGCCGAGTGCCGGGATGATGTGGGTCTTGCACAGGATCGTGGTTGTGGTGACTGTGTTCGGGTCCAGCCCGCTGAGTCCGTAGGTCAGCCAGTCAGTTGTGGCCTGTGCGACGGTGTAGTTCCCCGGAGCAATAGTCAGACCGTCCTCGTAGTCGCGTAGGACTTCCTTGAGCTTGTTCTTGGCTTCGGTCTTGGTTTTGCCGCTCCCACGTTTCACGATCCGCTTGCCGCTCGGGTCGAATCCGAGGCTGGCTGTGGCGATCCAGCGTTGGCGTTTGTCGTCCCAGTGGAGGCCGCCGTCTCCTCTGCTGCGTCGCTTGGTCATCAGGCTGCTTCCTCTGCTTCCTTCTCCAGGAGGGCGATGTAGGCGCGGATGGCGGCGGGGGTGATGAGGCGGGCGCGGCCCTGTTTGACGGAGCGCAGGCGGCCGGTGCGGATCTGGTCGTAGATGACGGTGCGGCTCATGCGGAGCAGGTGCATGGCGTCGGTGACGCGGTAGAGCTGGGTGTCTGCGGGCCGGACGCTGTCCGGCGTTGAGGTGGTCAAAGGTGGGTCTCCTCATCGGCGGGGACAGCGGGGACGGCCAGCAGGGTTGCTTGTCCCTCGTGTTGGTGGGTGTTGGTGCTGGTGGTGGTGTGGCCGGGGACGGCTGGGACTGCGGGGACAGCTCCTGTGGTCTCTGTTCCGGGCAGGCGGTAGTGGCCGGTGGCGTTGACGCAGAGTTGGCCGTCGGCGTTCATGCGCTGGCAGGTCTTGCGGACGTTTTCGTGGGACAGGCCGGTGGCGTCGGCGATGGCTTTGGGTGTGCTGTTCGGGTTGGCGCGGACGTGGCGGGCGATGGCGGCGCGGGTGTCGGACAGGGTGTGGTCTTCGGGTGGGCCGTCCAGGAGTTGCCAGGTGCCGGCGGCGGGTTGGAAGGCCATGGCGTATTCGGCTTCTTCGACGTCGCGGCCGGTGACGTGCAGGACGCCGTCGGCGGTGCCTCTGGCGCGTTTGAGGACGAGGGTGGCGTCGGCGGCTCCGGCGATGCCGTTGGTGCCGGAGACTTCGCTCAGGAAGTCTTCGGAGGCCATCTTGCGGACGTGGTGGACCAGGACGACGGCGACGCCGTAGGTGTCGGCCAGGCGTTTGGCGCGGCTCATGGCGGCGTAGTCGGCGTCGTAGGCGGATAGGCCGGGTGCTGTGTTGCCTCGGATTTTGGCGAAGACGTCGATGACGACCAGGCGGGCGTTGGTGTGGCGGTCCAGCCAGCGGGCGATGGCCTCTTCCCCGCCCTGCGGGAGGGTGGGGCAGGTGGTGGCCAGGGTCAGGTCCTTGGGTGCGGGCTGGCCGCTGAGGATCTTGCCCATGCGGTTCTGGAGACGTCGGGCGGTGTCCTCAAGGGCTAGGTAGAGGACCGGACCGGGTTCGAGTTCGATGGCTTCCAGGGCCTTGGCACCGCTGGCGACGGCGATGCCGAGGCCGAGGCTGAGCCAGGACTTGCCGACCTTGGGCGGGCCCGCGAGCAGGCTGAGTCCTTCGGCGATGATCCCGGGGACCACCCAGCGGGGCTCCGGGAAGGTCATGGCCATCAGTTCGTCTGCGGTCCAGGAGGTGCGGAACGGTACGGGCTGGCTGGGTGCATGGACGGCATCACCGTTGACCAGGCGCAGGTGTGTGGGCTGGTCGGTCATGCGGCCACCGTTCGGGGACGGCGGGCTCCGGCGCGCAGGCCGGAGGCGATGGTGCGCTGGGCCTCGCGGTAGGGCTGGCCGATCTGCGTGGCTGCCTCCGTGAGCCACGAAGTGACGGCAGCGGCGTTCAGTTCTCCTCCGGCGACGAGCTGGCCGAGCGCGACGGATGCGAGGTAGAGCGCGTTGTTGTGGCCGTGAGGTGGTGAGCTGGCCACGCGTTGCAGCTCGCCGAGGACGGCGGCGCGGACGTAGGAGCCGTGACGATCGGATGCCAGGGGTACGGTGATGGGCTTCTGTGGTGGCAGCGGGGCTGGTTGTAGTCGTTCGACCAGCCAGGCCGGGAGCGGTGCGGGTGGGTTCGGGTGCAGGACTTGGTACGTGCCGGTGGCCTCGTGGTCGGTGACGTGGCTGCCTGGGCCGACGACGTAGCCGCCGTTGGCGCGGGTGTCGATGAGCCAGCCGAGGCCGCCGTTGCCGCCTTGGGTGTTCGTCAGGGTGACTCCATTGGGTGCGGTGAAGTACAGGTGCAGGCCGCCGCGCCGGGTGCGGACCTGGAAGGTCTCCAGTGGGAGCGGTTGTCCGGCTTGCTCGCAGATGGCGGCGAGGACGTCTGCGCCGTCTCGGATGCCGGGGCGGGTCCACTCGGGTGGTGGTTGCTCATTGGGCTTGGGCTGGTCCAGGTCGATCACGACCAGGTCGGACGGGCCGGTGGCGATGCCGATGTTGTACGGGCGGTGCCAGATGCGGCGGATGGTGGCCGGGTCGGTGGTGGTGCGGTGTTGCCAGGAGGTGAAGCCGCGGGGCGGGGTCTTGCCGTTCGGGGCGAGTGGGAAGACGTGCCAGCCTCGGGCGGCGGCTGCGAGGGCGTAGCGGGTCAAGTTCATGATCGGCATGGGTGCTCCAGTCAGCGGGTGGTGTCGCGGTGCAGGGCGCGGACGTGGTTCCAGACGTGGCGGCCGATTCGCAGGCGGAGGCCGGTGGCGTGGCAGCGGCGGCAGTCGTGGGTGCCGCGTCCGATGCGGTTGGGCAGGTGGCGCTTGCCCTGGCACTTCCGGCAGGTGTCGAACGGGCGAATCCAGCAAGTGATGGCGTAACGGAAGGTGAAGAACAGGGTGAAGATGATCACTGCGCTAGCGATGAGCGTGGCAGGGTCCATGGGTGGCCTCCTGGGCCGTTGTTGGGTGTCGTCAAGCGAGGGCGCTAGCGTGCTAACGCCCTAGCCAGGGCTTATTTCTGGTGCTAGCGGGGGTGCTAGCGATAGCAGGGTCAGCCGCTAGCGCTAGCACCCGCCGGCGGGGCTACTCGGTGCCGGTTCGGCGGTTACGTTCCGCGATGGCATCGGTGAGGTCGTCCAGGCGGATGCCGCGCCTGGTCACGGCCTTGCCGTCGATGCGGCGGCCGATCGCCTGGACGGCCACGCCGTGCGGCTTGAGTGCGGTAGTGAGCTGCTCGGAGGCCCAGCCGGTGTAGAAGTCGGGGCGCAGGTCGGCCAGGCGGGTGCACAGGGTCTCGTTCCACGCGGCGGTCTCGCCTGCGGGCCAGATCTGGGCGACGTCGGTCAGCAGGTCGAAGGTGGGTGCGTCCAGGCGGGTCTGAGTGCCCTCCTCGGGCAAGGTGCCGGCCAGGCCGCGTAGCTGCATGGCGCGGGCTACGACCTGCTTGGCAGCATCGGTGTCCACCATGAAGGAGCGGCGGGCGGCGGGCTTGCCCAGGCCGGACAGGATGCCCCAACCGGCCTCCTTGACCGGCTCGAAGATGGTGGCGCGGTAGCCGTTCTTGTACATCGAGGTGCCGAGGATCATGTCGTTGGCGACCTGGTCGGCCACCGACATGCAGTAGCGGGTGTTGACGTTGCGAGTGATGCCCGTCGGGAGGCTGTCCTTGTCCGGGATC
Organism: Nonomuraea insulae; assembly: GCF_042656245.1. Classification (NCBI taxonomy): domain Bacteria; kingdom Bacillati; phylum Actinomycetota; class Actinomycetes; order Streptosporangiales; family Streptosporangiaceae; genus Nonomuraea; species Nonomuraea insulae. The sequence goes on from NZ_JBHSPA010000006.1 coordinate 507,509, forward strand.
TGGGTGCCAATCAGCAGGATCACGCCCAGGGCGCGGCCCAGCTTGATGACCTTCTCCAGGATCTCCCCGGCTTCCTTGCCGAACTTGCCGTGCAGGAACAGCTCCTGGATCTCGTCGATCGCGACGATCAGCGGGTGCAGCCCTGAGTCCTTCAGCGAGGCCAGTTCCGGGGTGACCTTGTTCTCGGGTGCCTTGCCGAGCTGGGCGAAGTGCGCGATGCGCTTGGAACGGCGCTCGCACTCCTTGTACAGCCAGCGGATCATCCCAGCGCAGCGGGCGATGGTCTCGTCGTCGAAGCCGTTGCCGTACTCGGTGCAGACCGGCTCCAGGACCTTGAAGTCACCGACGCCCTTGAGTTCGTAGATGCGCAGCTCGGCGCGCGGGTCCAGGCTGGCGGCCAGGACGGCCAGGCGCAGGGCGAAAGTCTTACCGGAGCCGGGCTGGCCGCCCACCAGCCAATTGCGGAACATCAGGGCGGCGTTGACCGTGTCCATGCGCGGGGTGGTGGCGAACGGGAACGGCTTGAACACGTCCACCTTGCCGTCCTTGAGTAGCGGCCAGGAGGGCTGCTTCATCTGCGAGGCGGGCTCGTAGCCGACCCACAGGGCCAGGCGCCCGGGGTGACCGTCGCCGGGCTCGGGCCACACCTGGTCCAGCGGGAGCCGCATGCCGGAGGCCAGCCGGCCACGCCGGGCCACGACGTCGGAGGCCTCCACGCCGAACGGCAGGTCGATGATGGCCAGGTGCCCGGGGCCGTCGCGGTGGATGTCCTGCGGGAAGCTGA
>NZ_JBHSPA010000007.1:0-11167 GCF_042656245.1 Nonomuraea insulae
GGCGAGGTCGGATCCCCGCGCTCGTCCGGCTCGACCAGGGCCAGCAATGCCGCACGTAACCCTGGATCGGTCTCGACCAGCGGTTTCGGCCTCCGCCCGGGCGGCGCGTGCGTCCCAGCGGCTCAGCCCCTGCGTCCAACTCATCGACGCCCCGCGACACCGTCGCCTCACGCACGTCCGCGGCCTGGGCCACCGCCCGGATCCCGCCGTGTCCCAACGCGCGAGCCTCAGCACCGAGCAGCAGCCGGCGTTGCCGCTCATCCAGATGCGGCAAGATCGCCTCAAGCTTCGCCGCCAGCATCTCCACGGTCTCGGCCGATACGCTCATACCAGACCATCGACGGCGAATCTGGAATGCTACGAGTTATTTCTCTGCAGGCCCTAAGCGGGATTCCAGAAGTCCTGCGCGTAACGGGGCGTGAGATCGCAGGCGCGGACGGGCATTGACAGGGCCCTCGCCGGGGGTTGGATCGAAGTTGCCTACAACGCCCACCCACCCGGCGAGGTCGTGGTCAGTATGCGCCCGGTCAGCGTGTTCGCCAACGGTCCCGATGCCTCGATCGAACAGGTGCGTGCGGAGTTGCGCGGCCGGTGGCGACAAGCCTTGCGGGCGGTGATGGTCCTGTTGTCGGCACGTGGACTGTCTCCCCCGCGTTCCGCAGCTAATTCATGATCCAGGGTATGTTCGGGCCTGAACTCGCAGGTCGGCGCAGTCTGGCCTGGTGGAAACGGTGGAAAGCCCTAGTGACACGACTTCGCTGATAACCCCGCCACGACGTGCTCACACGCTGCTACGGTCTGGTGACATGTTCGTCAGGACAGCGACCCGGAAGAACAAAGACGGCACCACGGTGCGATACCTCCAACTCGCCCATAACGAGTGGGATCCCATCGCCAAAGCCGCCAAGATGAAGGTCCTGCACAACTTCGGCCGCGAAGACCAGATCGACCGCGCCGCTGTCGAGCGCCTGGTCGGCTCGCTGTGCCGGCTGCTGGACCCGGGCCGGGCCGCCGCCCTCACCTCGGGCGCGGAGCTGACCTTCATCGGCTCGGCCTCCTACGGCGGTCTCTACCTCCTCGACCAGCTCTGGCGGCAGCTGAAGATCGACACGATCATGACGCGCATCCTGGCCTCCACCCGGCGCAGCGTCTTCACCGAGCGAGTGCTGTACGCCCTGGTCGCCAACCGCGCCCTGGACGCCTCCTCCAAGCTTGCCGCTTCGCACTGGGTCGGTCCAGGCGCGCACATCGACGGCCTGCCCGCCTGCTCCGACGATGCCTGCTACCGGGCAATGGACTGGCTGCACCAGGTCCAAGACTCCGTCGAGCGCAAGGTGTTCGACCAGGTCGCCACCCTGCTCAACCTGGAAGTCGACCTGCTGTTCTTCGATTATCCGGCTAATCGGTCTTCAGACTTCATGTTGGCGGCGTAGCACGAGGCGTCAGCGAGCGCGTTCGGTTCTTCTGAGTGTGCGTAGGTGTTCTTCGTGTCGGCGGACGTTGGCCGCGACGGCTTCCAGGGCCTGGCGGAGTTGGTCGATCTGGGTGGCCAGCCCGGTAAGGGTGATCTTTTCTTCTTCGAGATCCTTGTGTTGCTCGATGACCTGGCGCAGGTCGCGACGCCGGTAGAGGGTGGTGCGGCTTATCCCAGTGCGGGTGGCAACGGCGGTGAAGGTCACGTGTTCACCAGCGCGGGCGAGGCTGGTGCAGGCGTCGCGGACGGTGGAGGGCACGTCATCGGGCTGGTCGGTCATGACGCCTCAGTTTGGGCCATGCGCTGGTCGAGCCGCTCCAGCAACCGCCGATGGCGGGCGGCTTCCTCGCCCCAGCCGCGAGCTTCGGCATCGGCCAGGAGCGCGGCGGTGTCGGTGCGTTGCGCGGCGAGCACGGGCAGGAACGCTGCGTCGGTGCGGAAGTTGGGGCAGTGCTCGCAGATGTTGGCATAGGTGCAGCTGCCTTGGGCCGCGGTGCGCAGGCAGTAGCCGCCGGCCAGTCGGGACTTGATCAGTGGCGTGTCTTTCCAGCCGTCGGCGCTGCTGGTGACGTCGGTAATGGGCAGCATCGTCGGCCCGTCGGCGTCGGGACTGGTGCCGGGTTGGGTCTTGGCTTGGGCCAGGGCGCGTTCATAGTCGGCTCGGACGGTGTGGTCGAACAGCCGGGCATAGCGCAGGCTCATCGCCGCCGAGGTGTGACCGAGCATGACCATGAGCGCCTGCAGAGAGCAGCCTGAGTTGATCAACGCGGTGGCCCAGGTGTGTCTGAGCTGGTGCGGGGTGGCCTTCGGCAGGCCCGCCGTTTCGGCGGCGCGGGCCAGCTCCTCGCGCAGCGCGGCGGTCGAGATGCGCTTGCCGAGGTGAGTGAGCAGGAACTCGGTCGGCTGGCGGGTCTTGGGATGTGGCAGCGGGTGCCCCGGGGAGCGGGTCTGGGCGATGCGGTCGATCAGGGCGACGGTGTCGTCGTCCAGGGGGACCATGCGTTCGGTGGCGAGCTTGCCGAGGGGGACCTTCAGCCATGCTCCGGTGCTGGGGATCTCGTGGATGCAGTCCAGTTCCAGAGCGCAGAGTTCTCCGACACGCAGCCCGGTGGCGCGGGCCAGTAGCAGCGCGTCGGCGAACATCCGGTTGGGCGATTGGTGCAGGGCTTGGGCGATGCGCCGGTCGGCGTCGACGGGCAGGTAGCGGGGCAGTGCCCGTGGCAGCTTGGGGATGTCGCGGGAGAAGATCAGCCGCCGTGGCGGGGCGTCGGGCCAGCCCCACTCGGTGATGTCGGTCAAGAATCGGCCGAGGGTGATGATCCGGTTGCGTTGTTCACCGGCCGAGATCAGCTGTCCGCCGCGCATGGCCCGGGCGGTGGCAACCGCGGCGAGGTAGGTCTCGATATGGCGTTGGCGGTCCAGGTCGGCGAGTGAGCTTAGGCCGGAGTCGATGGCGGCCAGGTGCCGCCCGAAGTGAGCCAGCCGGATCGCGATCCCGTCCCTCGTCGAGGGGGCGTGGGTGCCGGTCAACGCGGTGAGGTAGTCCTGCAGCCGCCTGGCCAGCCAGGCCGGAACGCCGCCGAGGTGGTGGGCATGGTCGGTGTGGTCGTGGCGGCGCCGGTTGGGCGGCGTCAGCGACACCACGCCCAGGTGGAACAGCACGGTCCAGGCGGCGTGCAGAAAGCCCCGGTCATTGCCCCAGTCGCTGCCGCGGCGTTCGGCTCGGGCTCGGAACGCCGCCTCCAACTCCTGCAGATCGCTCACGGTCACCTCGTGCAGGCGGCGGCCGGTCTGGATCAGCAGCCGGGCCATCACTCGTTCGGCTGCCCGGGACCGCACGTGCGCGGAGAATCCCAGCTCGGCGGCGGCCTGGATGAATCCCTGCAGATCATCATTCAGCCGGGTTCGGCCCGCCAGATCCACCAGCGCGGCGAACTTGCGCTCGGCCAGGTAGTCAAAGCCGGGCCGCAGCAGGTCGTGCAGCAGCAGGAACGTGATGAACGGCCGGGTGTGCTGGTCGGCGGCGAGCATCGCCCCCAGCGGCTCGACGGCGAAGGACTGCACGTCGGGCCAGCGGCGCAGGAATGCGGCAGCGGCCGTGGCAAAGCATCGGTTCCCGCGGCCTCGCCCCGCCAGCCAGACCGCGTACTCGCCCAGTAGTTCGGCGGGCGGGAGCCGGTGGCCGGGCTCAGCCCTGGCGGCGCTGGCGGGCGCGGGCATCGTCATAGGCGGCGCGGACATGAACGGGAGCCAGGTGCACATACCGGGCCGAGGAGTCGACGTGATCGTGGCCCATCAACGCCTGGATCACCGCCAGATCGACACCCGCCTCGGCCAGCGCGGTGCCGAACGAGTGCCGCAGGGCATGGGGATGACCCGCACCGACGCCCGAGCGCACCCGGTGATAGCGGAAGATCGCCCGCAGGCCCTCGGGCGTCAGTGGCCGTCCCCGGTGCGGGCCCTTGGCCACCACAAACAGCCGGTCCGTGACGGTCCCATCGACGGCGGCCTCAGGCCGCTCGGCCAGCAGATAAGTCTGGATCAGCCCGGCGACCTCGGCGTCGACGGGGACACGGCGTTCCTTGTCTCCCTTGCCGATCACCCGGACCCAGCCCCGAGGAATGTCGACGTCGCCGACCTTCAGGGCGAGGACCTCGGCCGAGCGCAGCCCCGACAGCAACATCAGCCCCGCCATCGCCCTATCCCGCCAGGAACGGAAGCTGTCCAGCAGCGCGCTCGCCTCGGCCGCGCCCAACCCTCGAGGCAGCCGGCGGGGTTGACGCACCCGCAGCCTGGACGTCGGCTTGGCGGTGGCCAGATGCCCCAACACGCCGCCGCGTTCGGCGCGGACCGTCCGGCGGCGCTCGGCTCCCCTAGGCACCGGGTTGACCGCGTCCGGATCGCGCATCGACCGGAACTCAAACAACCCCGAGATCGCCACCATCCGCCGGTTGACCGTCGCGGCCGCATAGCCAGCGTTGCGGCCGTCTCGGATCGAGTACACATTCCCGCCCGGCCGCCCGCGGAACGTCACCGTCCGGCAGTGCGCCAGATAGCGCAACAGCACCTCGGTCGTCACCGCACCGAGCGCGGTGCTCTCGGCCTGCAGCCAACGGCAGAACGCCAGCAGGTCGAACGCATAGGCACGCACCGTCCGTGGCGAGTACCGCCGGTCGGCCAGATAGCCGAGATAGTCGTTCACCAGCGCGAACTCGGTAGCTGCCGGTCCCGACAACGCCCAGCCACCGCTGCGCTCCTCAACGCGAAGATCGCTGTCAGTCATAGGGACATGTAACCCAGCAGACCACAACCTCCGGCAAGTATCTCCAGGTCAACGGCGTGTTGCCGATACTCAACAGCCAAGGATTAGCCGGTTAAAGGAGACACCACCTCCACCTACTTCGAGATCGACGAACCAGACGAGCCGATCGCCCGCGATGGACGCGGCGTCCCCTTGCCCGACCCCGAAAACGGCGACGGCGACGGGCCGGTGATGAAGGGCTTCTGTGCCCGCGGCAAGTCCAAGGATCACCGCGACGACCTGCCGCAGATCGTCATCGGCATGGCCGTCACCCGCGACGGCATCCCGGTCCGCGTCTGGTCCTGGCCCGGCAGTACCACCGACACCGCCCTGATCCGCCAGGTCAAGGACGACATGCGGGACTGGACCCTGTCCAAGATCGTGTGGGTCGGTGATCGCGGCTTCGCCTCCGCCGACAACCGCCGCTACCTGCGCCAGGGCGATCACCACTACATCATCGGCGAACGGCTGCGCTCGGGCTCGGCCGAGGCCAAGGCCGCGCTGTCCCGCCCGGGCCGCTACCAGGACGTGGCCGAGAATCTGAAGGTCAAGGAGGTCCGGATCGGCGAGGCCGACCGGTTCGTGATCTGCTTCAACCCCGATGGCGCGATGCGCGACGCCGCCATCCGGACGCGCTTGATCGCCCAGCTGGAGGAGGTGATCGCCGGCACCGACGCGCTCAGCACCACCAAACGCGCCGAACTTCGCGGCGTCATCTCCACCAAGCCCGGCCTGAACCGCTACCTGCGCACCACCCCCAAAGGACTGCTGCGCATCGACGCCGCGAAGGTCAAGACCGAGACGAACCTGGACGGCAAGTACCTGCTGCGCTGCTCCGACCCCAAGCTGCCGGCCGAGGACATCGCCGTCGGCTACAAGCAATTGCTGGAGGTCGAGCGGGGCTGGCGCGACATGAAACAGGTCATCGACCTGCGCCCGGTCTATCACCGCCTGGAGGAACGCATCCGCGCACACGTCATCTTGTGCTGGCTGGCGCTGCTGCTGATCCGCATCATCGAGACCACCACCGGCGCCACCTGGAGGCGCATCCGCACCGAGTTCGACCTGCTGACCGTCGCCACCTTCACCGGCCCGACCGGCACCTTCTGCCAGCGCGCCGAGCTGACCAAGCCCCAGCGCGACATCCTGGCCAAACTCAACATCCCGACCCCGAAGAAGATCGTCGAAGCCATCCCCGCCGCAGACGCCTGACCAGGCACAACACTCACGCCTAGTGACACGCCGCATCAGCGTGCCCGCAAGCGTTTCCGCAGCTCAGAGCCCGAATCCGTGTGCCTTTCTCGCCACACATCTACGGAACGCGGGTCGGAGAAGCTCGCCTGAGACGGGACGGTTCGTTAGGGGCTTGTCACCTGCGGGGTCTACTGCTGGCGTCAGGGTCGCGTTGTGATGGCTGCTGGCGTTGCTCGCAGCCGGCGAGGGCGGGAGGCCTGCAATGACATCGCTGACGCTGACCCACCACAACCTGCCCGGGGTGACCGTGATCGTGGTGTCCGGCGAGTTGGACATCACCAACGACACCCAGTTGCCGGCCTTTCTCGCCCGGGTCCGCCGCCGGCCGGCCGATCAAGTGGTGCTCGATCTGACCGAGCTCACGTTCATGGACAGCTTCGGCCTGCGCGCCGTACTGATCTGCCACGCCGACGCCCTGGCCCGCGGAGGGGATGCGCGGCCGGCAGCACCGCAGCACGGCCCTGTCCAAGTGCTGGCGGTCACCGGAGTGGACGCTCACCTGACCGTGCACGACACGGTCAAGCAGGCCCTCCTCGTCGCGATGGCGGCGGCCGAGTCCGCCATCTGAAACCTCCATCCGGCTGGCCCCTACATCTAGCGCGAAGAAACCCCACCCGGGCAGTTCCCGCCCTCAACACAGGCAACCCGCGCTCCACTCGCTTACCGTCCGTCATCCACGCCCCGCAGTCAGCCCTGGCCACCCACGTCCCTAGACGTTTTCGCGCCGTCCCTGCTCAGCCTTCGCATAGCCGCGGCGCGGAGTTCCTGGTGCCGCCGGACGGCTCGATCCGTCCGCTCGAAAGCCCGGCCCAAGGCGACCTTCCGCCTGAGAAAGGCACGCTTCCGGACGTCGTACACGCTCGCGAGCCTGCTGCAACCCGTCAATCACGGACCCGCGGGAAACGGACTCGTTCGCCACGAAAGCCCCATTCCCCAACATGCCCAGGCGATCCCCAGAGCCTCAGCCCTCAAGGATCATCCCGTACACGTCAGCGGCTCCTGCGGCGGGCGACAGGGTCGTGTTCGGCGGTAATGCGGCAGAGGTTTCCTCGCCGAGGCGGATGTAGCGGCCGAGGCTGGCCAGGCTCTGGTGGCGGCTCTTGGCCTGCAGTTCAGGCGCGGTCCGTCCGGCCTCGACCAGATGCTGCAGGGCGCTGTGGCGCAGTTGGTGCAACGTCCACCCTTCCCCATGCGGATCGAGGGCGACGGTGACCTGCTTGAACAGGTACTCCGCGCGCGAGTAGGACAGGCGGCCGCGGCCGGTGATGGGCAGATGTCGGCAGCCGCGGGCGCACGCCGTCCGGAGGCGGAGGCGCGGCGGTCGGTCAGGAACACCGGCCCGGCCTGGCGGCCTTGGAGCAGGCGGGGCAATAGCCGGGCGGTGGCGATGGCCCAGTGCACGTACTCGATCGCGCCGCCCTTGGCGACAACGCGGGCGCGGCGCAGTTGCAGGTCGAGGTCGGCGACGTCGAGAGAGAGGATCTCTTCTGCGCGGGCCGCGGTTTCGTAGAGCAGCCCCCAGAACGCCCGTTCGCGCAGCGGGTGGCGGTCGTCGGTGAACAGGGTCTGTAGCCGGGCGGCGGGGATGGCGCGGTCGCTGCGCCGGGCTTCTGGGCTCCTCTGCAGCCGGTGGGCCGGGTTGGTGGCCAGCAGGTCCTGGCGCTGCGCCCAGATGGTGAAGGAGACCAGCACCGACAGGTGGCGGCCGCCGTGCCGGTCCAGCGGTCCATGACGGCGGCGTAGTCCTCCGGCGCAAGGTCGACGATCGGCCGGTTTCCGGTCAGGGCGGCCAGGCGGGTGATCGTCTTGGCGTAGGTGTGGCGGGTGGTCGCGATCCGCTGGGAGTCGAGGAAGCGGTCGATGACCGCCGCGACACTGACGCCCGGCCGGGCCGTCCGAACCGGCGGGCGGGCCTGGGAATGGGGCGGCGGACACTGGGACTCCCTCCTGCGATCGCTGTGACAAGGAACGCGATCGAGTCGGCCCGCCCGTGGCGGGCGCTGAGCTGGGCCTGGCTGGGGAGGGCTGGGCGGGTGTGACTGGGAAGGTTCATTCCCTGTGGCAAGCCAGAGATGCCTTTCCTCCACGTTATATCACTGTATGTAATTAGAAACTCACTTTAAGTGTTCGACTGGGTAGGGATCCTGCGGAAGATCCGTCAACAGGAGAGGAACCCCCACCATGCCGCAGACCTGCCTGCCGCGCCTGACCGCCCCGGTCGAGCGCACCACCACCGGCACCGCCACCACCGACGTGGGCGTCGACCAGTCCTTCGGATGGCCTCCCGGCGCCCCCTTCGCTGACGAGGGCGACGAGTAACCATCCCCAGCACCGCTACGCAAAGGAGCTTCACCATGTCGCAGACCTATCTCCCGCGCCAGGCCGCCCCGGTCGAGCGCACCATCACCGGCGCCGTCCCGGCTGACGCGGGCATCGAGCAGTCCTGGATCGGCACGCCCGGCTACCCGTTCGCGGGCGTCGAGCAGTCCTGGATCGGCACGCCCGGCTACCCGTTCGCGGGCGTCGAGCAGTCCTGGATCGGCACGCCCGGCTACCCGTTCGCGGGCGTCGAGCAGTCCTGGATCGGCACGCTCGGCTACCCGTTCGCCGATGAGGGCGACGCGTAACAACCGGTGAACCGGTGGGCGCTCGACGCCCTGCCCGGTCCCCGGAGCCGGGTGTCGGGCGCCCACCCCCGGCCCAAGACCGATCGACGCGAGGCGCGCCCCCTGAGCGACAGGAGTGACATGGGCGAATTGCCCGACATCCCCGGACTGGCCGAGCTGTGGAAGCAGACCACCGGCGATGACCGGATCACGGTGGCCGTCATCGACGGCCTGGTCGATGAGGCCCATCCGGCCTTGTCCGGCGTCAAGCTGACCCAGCTGCGCGAGGTGTGGCCGGGCGGAGAGGAGTCGGGCCTCAAGGCGGCGCACGGCACCGCGGTGGCCAGTGTGCTGTTCGGCCGGCACGACGGCCCCATCCGCGGGGTGGCGCCGCTGTGCCGGGCGGTCAGCGTGCCGGTGTTCGCCGAAGGGCGGCGCACCTCACAGCTGGACCTGGCGCGGGCGATCGAGTTGGCCGCCGACGCCGGCGCGCACATCGTCAACATCAGCGGCGGCCAGCTGAGCGAAGCCGGCGAGGCCGAGGACGTGCTGGCGCGGGCGGCGCGCCGCTGCACCGAGCAGGGTGTGCTGATCGTGGCCGCCGCCGGCAACGACGGCTGCCTGTGCGACCACGTACCCGCCGCGCTGGAGGGCGTGCTGGCCGTCGGCGCCTGCGACGAACATGGCAAACCCCTGTCGATCAGCAACTTCGGGCCCGGCAGCCGCCGCCAGGGCCTACTGGCCCCCGGCCAGGACATCCGGGTCGCCGTCCCCGGGGGCGGCACGGCGACGATGAGCGGCACCAGCCTGGCCACGCCGATCGTGTCCGGGGTGGCGGCGCTGCTGGCCTGCCTGCACCTGCAGCGCGGCGGCAAACCCGACCCGATAGCGATCGGCGAGGCGCTGCGCGCCACCGCCGACCCCTGCGACCCCGGCACCGCCACCGGAACCGGCCAGAACGGCCAAAACGATCAGGGCGCGCCCGGTGCGGCCTGCGCGCAGTACCTGAACGGAACACTCAACATCACGAAAGCGGTGACTGCTGTGACGACCTCGTCCGCGACCTCTTCCGCAACCACGTCGGCGACTGTATCGGCCACTGTGCCGGCGGACATGTCGGTAACGCCCTCCTGCGACGCCTCCGCGCATCCCGGTGGGAGCGGCGGATGTGACTGCACGGCCGCGGAGGCGTTCGTCCCCGCCGCCGCCCTGCCGGCCCCGGCTCTGGCACCCGTGTCCCCGGCCGTGTCCCCGGTCGCGTCTCCGGTCGTGGCCTCAGTGGAGTCCAGCGGTGTGGTGGCCTCCGCCGAGCCGGCCAAAGGCGCGGCACGGCGGCTGGTGTACGCGCTCGGCTCGCTCGGCTACGACTTCGGCAACGAGGCCCGCCGCGACACCTTCAAACAGCTCATGCCGCAGGTGGAGGCGGGCGGGCACAGCGTGCCCGCCAACCCCTACGATCCCCGCCAGATGGTGCACTACCTGCGCGACAACCCCTCTGAGGCGCGGCCGCTGATCTGGACGCTGAACCTCGATTTGACCCCCATCTACGCCATCGAGCCGGTCGGTGGCTACGGACCCGGCGTCTACGAGCGGCTGGTGGAGTTCCTGGACCGCCAGCAGAAGGCCGACGACGACCTCGACTTCGTGGACCGCATCTCGGTGCCCGGCACCCTGCCCGGCCGCACCGTCAAACTCTTCAACGGCCAGCACGTGCCGGTGATCGAGATCAACCTGACCCGCGGCCTGTACGGCTGGTCGGTCGCCAGCCTCGCCCACGCGGTGGTCGCCGAGTGCGCCGTGCCCGCGCACAACCAGCCCGGCAACGTACCCGAGCAGGACCGCCTCAGCAGCGCGGTGGCCGACTTCCTGCAGCGCATCTACTACGACCTGCGCAACTTCGGCGCCACCAGCCGCGACCGCGCCCTCAACTACGCCGCCACCAACGCCGTCCAAGCCCGCCAAACGCTGGCCGAAGCCCTCGGCAAGGGCATGGCGCTCAAGGACATCGAAACGGAGAAGAGCCCCTACGGCCGGCCCGACAGCGACTGCTGGGACGTCAAGCTGCGCTTCTTCGACCCCGACAACAGCAAGCGGGCCAAGCGCGTCTACCGCTTCACCATCGACGTCAAGGACGTGCTCCCGGTCACCCTCGGCCCGGTCCGCTCCTGGCCCGAAGCCTGACCACCACCCACCACCTGGAGAGGCTGGTCATGTCGTCCTTCCCGCCGCAGGTGCCGCCGGTACGCCGCGACCTGCCGACCGACCCCGCCACCACCATCGCCCTGCACCCGCACACCCCCGAGCACCAGCGGCGGGTATGCGAATGGCTGCTGTACGGCGCCAACCTCAATGATCCGGCCGCCTACCGCCTGCCCAGCTACGAGCAGGCCAAGCTGTCCGCCCTCTGACCCAGCCCGCCGAGCCCGCACGCCCTCGCCTTTCTGGAGCGCCGCCCGATGCCCCACACCCTCGCCCCGCCACCGCCGCCGGACGATGCCGCTCAGCGCCAGGGGGATCGGGCGGCCGCCCCCA
>NZ_JBHSPA010000007.1:11189-54673 GCF_042656245.1 Nonomuraea insulae
GCGTCCGCCCCCACCCCGGCCCCCGAACCAGCCGAAAAGCCGTCGGCCCGCTACCCCGCCCAGGCCGTACCCGGCATCACCGAACTGCACCGGCACACCCTCGGCCACCCCGACATCCTCATCGGCGTGGTCGACGGCCCGCCCGACACCAGCCACCCCTGCCTGACCGGCGCCCGTCTGGAGGCGCGCGAGCCGTGGTGGCTGCCCGCCGCCCTGCCCGACCCCCACGGAGCCGTGCACGGCACCTTCACCGCCAGCGTGCTGGCCGGCCAGCACGGCACCGTCCTGCCCGGCCTGGCCCCCCGCTGCCGCCTCATCACCGTCGGCCATCCCACCGACGAGCACACCCTCATCGATCCGCATTCGGCCGCCCGCGCCATCGAAGAACTCCTGCAGGCCGGCGCACACGTCATCCAATACACCCTCGCCCACCACACCGCCTCCGACGACGCCGACCCGATGCTCAAACGCGCCATCGCCTCCGCGATCGAGGCAGGCGTACTGGTCTGCGCCCCAGCCGGCAACGACTACGGCAACAACAGCATCGCCCCCGCCATCCTGCCCGGCGTGCTCGCCGTCGGCGCGCACCGCGCCGACGGCGCCATGTTCTACTTCAGCAACCACGGCCCCGCCTACACCGGGCACGGCATCACCACCCTCGGCGAAGCCGTCTACGGCGCCACCCCCGGCGGCGGCATCAAAGCCCAGAAAGGCACCTGCGTGTCCGTCGCCCTCATCACCGGGACCGCCGCGCTCCTGGTCAGCCTGCAACACCACCACAGCCGGCGGCCCGACCCGCTCACCGTCCGAGACGCGCTACTGGCCACCGCCCGCCCCTGCACCACCGAGCAAGCCCACGGCGAGCCCGCCCGCTGCCTCAACGGCTACCTCGACCTGCCCGCCGCCACCGCCCACCTGTTCCCCGGCCTGCCACCGCTCACGCGGTCCCCGTAAGGATCAGGGGCCGACAGGCCAGCCACGACAAATACCGGTCCAAAAATCACGACCTCAAGCGGGGTCTGGTGCACTTGATGGGGAGCGATCACGGTCGGTGATCCGGGTTCAGTTCAGCAGTGCCATCTTCCTCAGCAAGTCGTAGTTGGCGCGGCCGAACATGAGCCGCTTCAGGAATTTGATCTTTATGCAGACTTTGCCCTCGACGGCGCCCGAACTGTAGGGCAGCATCAGCCCGTTGAGGACGGCGGCATGGTCGCGTTCGAGGCCGTTGGCGAAGGTGTGCAGGTAGGGCAGGTCGTCCGTGCGGACGGCGGCGATCCACGCGTCGAGGCGCTCCCCGTGGCGGCCGGTCATCATCTTGGCGAACTCTTCGACGTGACCGCGCAAGATGTCCAGGTGAAGGCAGGCCGCCCGGACCTCTTTGAGTTTGACCTGCTCATCGGCGTCGAGGTTGTCGGGGCGTCGGCGGATCCAGCTGGTGATGTGCCGGACCTTGGGCGGAGAAGGAACGGCGGCTGGTGCGGCGCTCCCCTTGAACGGGGCCAGGTAGCGGTAGACGGTCCAGTAGGTGCCGCGGAACCCCTGCATGGCGATCTCTCGATGGAGCTGCTTGATGTTGGTGCAGCCGGAGTTCCACCGCCGGTGCAGGTGAACCTTGTAGTCGTCCAGCATGCTCGGCCATCCGGCCAGCGGCGCTGCCACGAGTTCGTCAACGCCTTCGGGTGTAGAAGAGCTACACCCAAAGCCGATTGCCGATTCCCGGCCTGCTGCTGGGCGGCACGAAGACCGGTCAGGTGCAGCGTGCAACACCGACGTGAGCCAGGCTGCCCGCTACGTCTGCGCCACGGGCGAGACCGTCATCAGCGAGAAGGAGTGGCGGCTGAACATCCAGGACCTCCCTTACGATCCGCCCTGCCGATGAGGTGCGCGGTCATCCGCCCTGCCCCGTTCGCCGATATGTAGGTGAACGGGGACAGAACGGGAGGTGGTCACCCGTGCGGCCGTGGCCGTTCGAAGGTCGCGATTCCGAGGTGGCGACTATGGTGGCGGCGTTCGCCGAATCCGCGGTGAAAGCTGTCGTGGTGCGGTCGGCGGCGGGGTACGGCAAGACGCGGCTGGCGCGGGAGGCCCTGCGCCGTCTGGGCTGCCGGGTCGAATGGATCACGGCAACCCGCGCCGCGACCGCGATCCCGTTCGCCCCGGTGGCGCACCTGCTGCCCGGGGACTTCGCCCCGTTCCACGAACCCGTCGGCTTTGTCAAGGCGATCGGTGCGCAGGTGGCGAGCTGGGGCGGACGGGCCAAGGTCGCCCTGGGCGTGGACGACGCGCACTTGCTCGATGATGCGTCCAGCACGGTGATCGCGCACCTGATCAGCACAGGCGCCGCATTCGTGGTGCTGACCGTGCGCGGCGGCGAGCCGCTCGCCGACTGCCTGGCCCGGTTGGGCAAGGACGGCGAGGCGGTGGTGGTCGAGCTGCCCGCGTTGCCGGGTCCGGCGATCGACCGGCTCATTGACCACAGCACCGGCGGGGAGATCGACGCCGTGCGCCGTCTCCGGCTCCACACCAGCGCCAAGGGCAACCCGCTGGCGTTGCGCGAACTGCTGCACGGCACCGTTCCCGGCGGGCTGACCGACCTGGTCGCCTCCCGGCTGAACGGCCTCGACCGCGCCACCCGCGGCGTCGTGGAGCTGGTGGCATGCGGCGAGCCGGTGCCGCTCGCCTTCCTCGAACGACTGGCCGGAGCCGACGCGGTGGCCGCGGCGGAAGACAGCGGCCTGGTGGTCGGCGAGCGGGACGGCGAGCGGACTCAGGCCAGGCTGGAGCACCCGCTGTACGGAGAGGTGCTGCGCGCCCGGATGCCACTGGGGCGGGCCCGGCAGGTCTACCGCGACCTCGCAGGACAACTGCTGGCCACCGGGATGCGCCGCCGCGATGACGGCCTGCGGGCGGCGCTGTGGCAGGTGGAGGGCGGGCAGATCACCCGGCCTGCGACCGTGCGTGAGGGTGCCGAACAGGCCATCGGGCGGGAGGGGCTCGCCCTGGCCGAACGGCTGGCCCGCGCGGCGCGCGAGGCCGGGCCCGGTCTTGAGGCCGACCGGTTGCTCGCCGAGATCCTCCAATACCAGGGCAGAGGGGAAGAGGCCGCCGCCCTGCTGCCTGCCGTCCCGCCACGCGAACCCGCCGAGCGGCTGTCGTGGGCGGTCACCCGCGCCGATTTGCTCTACTGGAACCACGGCGACCTGACTGCCGCGCAGCGCGTCCTGGACCTCGGGGCCGGACACGCGGTCACAGAGGGGGCGCGGGCGTTCATGCTGTTCTTCGCCGGCCGGTGTGAGGAGGCGGTACGCGCCGCCCACGCCGTGCTCGGCCACGACGGCCACGACCCGCAACCGGTCGTGTGGGCCGCCGCCGCGGCCACGGCGGCGCTGGGTTTCCTCGGCCGCCTCGACGAGGCCCAGGCGGTACGGCAGCGCGGCGCGGCAGTCGCGGCGGCCCACGTCGACACGCTGCCATGGGGCGTGTTCCAGATCGAGATCGGCGCGTGCCTGGCCCACCTCGCCGCCGGGCGGCCGGCCGCGGCGGCGTCCATCGCGTCGGCGGGTTACCGGGCCGCCGCGGAGACGGGCGTCACGATGATGGTCAGCGCGTGGGCCCTGCACGCCGGCATCGCCGCCGCCGCCCGGGGCCATCTCGACGACGCCGATCGGCTGCTCGGGGAGGCCCGTGCGGGTTTCGACCACACCGACACCTTCCGGCTGCGCCGCTGCTGCCTGGCGGCACATGCCTGGGTGCGGGCACTGCGCGGCCGGCCCGCCGAGGCACGCGACCTCATGGCCCGCGCCGATCGGCTGGACAACGGCACCAACGGAGTCTTCGCCCCGTGGATCGTCGCGTGGCTGGGCTGGGTCGCCCAGGCCGATGGTGACGGCGCCGCCGCCATCCGCCACGCGGAGTCCGCCGCCACCTTGGCCGCCGCTTCGAACATGCCGAATGTGGCCGCCATGGCCCGCTATGACGTGGTCCGTCTGGGCGGCGCCGTCGGCTCTCTCACGGGAGGCGCCGATCTCGGGCACCTGCCCGCCGTGACCGGGGACCTGCCCGCCGGTCTCGGGGACCTGCCCGCCGTGCTCGGCGCGACCGCGAAGGCGCTCGGTGACACGGACGCCCCCGCGCTCACCAGGGCTGCGGAGACCCTTGCCGATCTCGGCCACGATCTTCTTGCCGCCGAGGTCGCCACCGTGGCCGCCCGCGCGTTGCGGCGTACCGGACATCGCGGCAGAGCGGCCGTCGCGGCCGGCATGGCGGCCACGCTCCGCGCACGCTGCCCGGCCGCCCACACTCCTCTGCTGGCCCACGACGACCTGGGCGCCTGCCTGTCTCCACGCGAGCACCAGATCGCCCTGCTGGCCGCGCACCACAGCAGCAAGCAGATCGCCCAGCGGCTCAGGATCGCCGTGCCCACCGTCAACAACACCCTGGCCCGGGCCTACGCCAAGCTCGGTGTCACCGGACGGGCTCAGCTGCGCGAGTTGCTGGAGGGCGGCTGCTCCAGTCTCTGAACAGGCGTCACGGGCCGGAGAGCTGGTGCGCTCCGCGGCCCGCGACGAAATGGGGGTCAGCCGGAATTCACCGCCCACCGCTGGGTGTTCAGGCCCTGCACGTAGGAGGACGTGGTCCAGATCCGAAGCTGGTAGTCGGGGTTGGCGTCGATCGCGCGGAAGTGATCGGCGTTGGTCTCGTTGTAGACGTGCGAGCTCACGAACGTGATGGCCCCGCCGGGTTCTTCTGCGGCGACCCAGCGCTGGGTCTGGTTCTCGGAGCAGTCCCACTGCCAGATGTGAGTACCGCTGGCGGTCCCTCCCTCGTAGATGTCCACGCACTTGCCGGTCGCGGCGCTCTTGATGCGCACTTCCTGGATCCGCTGGGTGGCGCACGTGTTCGTGGCGACCGGGCCGGGTGCGACGCAGACCGTCTTCATCCCGCGGTCTTCCAGGATCCACTTCTGTTTGGCCTCGTTCGCGCACGGCACCCGGCCGATCCAGGCCCCGTTGTGCGAGGCGCCCCCGGCGAGATCCATGCACTGGTTGTAGGCGAGGTTGCGGAGTTGGATCGACGTGTTGAGCGGGGCGGCGGACGCGGGTCCGGTGCCGGCCGTGACGGCGCCCATCGTGATCAGCGCCATCATGAGGGTCCCGATGACGATCTTTCGAAGTGCTCTTCTGGCCTGCATGTACGACCTCCAGGGTCATGGGTTCCGGCGTGGCGATGATCTTCCGCCACGTCTGCCATGGTTTCGCCCGGGGATTCGGCCTCGCTAGATGAGCACAATTACCTATGACACGAGAAATGAACGAGCAGATAACTACATAGTCGGAAGACTCCCAGTAAGGAGAGGTTGTCGAAGGGCTGGTCAGGGCTGGGCGCGCAGGGGCAGGGCGGCCTTCGAACCCGCCCCGCTCCGCGTGCTCGTGGACACTCTCGGCGCTCGGGTCATGGTGGGAAGCGACTACCCCTACCCACTCGGAGAGTTGCTTCGTGTGCCCTCGCCACCGGTGATACGTACCGGTGGCGAGGCATCGCGCGCAGGTCCGCGTGGCGGCCGGGGTCAGCCGGAGGGGACCGGTTCGGCGGGGTTCTCGGCCAGGATCGGGGTCGCGGGTTGTGGTGCGCGTCTGGCGCGGATCTTCTCCTTTCGGGTTTCGACCATGGTGTAGAGGGTCGGGACCAGGATGAGGGTGAGGAGCGTGGAGCTGATCAGGCCGCCGATGACGACGATCGCGAGGGGCTTGGAGATGAATCCGCCGCCGCCGGTGATGCCCAGAGCCATCGGCAGCAGGGCGAAGATCGTGGCCAGCGCGGTCATCAGGATGGGACGCAGCCGGTTGCGCCCGCCTTCCACGACCGCCTCGGCCAGGGGCATCCCCTGGCGGCGGTACTGGTTGATCAGGTCGAGCAGCACGATGGCGTTGGTGACGACGATGCCGACGAGCATCAGCAGGCCGATCATCGCCGCCAGTCCGAGCGAGGTGCCGGTGATGAGCAGCAGGCCGATCGCTCCTGTGGCGGCGAACGGGATCGACACCAGCAGCACAAGCGGCTGGATGAGGCTGCGGAAGGTGGCGACCATGACGAAGAACACCAGCGCGATGGCCGCCACCAGCGCCAGACCGAGGCTGCCGAACGCTTCGCTCTGGTCGGCGCTGACGCCGCCGATGGAGTAGGTGGCGCCGGCGGGCAGGGTCAGCTTGGCGAGCCGGCTCTCCAGGTCCGTGCTGGTGGCGCCGAGGTTGCCGCCGGTGTTCTTGCCGGAGACGGTGACGGTGCGCTCCCCGTCGATGCGGGTGACCGAGACAGGCCCGTTCACCTGCTTGACCTCGGCGACGTCGGCGAGTTCCACCCCTCCGGGGAGATCGAGTTTGCGCAGTTCGCCGAGGGAGACGGGTGCGTCGCCGGTGTCCACGACGACGTCGGCGGTGGTGCCGTCGAAGGTGAGCTGGGTGACGGTGCTGCCGCGGAACGCCTGGGAGACGAGCTGCCCGATGGCGACCTCGGACAGGCCGTGCTCGGCGGCCTCCTCGCGGTCGACGGTGACATCGATGCGCGGCGCGGTGTCGGCCAGGCCGCTGGTGACCTCGGTGACGCCGGGGATGGCCGCCATGGTCTCCTGCACGGCTCGCGCCGCGTCGCCGAGCGTGTCCTGCTCACTGGCGTGGATCAGGACCTCGAGCCCGTCGCCGCCGAACCCGCCGGACTGGCCGACGCTGATCTCGCCCGCGTCGGGCAGCTTGCCCAGCTCGTCGCGCAGGGCGTTCTCCACGGCCGCGGTGTCACTGCCTTCGTGCAGGGTGAGCGAGTAGCTGGCGCGGGCCGTACCTGCGCCGCCCCCGCCACGGCCTGCGCCGCCGAATCCGACGCCGCTCGCGCCTCCCACGGTGACTTGGTATGACTTGATCTCATCGTGGCCGGTCAGCACCTTTTCGACCTGCTTGGCCTTCGCGTCGGCCGCCGTCAGGGACGTGCCGACGGGCAGGGTCTGGGTGAGGCTGACCGTGTTCTGGCCCGCGTTGTCGATGAAGCTGGTCTCCAGCCGGGGGATCAGGGCGAGGGTGCCGATGAAGATCGCCAGCGCGGCGGCGACCGTCGAGAGCCGGTGCCGGGTGGCGAAGCGGATCACCGGGACGTAGGCGCGCTGGAGCAGGCTGCGGCGCTCCTTGTCCTCTGCCTTGTTCCGGTCGCCGTCCTTGGGCGGCTTCAGGAACCAGTAGCTCAGCGCCGGTACGACGGTCAGCGACACCACCAGGGAGGCGAGCAGGGCGACGGCGACGGTGATGGAGAATGGGCCGAACAACTCGCCGACGAAGCCGCCGACGAAGGCGATGGGCAGGAACACCGCGACGGTGGTGAGGGTGGAGGCGGTGACCGCGCCCGCGACCTCGCGTACGCCGTTCTCGATCGCCTGGCGTTTGTGCTCGCCGTAGGAGAGGTGACGTTTGATGTTCTCCAGGACCACGATCGAGTCGTCGACGACGCGGCCGATCGCGATGGTGAGCGCGCCGAGGGTGAGCATGTTGAGCGAGTAGTCCCACGCCCACAGCGCGATCAACGCGATCAGCACCGACAGCGGGATGGAGACCACGGTCACCAGGGTGGAGCGGATCGAGAACAGGAAGACCAGGATGACCAGCACGGCCATGGCCAGGCCCAGCAGGCCCTCGGTGGTGAGGCTCTCGATCGATTTCTCCACCTCGGGTGCCTGGTCGTAGACGATGGTGAGCGCGGCGCCGGTGCCGAGGGCGGTGGCGAGGGCGGGCAGCTTGGCGCGGACGTCGTGGCTGATCGACACCGCGTTGCCGTCGGGCTTCATGGTGATCGAGACGCCGAGGCTGGGCTTGCCGTCGGTGCGGGTCAGCGTGGCCGCCTTGGCCAGAGCGAGCTTCACGGTGGCCACGTCGCCCAGCCGTACCGGCTTCGGCTTCGCGGTGGTTGGGGTGGCCTGTGGGGCGCCTGGCCGCTGATTCTGGGCCGGGGACGTCTGCGCGGCGGGGGCGAGGTAGAGGTCCTTGAGGTCGTCGATCGACTCGAACCTGCCGCCGACCTGGACGCTCAGGGTGGTGTCCGCCTGGGTGAGGGATCCGGCGGGAAGCGGCTGGCCCGCGCCCTGGATGGCGGTGGAGATGGCGCCGGTGTCCAGCCCGTGCTCCTTCAGCTCATCGCTGTCGGGGGTGATGGTGATGACCTGTTCGCGGGTTCCGGTGACGGAGGCCTCTTTCACCCCTGCGACGCCGGTGAGCGCCGGGACCACGTGGGTGGTCAGCTGCTCGGCGAGCCGCTGCTGGGATCCGTCGGAGGCAGCGGCAAGCTGGATGACCGGCAGGTCGTCGGTGCTGCCCACGTTCACCTGCGGCTCCACTCCGTCAGGGAGCCGGCCGGACAGTCCGCCGACGATCTGCTGGATCTTGCTCTGCGCGTCGTCGATGTCGGTGCCGAAGTCGAAGGCCACCTGGATCGTCGCGCTGGACTCCCGCGAGGTCGAGGTCACCCCGGTGACACCGGACACGGCGCGTACCGCCTCCTCCAGCGGAATCGTGACCCGGTCCTCGACGATCTGCGGCGCGGCGCCGGAGTAGGTCGCCACGACCGACACCTGGGGGAACGCCAGCGAGGGCAGGAGCTGCTGCTGCAGCGCCGGGGTGATGTAAGCGCCGAACGCGACCACCACGATGGTGATGAGCGCGATGAGCCCTCGATTGGCGAGGCTCAATCTAGCCAGAAACGACATCGTTCCACTTCTCTTCGGAGGGTCTCAGATCGCATGGCGCGCACGATGGGGATGTCTGGACGGGACAACTTCTGCAACTGGTTCCGCTTCACCACGGCTGGAGCACGACGCTCCCTGCCCCGGCGGCCGACGTCAGTGCGCGGATCATCAGCACCGGTAACCATGGGTGGGGCACCGACATGGCCTCGGAGTCCACGCCGGGCGCAGGTGTTCGCCGGCAGGCGCGAACAGGCATGATCAAAATCCCCGGCGTGCCGGGCCGCCTCTCGAGGCGACACCATGCGGTGCCGCTCAAGAGAGGTCTCAGGCCACCGGACGCTGTCGCGCTGATCCCGTCCCTTGCGTAGCGCGGGGACGACGTCGCGCACAGAGCCTGACCCGGCATCGTGGTGGTCACCACTCAAGACTTGTGGCCCCGCCCCGGGGAGACGTCCGCCTGAAGGAGGGTTCTCAGCTGCGGCGATCGCAGTAGACGCGCACGCGGACTACTGCGCCCGTGGTTCCCGGCCGATCAGCGGGTCTGCGGACGGACCAGGCCGGTCTCGTACGCGATGATCACCAGCTGGGCGCGGTCGTGGGCCTTCAGCTTGGTCATCGCCCGGTTGACGTGCGTCTTAGCGGTCACCCGGCTGATGCCCAGCAGATCGGCGATCTCGTCGTTGGTACGCCCATAGGCCACCAGGGTCATCACCTCCCTTTCGCGCTCGGTGAGCACGGCCAGGTCGTCGGGCACGTGCCCGGCCGAGACGCCGGGACCGGCCAGGAAACGCGTGATCAACCCCCTGGTCGCCGACGGCGACAGCAGCGCCTCGCCTCTGGCCACCACCCTGATGGCCTCCTGCAACTCGCCCGCCTCCACACCCTTGCCGAGAAAACCGCTGGCGCCCGCCTGCAGCGCGGCGAAGACGTACTCGTCGATCTCGAAGGTGGTCAGGACCAGCACCCGGACCCCGGCCATGGCCTCATCGCAGGCGATCTCCCTCGTCGCGGCCAGACCGTCCATTCCGGGCATGCGAACGTCCATCAGCACCACGTCCGCCCCGGTTTCGCGCGCCAGCCGCACGGCGTCGTGACCGTCGGCGGCCTCCCCGACCACCTCCAGGTCGGAGGCCGAGTCGATCAGCACCCGGAACCCGGCGCGGACCAGCGCCTGATCATCGGCCAGCAGCACTCTGACGGTCATCGCCTGTTCTTCCTGGAGATGGGCAGCACGGCGCGCACCCGAAACCCGCCACCGTCCACGGGCCCGGCCAGAAAGGTGCCCCCGACCGACCGGGCCCGCTCCCGCATGCCGATCAGCCCGTGCCCGGTCCCGGAAGAGATGCCGCTCGGACCACTCTGGCCGTCATCGGCCACATCGACGGCCACCTCGTCGGAGGCGTAGCTGATCCGCACGCTCGCGGTCGCCCGCGGCGCATGCTTGCTCACGTTGGTCAGCGCCTCCTGCACGATCCGGAACGCGGCAAGGTCCACGGGAGCGGGCAACGGCCTCGGGGCGCCGTAGAGCATCCAGCCCAGGCTCAGCCCCGCGAAGGCGAAGGAGTCCACCAATTCAGGCAGCCGGTCCAGACCCGGCGCGGGCTCGGTGACGAGCTCGTCGCGGCTGCCAGGACGGCGCAGCAGCCCCACCGTCGTCCGCAACTCCTCCAGCGCCTCCCTGCCGGCGTGGCGTACGTGACCCAGCGCCTCGCGGGCCTGCTCGGGCTCGGTGGCGAGCACGTGCTCGGCGACCTGCGCCTGCACATTGATCAGCGCGATGTGGTGGGCGAGCACGTCGTGCAGCTCCCGGGCGATGTGCAGGCGCTCCTCCATCACCCGGCGTTCGGCCTCCTCCTCGCGCGTCTCCTCGGCCTTGCGCGCCCGCTCCTCGATGGCGCTCACATAGGCGCGGCGGCTGCGCAGCGCGTCCCCGACGGCGGCGGCCATGCCGATGAAGGCGACCGTGCCCAGCATCTCAGGCGCCGGCCACACGCCGGCGCCGGACCCGATCCTGGCCACGGTGACCACGAGCGCAGCCAGGCCCCCGTAGGCCCACGCGTGCCGGCGCGGGCATCGCGAGGCCAGCGTGTACATCGCGATCGCCGGCGCCAGGTCCAGCAGGCTCCGCCCGCCGTCGATCATGGTGTTGGCGACGAACCCGGTGACCGTGACGGCGAGAACGGCGCGGGGCCATCGCCGCCGGAAGACGAGTGCCGCGCAGACGACCGCGGCCAGCACGATCTCGTACACGGTGGGGGGCTGCGTCCGGCTGTGCCACCCCGCCCCCGGCGTCGGGGGCCCACCCCGCGCCAGCAGCGACATCGCACACACGCACATCGCCAGGATCGTGTCGGCCACATAAGGTCGGGAAAGGAAGGCCCGTCTCAGCCAGGTCACCGTACGCACCCCTGAACGTTAGGTCCGACCTGGGCGGATTCCCTCATCCCTTGGTACCTATCCGCTCTACTGTGACCGCAGTACGGCCGGGTCGGGATTCGACGAAGTCAAGCGATTCGCGTTGTGACCAAGGGGAATCAGCCACGTGCGGTGGACTCGGCGCACCTCCCGTAGAGGAGTCGTCCTGGGAACGAGTCTGCAACGATCAAGAGAGGCGAGGGGCATTGTCGGTCCCAAGGGCGGTGGTGTGGTCTGGCCAGGCAGACCTGGACGCCCACCTTTCGTTGGGGCGGCTGGATGTAACTGACCGTTCGGTACGTGCCGGAAATCGATGACGAGTGAAGGCGCCGGGTGATGGACGACCAAGAACCTCGAGATCTGGTGGCCACCTCAGTGGTGACGCGAGGGCGTCGCCCGTCCAGAGCTACATCGACGAGCCCCTGCCGGACGTCCCTCAAGAATGCGACCTGCGACTGTTTACTCGGGGACGGGTAGTCGCGGTGCCGGGAACAGGTCGCCGACCAGCAGCGTCGCCGCTTGCGTGGCGATGGTGAGGATGTCTGCGTCCGCGGCCTCGGTGCCCTGGGCGGCCAGCACGGCGTTGTGCACGCTGAGCAGAGCCATTCGGACGCGCAGGCGGTCGGCCAGCGGCGCGTCGGGGCCGAGGATGAGCCGTGCGGCCCTGTCGACCCGTTCCAGCGGGCCACCCTGCCGCGCCGCCATCACCGTGCGCAGCGCGGCATGGTTGGCGGCGGCGAACCGCATGGTCCGCAATCCCTGCCTGGCACTCAGGGCAATCCAGCGGCCCAAAAACTCCGAAGACAGTTCGGGAGTGAATGGCTGGCTTGCGGCCCAATCGAGCAGGTCGTCGAGCGCGCGCATATTCTCTTGGAAGAGGCTGAGAATGATCGCCTCTTTACTGTCGAAATGGTAGTAAAGCGCCGCCTTGGTGATGCCAAGCTGCTCGGCGATCTCGCGCATCGAGGTGGCGTCGTAGCCGCGTTCGGTGAACAGCGATAGCGCGGCCTGCCGGATGTCGGCCCGCGTCTGGCTGCCCTTGCGTCGCGAGGTCGCCACCTGTTCCGCCTTGGTCATCGCTCTTCCTTTGCTCCCAAGCCCAGCTCCGTCAAAGCCTACACCCAGTTGCTTACCGGTCGGTCAGCAAGTATCTTACTAACCGGCCGGTAGGCAGCTGCGAGTGATCGCGTTGCCCGGCACGCGTGAGGCGCCTGCCCGTTACGCAGAAACCTCGCATACGACTGATCAGTGACGACCCGCGTAGCCGAAGGCAACCCGGGTCGCCGTGAACTGGAGAGGAAGGGCGAATGAGTTTGCGAGTCGTGGGAGCGGGATTTCCGCGGACGGGGACGACGTCGCTGAAGGCGGCGCTGGAGCGACTGCTCGGGGCGCCCTGCTACCACATGAGGGAACTGTTCGGGCGGCCGGACGACGCCGCGGTCTGGCGCGACGCCTACGCGGGCGTCATGCCGGATTGGGACCGGTTCCTGAGCGAATACGCCGCCGGCGTGGACTGGCCGGTGTCATCGTTCTGGCGCGAACTGTCCGACACATACCCGGACGCACTGGTGCTGCTGTCTCAGCGGGAAAGCGCAGAGCGCTGGTACCAGAGCATGGACCAGACGGTGCTGGAAGGGGCACGCCATCTGATGCGCGGGGACGCCGCCGGCAGACGGCCGCCGATGAGCGCCACCGCCACCCCCGAGCAGGCCCGCGCCGCGGAGGACACGTTTCGAGCCATGTTCGGCAGGGCGTTCGACGACCCCCACGACCGCGACAACGTCATCGCTGCCTACGAGCGGCACCTCGACGAGGTCCGCGCCGCCGTACCCGCGCACCGACTACTGGAATGGCAGCCCGCCGACAGCTGGCAGCCATTGTGCGCCGCACTCAACCTCCCGATCCCCGACGAGCCGTTCCCCCACGAGAACAGCGCAGCTCAGATGCGGGCCCGGATCAACGACATGCGCAGCCGGTGATCTCAGCGCCCTGTCAGATGCCGGCAAGGAGGCAAACCGGCCCGCATGAACCGCGTCGGCGCCGAGGTCGCGAACGTCACCCCAGGCCAGCACCAGCGGCTCACTGACGCCGACATCTGACCAAGCGGACCAGCCTGGCTTGCTGCAGCCCGGCAGACCAGGGCCGACAAAGCGCAGATCGGCTGAGAGGTCGGCAGCCCCGGCCTCCTCGAAGAGCCGAGGGCATCTCGGCCGCCAATTGCTTACCGGCCGGTTAGCAAGTAGGCTTTCCGGCCGACAGGTAAGTTCTCTTGCATCGATGGGAGCGCAATGATGGCGGGAGATAGCGCGCCGGGGACCCCGGCGGCGGGACAGCCGGCCGGACCGGGGTTCAGCCACCGGCAGATCCTGGTGACGATGAGCGGCCTGGTCATCGCCATGCTGCTGGCGATGCTGGACAACATGATCGTCGCCCCGGCGCTGCCGACGATCGTCGGTGACTTAGGCGGCCTCAATCACCTGGCATGGGTGGCCACCGGCTACGTTCTGGCCTCCACCGTGGCCACGCCGATCTGGGGAAAGCTCGGCGACCTGTACGGCCGGCGCATCGTCTTCGTCGCCGCCGTGGCGCTCTTCCTGCTCGGCTCGGCCCTGTGCGGGATGTCGCAGGACATGGCACAGCTGATCGGCTTCCGCGCCCTGCAGGGCCTGGGAGCGGGAGGCCTCATGGTCGGCGTACTGTCGATCATCGGTGAGATGATCCCGCCGCGCGACCGCAGCAAGTACCAGGGCGTGATGATGGCCGTCATGCCGGTCGCCATGATCGGCGGCCCGCTCATCGGCGGGTTCATCACCGACAACCTCAGCTGGCGCTGGGCCTTCTACGTCAACCTGCCGCTCGGCGCGGTCACCTTGATCCTGTGCTGGATCACCCTGGCCAAGCTGCCCAAGGGCACCGGCAAGGCCGTGATCGACTGGTGGGGCACCGCACTGCTGACGGTGTGGATCACCTCACTGGTGCTCATCACCAGCTGGGGCGGCACCCAGTATGACTGGGATTCGCCACAGATCCTCGGTCTGGCGGCGCTGGCGGTGGCGGGGTTCGTCGCCTTCGTCATCGTCCAGCGCCGCGCGGTCGAGCCGATCATGCCGCTGCGGGTCTTCAAGAGCCTCAACTTCACCCTGTCCGGCGCGATCGCCTTCATCTCGGGCTTCGCCATGTTCGGCGCGATAGGTTTCCTGCCGCAGTTCCAGCAGTTCGTCCAAGGCGCCTCGGCCACCAACAGCGGCCTGCTGCTCATGCCGATGATGATCGCCGCGATGGTCGTCAGCCTGGGCGGCGGCGCGCTGATCAGCAAGACCGGACACTACAAATCGCTGCCCATCATCGGCTCCGTCCTGATCACCGCCGGCCTGGCACTGTTCGCCACCATGGCCCTCGACACCACCACCACGATGTCGGCCCTCTACATGGTGGTCCTGGGTGCCGGCATGGGCGCGATCATGCAGACCAGCACCCTCATCGCCCAAAACAGCATCGACCTGCGTGACATGGGTGCGGGCACCGGCGTATCGACCTTCCTGCGCAACATGGGCAGCTCACTCGGCATCTCCCTGCTCGGCGCCGTCTACACCAGCCAACTGGCCGACTCCCTGGCCGACGCCGGTCCCGCCGCACAGAACGTGGCCGCCTCCGCCGCCTCCATGACCCCCCAAGCGCTGCGAGCCCTGCCCGAAGCAGCCCAGCACCTGTTCCAGCAAGCCGTCACCGATGGCGTCACCGCCCTGTTCACCTGGGGCGCGGCCGTGACCGCCGTCGGCATCGTCCTGGCCTTCTTCATCCGCCAGGTCCCGCTACGCAGCACCGCCGCACCAGCCGCAAGTCCCGATGCCGAGCCGGTGGCGGCCGGCAGGTGAGGCCATCCGCCCCGACCAGATCGCCATGACTACACTTACCACTCACGCCAATGTGGTGACCCACGCCCCGAAGGCAGCCACCCAGCTGTCGGAGTGGGTCACCAAAACGGCGACGACGTGCTGTGCTCGACCAGCACCGCAGCCGCAAAGCGCGCAGCCTGGCTGATGACCTTTGACCTCGCTCCCGGTCCTAGCCGAGTTCGGCGGCCACGGTCAGGTCGGCCCGCCCACTACAGCGATCATGTCAGCGTCAAGCTCAGTGACGGGTGGATCCTTTTCGCGAGGACGGCGCACCGATCGCGAACACATCCATCAGCTGCGCAAGGGTGCGGTAGTACCCGATGAGGACGACCAGCTCCACCACGCCCTCGCGTCCGAGCGGTGTGACCGCGGCCTCGTACTCGTCCTGGTCCAAGGGGCGAGGGTCGTCCTGCAGACGCCGGCACAGGCTGTAGGCCGCTGTTTCGGTGGGATCTTCGGAGGTGAAGGTGCCGGCGGCCAGAGTGGACAGCTCCTCATCGGTGAGCCCTACCGCGCGTCCCACCCGCTCGTGGGCGTACCTTTCGAAGTCGCTTCCGGTTGCCGCGGCGACGGCGAGAATCGCGATCTCGCGGGTGCGGGCGCTCATCCGAGTGCGGTAGCGCACCGCCGCTCCCAGTTCCTGGAGCGGACCTGCGCCTGCCGATAATTGCATCCGCCCAGGTCGTGGCACTGCGAGGGGCCTTGTGTGGAGTACGCGAGTTCCGGTCTCTCGGGAGACGGGAGCGCGTACGGCAGGATGATCGGCTGTGCTCCTTCGCCTGGCCTATCTGACCGTCACGAACGCTTTCGCCGCGCTGCGGTTGCTGCCCATGGGCGATCGGGACAAGGATGTGGAGATCCTCGCCCTGCGTCACCAGATCACCGTCCTTGAACGCCAACTCAGCGCCGACACCCGAGTGAGATTCGCACCCGAGGACCGAGCCTTCCTGGCCGCTCTCCTGACCTCGCTACCCCGGGAGGTCCTGCGCCGGCTGCGGCTGCTCATCCAACCGGATACCGTGCTGCGCTGGCATCGCGATCTGATGAGACGGCGTCATGCCCGTACCTGCCGGCCAAAGCGGCCCGGGCGCCCGCCCACGGTCCGCTCCATCCGCGCTCTTATCCTGCGTCTGGTTCGGGAGAACCCGAGCTGGGGCTATCGGCGGGTGCACGGTGAACTCACCACGCTTGGCATCAAGGTCGCGCCGTCCACGGTGTGGGAGATCCTCAAGCAGGAAGGTCTCGATCCGGCGCCCGAGCGGGCCTCCACCACATGGGCCGACTTCCTGCGCTCGCAAGCCGACGCCCTGCTGGCCGCCGATTTCATCGAGACCATCACCCTGAACGGACAGCGCCAGTACATCTTGGCCGTCATCGAGCACACCACCAGGCGCATCCGGGTGCTCGGCACCACCGCGCACCCGAGCGCGAGCTGGGTCACCCAGGCGATCAGGAATCTCGTGATGGATCTGCACGATGCGGACTGCCGGGCGCGCTTTCTGATCCGAGATCGGGATGGAAAGTTCCCAGCCCTGATGGACGAGATTCTCGCCGAGGCCGGCATCAAGACGGTGCTCACTGGTATCCGGATGCCGCGAATGAACTCGATCATGGAGCGGTGGGTGCAGTCATGCCGCCACGAGCTTCTCAACCGCTGCCTGCTGTGGAACGAACGCCACCTGCGGCACGCCCTACGCGAGTACGAACGGTCCTACAACCAGCATCGGGCCCATCAAGCCCTGGACCAAGCAGCGCCGCTGCGTACCGTCCCGGACTCGATCACGGATCCAGAGCGAATCATCGACCTGAACGTACGCCGACGAGACCGGCTCGGCGGCGTCCTCCACGAGTACTCACAAGCGGCTTGAACTGCATGGATGGAATTTTCGGCAGGCGCACACTCCAAAAGGTTGTCACCTATCTGGCGTTCGACCTGCTAAAGGGTCAAGGGGCAACTTATGGGCACAGCCACCTGTACGGCCCCATGGCCAGACCATCACTTCCAGGCGTTGCACTGCGGCCAACGACCTCGGGAGCGCTGTTGACATCAGCATGCGCGACAACGCCTGGTCAGAGAAGTGCTCGAAGCGGATACCGTTACCCAATCAACTCCACCTGCTGAGTTATCTACGTGGAGAACTCTTCAAAAACGTTGCCCATAGCTCCTCTTGACGACCTTGACAGGAACGCTTACGTTGGCGATGTCCGCGGGGCGCTTAAAACGTTTCTTGCTGAGACCAGCATGCCGTGTTCAGCCTTACGGCGCCTCGCCCCTCGCGCTGAATGACCTCACTGCAAAACCGCTGCACGCAGAGCCCGCTCACCATGCCCTGAAGGAGAAACGCAGATGCCGCACGTTCAAAGCGCAGCGCTTGCGAACCCACAGCCGCGCACCTGGTTGCGCCGCAAGACCCTCGCCGGGGCGGCGATCGTCCTCGGCGTCCTCACCGCCACCGCGGCGCCCGCGGCGTCCGCCACCGCCAATCCTTACGAGCGGGGCCCGGCTCCGACGGCTGCCAGCGTCGCGGCCCCCACTGGACCCTTCGCCACATCATCGACCGCGGTGCCGCGCGGAAACGGCTTCGGCGGCGGCCGAATCTACTACCCAACAGCCACTGACCAGGGCACCTTCGGCGCGATAGCCATCTCCCCCGGCCTCAACGGCACCTGGCCCGGCATCGCCTGGTTAGGACCTCGGTTGGCCTCGCAGGGATTCGTCGTGTTCGGTATCGAGACCAACAACCTCAACGACAGCCCCGTCAGCCGCGGCACGCAACTCCTCGCAGCGTTGGACTACCTCACACAACAGAGTTCCGTACGCAGCCGGATCGACGCCACGCGACTGGCCGTGGCCGGGCACTCCATGGGCGGGGGCGGAGCCCTCGACGCGGCCCTGCGGCGGCCCTCGCTTCAGGCCGCGATCGGGAACGCGCCCTATCTGCCGTCGGGCAGCCTGTCCAACGATCGGGTCCCGACCCTCATCTACGCGATGCAGAATGACACCCTGGTACCTCCGTCGCGGCTGACCACCCTGTACAACACCATTCCGGCGGCGACCGAGAAGGCCTACATCGAGGTCGCCGGTGCCGGTCACAACTACATCGGGCAGCCGAGCACCACACTTGCGCGCACGATGATTCCCTGGATGAAAATCTTCATCGACAACGACACTCGCTACAGCCAGTTCCTGTGTCCATTGACCAACCAAAGCGGCATTTCGCAGTACCGCAACAGCTGCCCGCTGATCTGACCGCCACACAGACGTCCCGGAGCCACGGGGCGGAGTGACAGTCGAGTCCACAGCACCATGCGTCCCGGCAGCCGCCTGAGGTGCTCAAAGGCGGCTACCAGGACGGCTGACGCACCCTTCCTGGGAGGCACCCTCGCCGAGCATCTCGGTGAGCTCGTGGATAACACCGACGTGCGACCGCTCCTGGCAGAAGTCCGGCCAGAGATGTGGTTAGACCCCGAGCCGGTCACCGCCAAATGGATCTGCGACCGGCAAGTCGACGGAGGGCCTGACGCCGTTCCGCGAAACCAATGCCACCGGCCGCCGCGCTGGGGAGGGGTGTGAACAGCCGACCACCGGCGTAGGGAAATTCAGGGAGTAATCGTGTGCTCTCCAAGAAGGGAAGTCTGACGATGGACTCAGGCATGAACCGCAGGGCCTTGATCGGAACGTCGCTGTCCGCGATCGCCGCGATGAGTATGCCGTTCCCGGCATTTGCGCAGGGTGCTGCGAAAACGGGCGAGGCGGCAACCCGTTACGGCAAGGTGCGCGGGAAGTGCGAAGACGGCATCGTTAAGTTTCTCGGCGTTCCGTACGCCACGCCGCCGCTCGGCGAACTCCGGTTCAAGGCCCCGAAACCGCCCACACCCTGGTCCGGCGTGCGCGACGCGGTGGACTTTCCCAACCCTGCCTTCCAGGTGGCGGGCAACGAGATGGGCCCCGGTGGCAACGGCCGGATGCCGGCACCCTCCGAAGACTGCCTCTATCTCAACATCTGGACCCCTGCCGCCGACCGCAAGGGGCGGCCGGTGATGTTCTACAACCATGGTGGCGGCTACATGATCGGCTCCGGCTCCGCCACTGGGCAGGACGGCACTCATCTGGCCCAGCTCTATGACGTGGTGGTGGTCGAATCCAACCACCGGCTGGGCATGCTGGGCTATCTGTTTCTGGGCGACCTCGCCGACGGCGACTACGCCGCCAATCAGGGCATGCTGGACATTTTGGCGGCGCTGCGCTGGACCAGGGAGAACATCGAGAATTTCGGTGGCGACCCCGACAACATCATGATCTGGGGGGAGAGTGGCGGCGGCGCCAAGACCGCGGCCATCTACACCATGCCGGCGGCCGCGCGGCTGTTCCACAAGGCCTCGATCGAAAGTGCCGCGCCACTGCGCTTCCCTTCTCGCGAAGGCGCCACCGCTCGCGCCGAACGCACGCTGGAGCTATTGGGACTAACCACGGCGGACATTGCCAAGCTGCATGAAATTCCGGCCGAGAGGCTGCTCGAGATCCAGGTGTCCGAAGCGCCGAATGGCGTTGCGCCCTGGGGAAATCCTGCCGCACTACCCGGCTTCGGCGCCTTTGTCGATGGCAGCATCATCCCACGGCACCCCTTCGCCGATGGCGTCGCGTCGTTTTCGGCTGACAAGCCGCTGATGTGCGGCACGTGCCGCGATGAAACGGTGTTCTTCAGTCTCTTCGGGCCGCTCGACATCTTCAGCATCGACCAGACCGGCCTGCGCAGGGCACTGGGTAGCACGTATCAGAGCGCCGAGCTCGACCAGATCATCGAGACCTTCCACAAGTCGCGTCCCGACGCCACGCCGGCACAGCTCTATTTCGCGATCACCACCTCGCCCATCTGGCGTGACGCGATCAAGATCGCGGAGGCCAAGGTGGTGCAGCGCAGGGCGCCTGTGTTCATGTACCAGCTCGCCTATCAGAGCCCGACTCTGGTGCCAGGCACCGACTTCCCCATCGGCTCGCCGCACGCGTCAGACATCAACCTCAAATTCGCCAACACCGACAAGAACCTCGACTTCTTCCTCTATGCCGATCAATCGCCGGGACGGCTGGCGACCGCGCGGCACATGAGCGGGCTGTGGGCGGGCTTCGCCCACAAGGGCCGTCCCTCTGCCAAGGACGTGCCGAAATGGCCCGCCTATACGCTGGAGCGTCGCGCCACGATGTGGATCGACGCCGAATGCAAGATCGTCAACGATCCAGACAAGGGCGAAAGGCTGTTCTGGGAGAACCGCGCCTGAGGCGCATCAACGTCGTCCTCGGCCGCAACCCCTGGGGGCGTCGCCGCTGACCCACGAACAGTGCGCGGGAGAATCACTCGGCGGGGCCGCTACCAGGCTATCCTTGATCCCGGCCTCAGCGACCACATCCTACGTCAGCAAGCCCTTAGCGCCGTGGACGACGTACAGCTCCTGGGCTCGGCGTCGCGATCACGCTCACTCCACCAGGGCAAAGTCTCGGAGCATTCAGAGCTGGAAGTGCAAGATCCTGCGGGGGGCCGTTGTCCGGCTCCCGTCGAGGGCCACGAAGTGCACGGCAACCGGCTTTCCGGCATCGACATCGACCATCACCAGCCCGTGAGGGGTGGGGATGGTGCCGGAGGGCGGTCGATGCCGCCGGGCCTGGGCGCGATGCGCACGCTGGCGTAGCCGGGCTCGGCGGGAGTGACGCCGAGGACGTACCAGATGAGGTCTTTGGGTGGGGTGGCGCTCCAGGCGTGGACGGAGGTGCCCCAGCCCCAGCACTCGCCGAAGGTGTGGTAGCCGCCGTCTTTCCGCCGATCCACGACCACTCGTGCCGGGTCGGTGATCACGTCGATGATGCCGGCCTCGCAACCGGCGAACCCGCATCCAACCCGCCGACCCCTACCCCCGACGATTACGAGCAGACCGTCGCCCGCAACGTCCAGGAACAGCGGACGAGTCTTCGTCTCCAGGTCCAGCGTGGTCACGAGCTCGTCGAGCGTGGGCGGAGCTCCAGGTGCTTGCGGAAGAACTGCGACGTGGACTGATGCAGCCGGGTGCGGTGGGGCACGGTGGACCAGCCGTGGTCGGCGCTTCGACGACTTCGAGTTCCGCGTTGCCCTCGTAGTGGCCGAGGTAGCGGCGGGCGTAGGAGACGGGAGCGATGTCGTCGTGGTCTCCGTGGATGATGCGCACGGGACCGGAGTACGGGCGGGACCGGCCGTAGACGTCGAGGTGGGCGATGTCGTCGACCAAGGCCGGGCTCATCCGGTGGCTGTCGGCGTCGAAGTAGCCCTTCGCCTTGATCTCGGCGGCGAGGTCGCGGCCCTTCAGGTAGCCGGCGCCGACTTCGAAGGGGCGACGGCGGCCGGCGACCACAGGCACACCGCTCCGATGCCCGGCTCCTCGGCTGCCACTATGTCGGCGACGACGCCGCCCATGCTCATCCCGACCAGGCCGATCCGGTCAGGTTCGGCGAAGTCGAAGCCACGCACGGCCTGCACGACGGACCGGGTTTCGGCTATCTCGCCGGCGATGGTGACGTCGAAGAAGTCGCCGTCGCTCTCCCCGTGCCCGGACAGGTCGAACCGGACCGACGCGATGCCGTAGCTCTCCAGCAGCCCGCCATCAGAACGAAAGACCTGTTCTCCATGCGGTTGTTGGAGAAGCCGTGGACGAACACCACCGTTGG
This sequence comes from Nonomuraea insulae, assembly GCF_042656245.1. Lineage (NCBI taxonomy): Bacteria > Bacillati > Actinomycetota > Actinomycetes > Streptosporangiales > Streptosporangiaceae > Nonomuraea > Nonomuraea insulae. The sequence goes on from NZ_JBHSPA010000007.1 coordinate 32,911, forward strand.
CCGGCGGCTCTCACTGTTGGGTATGTGCAGCGTGGAGCGCAGGGTCAGCCCGTTGTGCTGGAAGTCGTGTGCCTTGATCACGGGGTCTCCCAGTGGAAAACGTGCCGTCCCGCTCCTGCATCGAGGGCGGTGTCCGGATCGGTGGGCAGGTGAACGGCCGCAGTGGTGTTCGCGGGCACCACGACGACGAGCGTCCCCTGGTTGCCGGTCCGGTTCCAGCTGACCTCGGCCCGGCCGTACGGGGTGTCGAGCGCGGCGCGGGCGTGGGTGAGGCCGCCGCCGGGGCGCGGGCGCACCATCAGCCGCCGGTAGCCGGGGGTGGCCGGGGCAAGTCCGGCGATGGTGCGGTGCATCCAGTCGGCGACCGCACCGAGCGCGTAGTGGTTGAAAGAGGTCATCTCCCCCGCATTGACCGAGCCGTCGGACAACATGCTGTCCCAGCGTTCCCATATCGTGGTGGCGCCCATGGTGACCGCGTACAGCCAAGACGGGCACTCCTTCTGTAGCAGTAGCTGGTAGGCGTCCTCGACGGCGCCGGCGTCGGTGAGGGCATCGCAGACGAGCGGGGTGCCGACGAAGCCCGTGCCGATGCGGTGGCCGTTCGCCCGCACCAGCTCTGCCAGGCGCCCGCCCGCGTGGGCTCGGCGTTCGTCGCTGTTAAGGAGCCCGAATCGCAGAGCCAGGGCGTACGCGGTCTGCGAGTCGCTGGTCATCTTGCCCTCGGACGTCGCGTACGCGGCGTCGAAGGCGGCCCTGACCCGCTCGGCCAGCTCCCGGTAGCGGGCGGCGTCGGCGGTGCGGCCGAGCAGTGCGGCGGTCTCGGCGACCAGGCCGGCGGAGTACGCCAGGTAGGCGGTGGCGACCAGGCCAGGATCGGTCTGCGCCTCGAAGGGCCGTTCTGGCGGGGCGGTCGGGTCGAGCCAGTCTCCGAGCTGGGACCCGGTGTCCCACAGGCAGCTTTCGCCCGCCAGACCGGCGATCTGGTCCACCCACGCCCTCATGCTCGGGTACTGCTCCCTCAGCAGGCCGAGGTCGCCGGTGCGCTGGTAGAGGGTCCACGGCACGATGACCGCCGCGTCGCCCCAGGCGGCGGTCGGCAGCGCGTCGGGGACGGGCGGGAGCGCGATCCAGGGGACGAAGACGGGGACGGTGCCGTGGCGGCGGTGCTCGGCGGCGAGGTCGGCGAGCCAGGACGTCAGCGGACCGGCGCAGTCGTACAGGAAGGCCGCGGTGGGGGCGAAGACCTGGATGTCGCCGGTCCAGCCGAGGCGTTCGTCGCGCTGGGGACAGTCGGTGGGCAGGTCGACATAGTTCCCGCGCATGCTCCAGCGCACGTTGTCGTGCAGCCGGTTCAGCAGCGGCTCGGAGCAGGCGAAGTCGCCGATGGGGCGCATGTCGGTGTGGCACACGACTGCCACGACGTCGCTCGGTCGCAGGTCTCCCGGCCAGCCGTCGATCTGGGCGTAGCGGAAGCCGTGGACAGTGAAGCGCGGTTCCCAGGTCTCGGGCTCGGCGTCTCCGCGCAGGATGTAGCGGTCGTGCGCCGCGGCATGGCGCAGCGGCCGGAGCGCCAGGGCGCCGCCGTCCAGGACTTCGGCGTGGCGTAGCGAGACAGTGTGCCCGGCCGGGCCCTGCACGCGGATGCGCAATCGTCCGGCGATGTTCTGGCCGAAGTCGAGGATGGTCTCGCCGTCCGGACCGGTGAGGACCCCTGCCGGGTGGAGGATCTCGGTGCGACGTACGGGCGGGCCGGTCGGCGCGACAAGAAGGGCCGGGTCGTGATGCAGGACCTCGGTGGGCAGCCAGGCGGAGACGTCGAAGCCGGGCCTCGACCAGCCTTCGGGGAGCAGGCGGGCGTCGTGGGTCTCACCGTCGTACAGGCTCGCGGCCGTGACAGGACCGGTCGCGCAACGCCAGGCGGCGTCGGTGACCACAACGTCGGTAGTGCCGTCGGCATAGGTGATCTCCAGCTGGGCGATCAGCACGGTGCGGTCGCCGTAGACGGCGGACCTGCCGCCGGCGAAACCGACGCGGCCGCGCCACCAACCGTCCGCGAGGGTGGCGCCGATCGTGTTGACTCCCTCGCACAGCAGGGCCGTGACATCGTGGGTGCGGTAGCGCAGGCGGTGTTGGTAACTCGTCCAGCCGGGAGCGAGCACGTCGTGGCCGACGACCTGGCCATTGATCTCGGCCTCGTACATGCCGTGGGCAGTGATGTACAGGCGAGCGCGCTCGACGGGTCCGCGCAGGGTGAAATCACGACGTAGCAGTGGGGCGGGGCCGTCGGCATCGGCTAGAAGGTCCCGGGGTGGCGCGGTCGCTCCGGCCTGCCAGTCGGCAGAGTCGAGCAGGCCGGTCTCGGCCCAGGACCAGGCGCTCCAGTCACTGGTCGAGCCGTCGTGACCATGGACGCGTACTCTGACGCCGCGCCGTTCGCGCGAGCGCAGCTCCGGGCCAGGCCAGGAGACGAGCACCGACTCCCCCGACTCGACGAGGCCGGTAGACGTGCCGCCGCTGAGCTCCATCTCGTACGCCCGTTGCAGCCAGCCGGGGATGTCAGTCTGGATGATCCATGACAGACGCGGGACGCGTTCGCCGATGCCGAGGGGGTCGCGGTGGTGTTCGAAGCTGATCGGTTCGACGGTCAGGAAGGTCATGTCACCCCTTGATGGCGCCGGCGGTCATTCCGGCGACGATTTTGCGGTTGAAGAAGACGAAGGCCAGCAGGGGCGGAATGGTGATCAGGACGATGTCCATGAACAGCAGGTTCCATTGGGTGCTGTACTGGCTCTGGAAGTTGTAGAGGGTAACCTGCACCGTGGCGTTCTCGGTGCCCGGGGTGAAGTACAACGGGTTGACGAAGTCGTTGAATACGGCCACGGACGTGGTCAGGACGACCGTGATGGTGACCGGCCGCAGCAGCGGGAAGATCACGCGGAAGAACAGCGTGAGGCCCGCGCAGCCGTCGATCTGGGCGGCCTCGTCCAGTTCGCGCGGGATGGCCGCGATGAACGCGCGGAACAGCAGCACCGCGTACGACAGGCCGAAGGCGACTTCGACGAGGATCAGCCCGGGCAGCGTCTTGAACAGACCGAGGGCCTGCAGCAGCCAGATGGTGGGCACGATCGCGGGCGGGATGATCAGCCCGGACAGCACCAGGAAGTTGGCCACCCTGCCGATCGCACCCGCGCGTCGCTGCAGCACGAACGCGGCCAATGCGGCGAAGACGACGATCAGCGCCACCGAGGCGACGGTCAGGACGGTGGAGTTGACGAAGGCGCGCAGCAGCACGTAGTCGCGCGCCTCGACGACCTGGATGAAGTTCTCCACCGCCCGCCACTCGACGGGCCAGGCGAAGTCCAGATCCGCGGACTGCGCCCGGTCCTTGATGGCGGTGAGCAGCATGAACGAGAACGGCACCAGGAAGATCACGGTGGCCAGGACGAACGCGATCGTCTCCGCGCCGAGTCTCTTGAGCGTGCTCATGCGGCGACCTGCCTCTTGCCGAGGAAGTGGTTGAGCGGGACGACGATGGCCGTGACGATGATGAACAGCAGCACGTTCCCGGCGGTGGACAGGCCGAAGAAGCCGGCCTGGTACTGCTTGTAGATGATCGAGGCGATGGTGTCGCTGGTGAAGCCGGGTCCACCGCGGGTCATCGTCCAGATCAGGTCGAACGAGCGCAGCCCGCCGATGAACGACAGGATGATCACCGAGTACGTGGCCGGCCAGCTCAGCGGCAGCGTGACATGCCTGAAGCGGTGCCAGGCGGTGCCTCCGTCGACCGCGACCGCCTGGTAGTAGTCCTGGGGGATGGACAGGATCCCGGCGATGTAGATCACCGTGGCCAGGCCCACGCCCTTCCACACGTCCACCAGCGCCACCGACAGCAGCGCCGTGTTGGCGTCGCCGATCCAGTCGGGTCCGTCGACGCCGACCAGCGCGAGGACCTTGTTGACCAGCCCGGTGTCCGGCCGCAGCAGCGCACTGAAGGTGATGCCCACGGCCACCGTGGATACCAGCACGGGGAAGAACACCACCGAGCGCAGGAAGCCGCGCAGCCGCAGCCTGCTGGTGAGGAGCACGCCGAGCAGCAGCCCGAGCACCACCTTGAGGCCGCTGGTGGCGACCGCGTAGAAGATGGTGTTCTGGAAGCCGATGCGCAGGTTCTGCTCGGCCAGGAAGTCGCGGAAGTTGTCCAGGCCGACGAACGTGCTGTCGAACAGGGTCCAGCGGGTGAGCGCGAAGTAGAACGCCATCACCGTCGGCACCAGGAAGATCACGACGTAGACGACCGCGGCGGGCAGGTAGAGCGCGTACGGGTAGGCCGACCTGCGCTTGGCCGGCGAGCGGGCGTGCCGATGGCCGGGCGGCGCGCCGGGCCCACTGAGGGGCCCGGCATACTGCTTCGTCACCACCCTGCCAGCCCCAGTTGTTTGGCCTGCTTCTCCACGTCTTTGTCGTACTGGGCGGCGCCTTCGGCGGCCGGTGTCAGCCCGGAGCCGACGGCGACGGTGATCTGCTCCAGGGACGGGCCCTTGATGGGCGACAGGAACTCCAGCGCGGGTGAGGTGGCGCCCTTGTCGATGTAGGCCTGCAGGTCCTTGGCCACCTGGATGGCATCGTCGGGCAGCTTGGCGCCCTTGATACGGTACGGCCCGGACGGCTGCACGGCCGCGGTCACCGCCTGCGTGCCGGCTGGCGAGGCGACGAAGGCCAGGAACTTCTTGGCCGTGTCGAGTTTCTCGGTGGTCTTGGCGATGTAGATGGCCGGAGGCTCCCAGACGGTGGCGCCGTTCTTGGCCGGGTCGGTGCCGGGGATGCCGAAGAGGCCGACGTCGGTGGCTGTCTGCGGATAGGTCGCCAGCAGCGGTGGCAGCAGCCCGCTGAGCATCGCGTAGTGCGCGCCCTTGCCTTCGACCAGCATCTTCAGGCCCTGGTCGAGGGTGGCCGAGCCGAAGCCCTTGTTGAGGTAGTCCTTGGCGTGCACGTCGGCGAGGTGCTGGAACCCGCCCGCCGCGGCGGGCGTGGTGGCGTACTTGGCCTTGCCCGCGGTGTAGTCCGTCGCGAAGTTCGGCGCCGCGGCCTGGACGTTGTGGTAGTCGGCCAGCACGAAGATCTGCGAGGTCCAGGTGTCCTTGAACGTGCTGATCACCGGGGTGATCCCCGCTGCCTTGATCTTGTCGTTGTTCGCCATGAACTCGGCCCAGGTCTTGGGGACCTCCAGCTTGAGCTGCTCGTAGACCTTGCGGTTGTAGAGGATGCCGCCGCCCGTGAGCGTGGTGGCCGGGACGCCGTACACCTTGTTCTCCTGCGTCACGACGGGCAGGTATTCGGGCTGGACGCTGGCCAGGACGGAATCGCCGGTGAGGTCGACGAGGGTCTGGGCCGGGTTGAGCGCCTGCAGCAGCGAGCCGGAGTTGTACCAGAACACGTCCGTCATCTCGCCGGTGGACAGCCGGGTCTTGACGACGTTGTCGCCCTCGCTGCCGCCCGGCTGATTCTCCATCTCGATCTTGACCTTGGGGTTGGCCTTCATGAAGGCGTTGGCCAGCGCTTTGGAGGTGTCCACGGTCGACTGGTCGCTGCCCGTCATGAAGGACAGGGTCACGGCGCCGTCGGCAGCCGGTTCCGAGGTGGATCCGCATGAGGTAAGGGCCGCCGTCGCGAGCACGGCCAGGGCCGCGGCAAGCGTGCGGTGGGAGGTCTTCACACACCCCTCCAGGGTTATCGAATCGTTTTAAGCGACTCCCCGATGCGGTTAACGTAGGCGTTACTCGAGAGGCTGTCAAGGTGCTATTTGGGTAACGGTTTTCAGTATTTATGCAGATGAGACGGCTGATGAAGCTCTTATTAGAGCAACGTTTCCCCCGCTGACCAGCACGTTCCGGAAGAAGCGGAGAGTGGGCGTGAGGCGGCGGGGACGTTCTTCGACTGCCTCAGGCGGGCGGCGCGGCCGTTGAGCCGCGGACGACCAGGCTCGGAGTGACGGAGAAGCGCACCGGCGTCATGCGACCTTCGACGCGTTCGAGCAGCAGCTTGCCCGCGGCGCGGCCCATCTCGCCGCCGTCCTGGTCGACGCTGGTCAGCGCGATGTTGGGCAGCGCGGCCAGGTGGGTGTTGTCGTAGCCGGCGACCGAGACGTCCGCCGGGACCGACAGGCACGCCTCGTGCAGCGCGGCGAGAGCGCCGAGGGCCGCCTGGTCGGCTCCGGCGAAGATCGCCGTCGGGCGCGGCGTACGATCAAGCAGCTGCCGGGCACCGTCGTAGCCGCCCTTCTCGCTGTAGAAGCTGGTCGCGACAGCGATCTCATCGGCGAGCCCGTGCTCGCCCATGACGCGTTCATAGGTCGCCGACCGGATGTTGTGCAGCAGATCGCCGGGCCGGGCGATGCTGTCGTCCTGGTGCGTGATGTGCGCGATCCGGCGATGACCCAGCTCGATCAGGTGCTCGACCACGAGTTCGGCGCCCGCCTCGTCATCATCGAACACTGAGTCGTAGTGCGGCGACCGTTCGTGGCGCGCGAGCACCACGAGCGGCTTCTCCTTCGCCACCTCCTCCAGGCGCGCTCTCGATGCCAGCGGAGCGACCATGATGATCCCGTCCACCTGCCGGTCCACCAGGGCGTCGACCGCCCGCTGCTCGACCTTGCGGGTGGCGCCGCCCTGAATCATGAACGCCTGGTAGTCGGTGGTCTCGAGGTATGCGGTCAGGCCGTCGAGGATGTCGGCGAAGAACGGGTTCCTGATGTGCGGCAGCACCAGGCCGATCGTGAAGGTGCGCCCGCGCATCCCCCGGGCCACGGCCTGCGGCCGATAGCCGAGCTCGTCGATGGCCGCCTTGACCCGGTCCTTCATGGCCGGGCTGACGCCATAGGCGTTGCGGATCACCTTGGACACCGCCGTGACGGACACCTGGGCGTGGCTCGCCACGTCGGAGATCGTCACTCGTCGTCGACCAGGCGTGACCATGAAACTCCATCTCCCGAGGCGTGCTCCGATTGTACGAGCACAAGGCAGGGCCCGATCTGAGCCGGTACCGGTTACCGACGGCGATATCGCCGCAGGGACCCCCTGTGTACTCGCTGCATGCCCACCGACCTGCCAGCACCGATGGACCAGGACCTATCACAGTCCCACGGGGGCTGCTGACCGAACGCATCGCGCGTCAGCTGGGGCATGACATCCGATCCGGCGAGATCCGGGTGAGCGCCAAGCTGCCCTCCGACGCGAGCTGGTCGCCCAGTTCGGCGCGAGCCACAACGTCGTGCGCGAGGTGCTACAGCGGCTGGAGGCCAGCACCTGATCGAGGTGGCGCCCGGCGGGGGTTCATTCGTCAGGGAACAGTCCTCACAACACGCGCGCGACTACGACGCCCTCTGACGAAGGCATCACCGGCCTCGGCGACGCGACACACTCAACGGACGCGAGCTCGCCGTGGCCAGCTACCTGCGCGACCACGTGGTGCTTCTGCTGTTGGGGATCGACCTCCATCGCATCGAGGACACCTGGCAGTCCCTCTACCGGGGCGCCTACTGGCGGCGCGGGCCGGTGACGATGGCCGCCATCGCCGCGGTGGACGTGGCGTTGTGGGACATCAAGGCCAAGGTCGCCGGGCTCCCGCTGTACCAGTTGCTGGGCGGCACGAGCCGCGAGCGCGTCTGCACCTACGGCCACGCCAGCGGGCGCGACGTCCCCGAGCTGTTCGACTCCATCCGGGTGCGACTGGCTGAGGGCTACCCCCACGATCCGCGTGCCGACGGGCGTGCCGGGGCTCGAGCTCGTGTACGGCGTCACGTTCGGCACCGGGACCCGTCCCTGCTGCACGACGCCCACCGCCTCACGCCGATCCAGGCGGCCCCACACCACTACACCGCGCAGCACCAGATCAAGAGCGCCATCCACGGGCCCGAGGATATCTCTCCGTTCGGCATGGCCGCCGCGATCCACCTGGACCTGGCGATCCACAACTTCGGCATCCAGGGATACGCCGGCTGCACCGAGCTGACCGACGCGCTGTTCCCCCACGCCTTCACCTTCGCCGACGGGCATCTGCACCGGGCGAAGCGCCCGGGTGCGGTGTCGGCCTCGACGAGGAACCGGCGGCCGCGCACCCCTACGAGGCGGCGTACCTGCCCATCAACCGGCTTCAGGATGGCACGATCCACGCCTGGTGAGGCCGCGTCTACGCGCCCCAGCCGGCCTGCTGGCCGCCGACGCGTTCGGCGGCGATTTTTTCGAAATATCCGGACTTGGCGTAGGCGGCCATCGGGTCGGGCGCCAGCCCCAGCTCCTCGCGCAACCCGGCCAGCAGCGGCCGCACGTCGGTGTTGTAGGCGTCCATGAGCACGGCGTTCGCGCCCAGCACGTCGCCCTCACGCTGGGCCGCGGCCAGCGCGCCCGGGTCCACGAGCAGCGCCTTGGCGGTGGCCTCCTGCACGTTCATGACCGAGCGGATCTGACCGGGGATCTTCGGCTCGATGTTGTGGCACTGGTCCAGCATGAAGGCGACCCCGGTCGCCGGGTCCAACCCGCCCCCGCGCACCACTTCGTACATGATGCGAAACAGCTGGAACGGGTCCGCCGAGCCGACCATCAAATCGTCGTCGGCGTAGAAGCGGGAGTTGAAGTCGAAGCCGCCGAGCTTGCCCTCGCGCAGCAGGAACGCCACGATGAACTCGATATTCACGCCGGGCGCGTGGTGGCCGGTGTCCACGACAACCTGGGCCTTGGGGCCGAGCTTGACGCAGTGTGCATAGGCGGTGCCCCAGTCGGGCACGTCGGTGGTGTAGAAGGCCGGCTCGAACAGCTTGTACTCCAGCAGGAACCGCTGCCCCTCGCCCAGCCGCTCGTACACCGCGGCCAGCGCCTCGGCCAGGCGGTCCTGACGAGCCCGGATGTCGTCCTGGCCCGGATAGTTGGTGCCGTCGGAGAACCACAGCTTCAGCGTGTCGGAGCCGGTGGCGTCCATGATGTCGACGCACTCCAGCAGATGCCCCAGCGCCTTGCGGCGCACCGCCGGGTCGGAGTTGGTGACGCTGCCGAGCTTGTAGTCCTCGTCCTGGAAGACGTTGGAGTTGATCGCGCCGATGCCCACCCCCAGGTCGCGGGCGTGGCGGGACAACTCGGCGTAGTCCTCCACCTTGTCCCAGGGGATGTGCAGGGCGACCGCGGGCGCGATCCCCGTGTAGGCGTGCACCTGAGCAGCGTCGGCGAGCTTCTCATACGGATCGCGCGGCACCCCTTGCTGCGCGAATACCTTGAACCTGGTGCCGCTGTTGCCGTACGCCCATGACGGCGTCTCGATGTGCTGCGCCCGCAGCGTGGCCTTGATGTCCATATCACTCCCGGGGCAGACGTGACGGCTCCCGCTCCGGCCCCACAGAGCGGGAGTCAGGCTTCAGAAGTCGAAGTCGTCGATGTTGTCCTTGGTGAACACGAACGGGTCGCCGAGCAGGATGGCGCCGTCCTTGCCCACGGTGTACTCGCCGAGCTTGCCCGCGGTGAACTTCTCGCCCTCCTTGCCGGTGATCAGGCCGGAGGCCAGCGCCCCGCCGGTGTACGCGGCCAGGTAACCCAGGTCGGAGGGGTTCCATAGCGCGAAGGACTTGACAGTGTCGTCCTTGATGTAGGCGCGCATCTGGTTCGGCGTGCCCAGCCCGGTCAACTGGACCTTGCCTTTGTACGCCGAGCCGGACAGGTAACGGGCCGCCGCCGCGACGCCCACCGTGGTCGGGGAGATGATGCCCTTGAGGTCCGGGTATTTGGCGAGCAGGCCCTGGGCCTCCTGGAAGGACTTCTGGTCGTCGTCGTCGCCATAGACGGTGGCGACCAGCTTCAGCTTGCTGTACTCCGGCTTGGCCAACTCGGTCTTCATCATCTCGATCCAGGCGTTCTGGTTGGTCGCGTTGGCCGTGGCGGACAGGATCGCGATCTCGCCGCCGTCCGCACCGACCGCCTCGGAGATCAGCTTGATCTGGGAGGAGGCGATGCCTTCGGCGCTGGCCTGGTTGATGAAGGCGTCCCGGCAGGTGGGGTTGGTGTCGGAGTCGTAGGTCACGACCTTGGCGCCCGCGGCGCGGGCCTCGTTCAGCGCGCCGCAGATGGCGTCCTTGTCGTTGGCCGAGACCACGATGACGTCGGAGCCTTGCTGAGAGAGCGTGTTGATATAGCTGACCTGCGCCGACGGGCTGGCCTCTGATGGGCCGGTCTGGCTGTAGGCGCCCTTGAACTCCGCCACCGCGACCTTGCCGCCCTTGTTGTCGGAGGCATCGAAGTAGGGGTTGTTCACCTGCTTGGGCAGGAACGCGACCTTCAAGCCTTCCTTGATCGCTCCCGGTGCCCCGCTGGCGCTTCCGGCGCCGGAAGGCTGGGAAGCGGTCGGCTCTTCCTGGCCTGCGCAACCACTTACGGCGAGGGTGAGCGCGGCGAGCATCGCCAGAGCGATGGCCCGGCCGCGTGTGTTTCTCGCTGCCATGATGTGTCCTTTCGGCGGGCCGCTCACTCGGCCGCGGTCTGGGGAAGGGGGGTGGCGGGTCGTCGCCGGCGCAGCCGCTCGCGGATCATGCCGACGATGTTGGGTCCCACAACGGAGACGATGAGCAGGGATCCGGTGATGATGGTGAGGGTGTTGGCTGGTACGTAGGCGAGTTGCAGGGCGTTGCGCAGGACGCCGAGCAGGATGACCGCGGCGATGACACCGATCAGACGGCCCCGGCCACCGAAGATCGACACGCCTCCGAGCAGGACCGCGGCCACGACGGCGAGTTCGAGACCCGTACCGTTGTCAGCGCGGGCGCTGGCGAAACGCAGGGTCCAGAAGACCCCGGCGAGTGCCGACATGGCTCCGGTGGCGACGAACAGCCAGAACTTCGTCCGCGCGACGGAGATGCCGGTGAAGCGGGCGGCCTCGGCGTTGTTCCCCATGGCGAACAGGCCGCGCCCGATCGGGGTGGCATGCAGGACGATGCCGAAGACGAGGGCGAGCACGGCCACCACGGTGATCACCCAGGGGATGGTCAGGCCGGGGATGGGGGCGATCGCGCCCATCGTCCACTCGGGCGGGTAGTCGGCCACCGCCCGGTCGCCGAGCACCACGTAGGCCAGCCCGCGGTAGAGGGCGAGCGTGCCGATGGTCACGGCCAGCGACGGCAGCCCGAACCCGGTCACGAAGACTCCGTTGACCGCGCCGAGCAGCGCACCCAGCAGCAGGCCGACGACAATGAGCAGTGGCAGCGAGTTGATCCCCCACAGCCACATCTGGCCCATCACTGTGCAGGTCAGGCCGAGGACGCTGGCCACCGACAGGTCGATCTCGCCGGTGATGACGACCAGCGTCATGGGCAGCGCGATCAACGCGATCGGGATGATCTCCAGTGAGACGAACCGCCAGAAACGCGGGCTAGCCACGCCCTCGATGGCCAGCGCGCCGACGAGCACCACCACGATCAAGGCGATGAGCAGGGCAGTGTCCCATGATCCAAAGACCGACCGCGAGCGCGCCATCCGTTCCTTCACGCTCCCTCCTTCCGCGTCGAGTGGCGTAGCGTGCGTACGAGCCGGACGGCCAGCGCCCTGTCGAGGCCGATGGCGGCCAGAATCAGCGCGCCGACCGCGGCGCGCTGCCAGAACGGGCTCACTCCGAGCACCGGCAGAGCGCTGCCAATGGTGGTGAGGAGGACCGCGCCGAGTACGGCGCCGTAGACCGAGCCGCTGCCGCCGAAAATGGCCACGCCGCCGACCACGACAGCGGCGACCACGTTCAGCTCGAAACCAGAGCCGGCGTTGGCGTCCAGCGTGCCGAAGCGGGCCGCATACAGGACGCCGGACAAGCCGGCCAGCGCGCCGGAGACGACGAACGTGGCGAACACGCGGCGGCCGACGGGGATGCCGGACAAGCGGGCGGCGGCCGGGCTGGAGCCGATGGCGTACAGCTCCCGCCCGCTGCGGTAGGTGCGCAGGTAGTAGCCCGCCACGACGAGCACGGCCACGGCGAACAGAGTCAGCACCGGTACGCCGAGCAGTGTTGCGCTGCCCATCCGCAGGAAGCCGGGCGGCATGTTGGCGGCGTTGATCTGTCGGCCGGTGGCCCAGGTGTAGTCGATGCCCCGGAAGACGTACAGGGTGCCGAGTGTGACCACGAGCGCCGGGACCCGGGCGGTGGCGATCAGCGCGCCGTTCACCAGCCCGCACATCGCTCCCAGCAGCACGCCGACGGCCAGCACGACCGGGATCGGCAACCCGGGGTTGGCGACGAACAGGGTGCCGCTCGCGAACGCCGTCAACCCCAGCACCGACCCGACGGACAGGTCGACATTGCGAGTGACGACCACGATGGTCTGCCCGACCGCGAGAATCGCCAGGATGGTCGAGCTGAGCAAGAGGTCCTTGACGCCCTGCGCGGTCAGGAAGCGCGGGTTGACGATCACGGTCACGGCGATGAGCAGGGCGAGGGCCAGAACGATGCCCAACTCCCTGATGACGAAGACGCGCTGGACGAAGCGCGAGCCGTTCTGTCTGGGCCGCTGGGACGGCGGCTGGGTTTGCAGGGTCGTCATCGCGTACCGCCCTGGCCGGTGGCGGCGTACATGACCGTTTCCTCATCCGCCTGCTTCCGCGGGATATCCGCGGTCAGCCGCCCCTCATGCATGACCAGCACCCGGTCGGCCATGCCGAGCACCTCTGGCAGTTCACTGGAGATCATCAGTACTGCCACGCCTTGTCCGGCCAGCTCCGACAGCAGCCGGTGCACCTCGGCCTTGGTTCCCACGTCGATGCCCCGGGTCGGCTCGTCGACCATCAGCACCCGTGGATCGGTCGACAGCCACTTGGCCAGCACCACCTTCTGCTGGTTGCCGCCGGACAGCGCCGACACCGGATCAGTCAGTCGGGCGGCCTTGACCTGCAGCCGAGCGCTCCAGAACTGAGCCGCCTCGCGCTCGGTCTCCCCGAACAACAGTCCCAGCCTGCTCAGTGACCAGCGGCGGGTCAGCGTCGCGTTGTGCTCCACCGACATCTCCATCACCAGGCCCTGCTGGCGGCGGTCCTCCGGGACGAGCGCCAGCCCGGCGGCGATGGCCGCGACGGTGTCGCCGCGCGGCAACCGCCTGCCGTCCACGAGAACCTCGCCGGCGTCGTAACGGTCCACGCCGAACACCGCGCGCGCCACCTCGCTGCGCCCCGCCCCGACCAGCCCCGCCAGAGCGACGATCTCTCCCGCGCGCACGGTGAATCCCACGTCGGCGAACACCCCGTGCCGGGTCAGCCCGCGCACCTCCAGACGGGGCTCGCCCACCGCCGCGTCGATCTTCGGGTAGAGGGCCGACACCTCGCGTCCGACCATCCGGCGCACCATCTCATCGACGGTCAGGGCATCGGCCGAGTCGGTGGAGACCCACCGGCCGTCGCGCATCACGGTGATCCGCTGGCACAGCGCGAAAACCTCGTCGAAACGGTGCGAGATGAACAACATCGCGGTGCCCGACTCCCGCAGTGATCGCACGACAGCGAACAGCCGCTCGACCTCTACCCCCGACAGCGCCGCTGTGGGCTCGTCCATGATGAGGATGCGCGCGTCGAAGGCCAGCGCCTTGGCGATCTCTACGAGCTGCTGGTCGGCGATAGACAGCCCACGTGCGGGCCGGTCGGGATCCAGCGGCACGCCCAGCCGGTCGAACAGCTCCGCGGCCTTGGCGCGCACCGCCTTGGCGTCGATGCGGCGCAGCCCGCGCAGCGGCTGGCGGCCCATAAAGATGTTCTCCGCCACCGACAGGTCGGGGAAAAGCGTCGGCTCCTGGTAGATCACCGCGATCCCCGCGGCCTGAGCGTCCGCCGGACCCGACAGGACCACCTCTTGCCCGTCAAGGAGCAACATTCCCGAGTCTGGCTGGTGAGCCCCGGCAAGGGTCTTCACCAGCGTGGACTTGCCCGCCCCGTTCTCACCCACCAGAGCGTGGACCTCACCGGCCCGCAGCTCCAGCTTCACGTTCCACAGTGCCTGCACGGCGCCGAAAAACTTGCTGATGTTCCGTAACTCCAGGACAGGAGGTGAGTCAGCCACGTGCCCTCCCAGCGCGATCAAGGCAAAACGTTTTAAGTGTCCCAGACCGTAGGTCGATCTCTCGCGGCGTGTCAATAGCGCGGTCACACTCGTGCGCGGAACCGCGGCCGAAAGCCTTCCGACCACACCACTTGCCCAGGTTGACCGGCCTGTACGAGGGCTTCCAGCCGACAAGCGAGACTCCATCGACCTGATTCGCCGGCGATGGTGCGTGCCGGACGTGAGGTCACATACGAGCGAGCAAGAACCGTCCATGGATGGCATCTCCACGCCGTGGAATCCGGTTTCGCCTGATCCAGGCCCGTTTCAACATGGGTAACAATACACATTTAGCTACCCACCGCATAGGTATGACTTCGGCCTTGCGCGAGTATCGATACTCAGATAGCCCTTGACTGCAGACCAGGTAAAGCTTACGTTAACGAGATAGCGGATCGCTTAAATCGTTTTAGCGAGCCCGGAGGCGGCATTGTGCACCCCTATCGCACCTGCGTCCACGATTACCTGGCCATCTCCGCGATGGCAGCCCCAGCTCCGCCACGCACGAATTTCTCCTAAGCGCTGACTTACTCGACGCTCCCGAGCGCCATCCTCATGCCTGCCCAAGCGGGGTCACCCGACGGATCCTCAAGCGGGTGTCGTGCCCGCAGGTGGTTCTGCGGCGATGGGACGCCGACGACGAGGCCAGCGCCTGATTGACCTCCCCTGTTACGGGGCGAGAACGCCTGGCTGCCCTCCAACCCGAGAGGCAGCATCCAGGCGCAAGCAGGCGAAGTACCAGCCGGCTCGACAGCATCGGCCGGGAAGGAAGTGACTCCGGTGTTCAGCTTACGTCGTCGGATACGCGTGCTCACGGGGCTGGGAGTGTCCGTCACCCTCCTGCTCACGCAACCAATCAGCGCGCCACCGGCCATCGCCGCCGGTGGCCAGTCTTACGTCGAGGTCATCGACCTCCATGTGGACGGCAGATACGACGAACCCCTCGGCATCGACACCACCACCCCCACCGTGGGGTGGCGCATGAAAGAGGCCAGACAAGCCGCCGCTCATCCGTGCCACCGACCGAACTCGTCGGCCGCGTGCCCTGCCGACAGCCAGACCGCCTACCAGGTACAGGCCGCACCGAGCGAGGAGAACCTCAAGCGCGGTCGGCTGATCTGGGACTCCGGCAAAGTCAACGCCGCCGCTCAGTCCGGCATCCGTTATCGCGGCCAGGCCCTGAGTTCGCGCCAGAAGGTCGTCTGGCACGTGCGCGTCTGGGACGCCGAGAAGAAGGCTTCGGACTGGAGCAAACCGTCCACCTGGGAAATGGGCCTGCTGCAGCAGAGCGATTGGGGGACGGCTCGCTGGATCGAATATCCGGGCCGTACCGAAGCGCAACCCATGCCGATCTTCGCCCGTCAGTTCGGCATTGACCGCAAGAAACGCGTGGCCAGCGCTCGTCTGTACCTGTCAGGCATCGGCCTGCATCTGCCGACACTGAACGGCCGCGAACTCAGCGACGAGGTGCTCGCGCCGGGCAACTCCAACTATCAGCTCTCCAGTGAGTACCGCACCTACGACGTCACCGGCGACCTGCGCGCCGGAGCCAACACCCTCGGCATCCGGCTCGGCAACGGCCCCGCCTACGTGCGGCGCAGCGTGACCAACCCGGCCGTGGGACGCACGGCTCCGTACTCATGGTGGCAAAGCCAGTTGAAGGGCAGCGGCGCTCTGGCCGCCGACGCCGTGGCCGGCACCGAGACCGTGAAACTTGACAACGTCGCCAATTACCACGTCGGCGGCACTATCAACATCGACACCGGCAACGGCGGCGACAACCTCGAATCGCGTACGATCACCGCGATCGGCACCGCCGGCGCCGACGGAACGGGGATCACCTTCACGCCGGAGTTGTCCAAGCCGCACGCCGCGGGCGCGGCGGCGACCGGATCGGGCAACAACATCGCCGCCAGTGACCCGAGCGCGGGCGCCGCCGTCACGCCGCGCCTGATCGCACGGCTGGAGATCACCTACAGCAACGGCTCGACGGAGGCCATCGTCTCCGACCGCGGCTGGCGCACCGCGCTCGGCCCCCTCGTCACCGACGCCTGGTACTCCGGCTCGGACTACGACGCGCGCCGCGAGCAGCCCGGCTGGGACTCGCCGGATTCCGATCTGGGAGCGGGCGCCAAGCGGCGCGACGGCTCGGACATGTCCTGGGTGGACGCGGGCATCGCGCCGCCGCCGAACCTCGCCACGAAACTCGTCGCCCGCGCCGCCGAACCGGTCAAGGCCGTCGAGACCTTCACGCCGGTCTCGATGACGAACCCGACACCGGGCACCTGGGTGTTCGACCTCGGCCAGAACTTCACCGGCTGGCCGCAGCTCAGCCTCAAGGGCACCGTGCCCGCCGGAGTCACCATCCGCATGGCTCCGGCCGAATCACTGGCCGCTGACGGAACCGTCGATCAGGCCTCTCTCATGGGCGGCGGCGGCAGCCGGGGCCGCGACCTGTTCAACACCTACACCACCGCCGGACTGCGCGGCGGGGAGAGCTGGCATCCCGATTTCAACTACTTCGGCATGCAGTGGGTCCAGGTCACCGGCCTCCCGGAGGGCTACACACCCGCCAAGGACCTGATCAAGGGCATCCGGCTGCAGGCCTCGATGCCCACCGCGGGAGGGGTGAGCACCTCCAATGCGCGCGTCAACCGCATCCACACGATGGCCCGCTACTCCTTCGCGTCCAACATGATGTCGGTGTTCACCGACTGCCCCGGACGCGAGAAGCTGTCCTACCCGGCCGACTACACGATGCCGATGGGCGCCATCCATCGCAACTACGAGCTGGCCGCCTACCTGCGTACCACGATGCGACACCTCGTCGAGGGACAGTCGATCGCCGACACCCCGATGGCCGGGAACGTGGCCCTGAAGACCCCCGTCTACGACTGGGGCTACACCGGACGCTTCGGCGACGAGATCAACTGGGGCGACGCCATCATCCTGGTCCCGTCCCTGCTGTACGAGCTCTACGGCGACACCGCGACGATGACACGCTACTACGAGCAGATGGTCGACTTCGCCGACTACATCCAGCGTCAGAAGGTGGGGACGGGCGAGAACGCGCACATCGTCGACGCCGCCCTCGCCGACTGGGTCGCCGCCGACCAGACCTCGGGCCGGATCACCGGCACCTGGGGCTATTACAACATGATCACCAAGCTGGCCAAGATGGCCGGGCTGACCGGGCACACCGAGGACGCCGCGCGCTACCAGACCCTCGCCGGCGACATCAAGAACGCCTTCAACGCCCACTTCTACAACCAGCAGCTGCGCCGCTACACCACTGACGGCAACGCAGGGACCACTGGAGCCACCCAGACGGCACAAGCACTCGCGCTCGACGCCGGGCTCGTCCCGGACAGCGAACGCGAGGCCGTCCTCGACGCCCTCGTCGAACTCGTCTACGCCTTCCACCCCAACGGTGAAGGGCCGCACTTCAGCGGCGGCACCATCGGGATGGCGCCGACGGTACGGGCGCTGACCGACGGTGGTCGCGACGACGTCCTGTGGGAACTCCTGCAGGGCAACGATCAGCCGAGCTACGGGTACTTCATGGAGTCCACCACCGCCAACCCCGGCGGTATGACCACCATCGGCGAGCGCTGGAACCGTGGAGACTCCAAGAACCACATGATCCTCGCGCAGATCGAGGAGTGGTTCCACAGCGGCCTGGCCGGGATCCGCGAGGCCGACGGCTCGACGGCGTACCAGAAGCTCATCATCCAGCCCAAGCCGGTGGGCGACCTCACCTTCGTCAAGGGCAGCTACGGCACGCCGCAGGGATTGGCGCGATCCGAATGGAGTCGCGGGCAACGGACGTTCAGGCTGACGGTCGAGGTCCCGGCAAACACCACCGCTGAGGTGTGGGTGCCGGCCAAGGATCGCCGCCCCACCGCCAGCTCGCAGCGGGCCACGTTCCTGCGCATGGAAGGAAACTACGCCGTGTACGGCGTCCCGTCCGGTTCGTTCACCTTCGTGGCGGCAACGACCGGCTGATGGACTGCCGCCCGGGTCTTCGCCAAGACCCGGGCGGCAGCACCGTTACCCTCCCCGTGACGTTGTGCGCGGCCGCTCCGGAACACATCTCGCCCGCATCTCGGCCGTGCACGTGTCGATTAGGAGATCCCGTGAAAAGGATTCGTGGATCCAGCCCACCCGCGGTGCGTCGGCACTTCATCCTCAGCAGGCTGATGTCGATCGTTATGGCCATCGCGATGGCCGTGGCGATGACAGGCAGCCCCTCGGCAGCGGCGGCGTTGCCGACATGGCCGGCGGATCCCAACTGGCAAAGCCTCGTGCCGGGACCGTCGAGCAACGACGTCAGGCCCGCACGTATCGTCCGGACGCAGGGGACCGTCACCAACGCCGGGATCTTGGCCGGCCAGGGCACCGGCTCGGCTGTGCTGACCGTCGCACCTGGAGGCCAGAGCGCCGCCATCGTCCTCGACTTCGGCAAGGAGGTGGGCGGCACGCCCTACATCACCGTCTCCTCCTCAACGCCGACAGCTCCGGCGACGTCGAACACGGTACGCATATCGACCAGCGAGGCACTCGGCTTCCTCACCAACAGCAGCGGTGCGTTCGTCAACGACAACGGCTCCCAGATCAACCTGACCGTCACCGGCGCCCAGACCTACACCGGCGGGCTTCGCGGTGGCTTCCGGTTCGCCGCGATCGAGCTGCGAACCGCCGGCACCATCAGGCTCACGGCAGCCGGGCTCACCTTCAAGGCCCACCGCGCAGGCCCTGACCAGTACCAGGGCTGGTTCATGTCCAGCGACGACCAGCTCAACAGGATGTGGTACGCAGGCGCCTACACCGCCCAGTTGGACATGGTGCCCGCCGGTGTCGCGTCCTGCTTCACGCAACCGGTCATCTTCGACGGTGCCAAACGCGACCGCGCGATCTGGTCCGGCGATCTCGTGATCACCAACCCCGTGGCGCAACTGTCGCTCGGCACCAGCAGCGTGCCGTACGTCAAAGGGTCCATCAACGCAATCATGAACCTTCAGGCCGGCAACGGCCGCCTGACGAGCGCCGTCGGCTTCAGGGGATGTGGCGCCTTCGACTACGCCGTGACCTATTCGGCCTACTCGGCGATCATCGCAGTCCTGTACTACCGCTACACGAATGACACCGCCTACATCACCTCACTCCTGCCCAAGCTCGAGGCCGCATCGGCGTACCACGCGACCAGGCTCGACGCCAACGGCCTGGTGGTCACCAACGATCCCGACTACTGGCAGACGACGCAGAGCGGCGAGGTCACCGAATACAGCCTCGCCTACTACGAACTACTCCAGAACCTGATCTGGCTTGAAGGCAAGGTCGGCACCCCGGCCAGGGTCACCGAGTACACCAACAAGGCCGCCGCACTCAAGACCGCGATCAACTCCCGGCTCTGGAACGCCGGCGCGGGCCTCTACCAGCACACCAACACACGGACCAATGTGTTCCCCCTCGACGCGAACATGAACGCCATTCGACTGGGCGTCGCCTCAGCCAGCAATGTCCAGGGCATCCTGACTTACTTCAAGAACCGGTGGCAGGCACACGGCAGTCAGATCACACAACCAGCCCCAAGCATGACGGACCCCTACGGCCACACCATCGAGCCGCTCAACAACACGTGGGAACTGATGGCGCGAATGCAGGCCGACGACAGCACCGGCGCCCTAGACCTGCTGCGCCGCCTGTGGGGCCTGCAGGTAGACCCGAACAGCACGTTCTACACCGGTACGTTCTGGGAATTCGTGATGAGCAACGGCTTGCCCGACCGGGGGTTCGACAGTCTTGCCCACGCGTGGGGAGCGGGTCCCACCCAGGTGCTCACCGAATCTCTCCTCGGGGTGACGCCGGTCAACCCGGGCTACTCGACGTGGCAGGTGAAGCCACATCCGGCCAACGTCACGTGGGCCCAGGGCCAGACTCCAACGGCCAGCGGGCCCCTGGCCGTCAGATGGGCACAGGACACCACCGGTCAGTTCCACCTTCAGGTCACCTCACCGGCCGGAACAAGCGGTGAGGTCTGGGTGCCCCTGGCCACGCGGGCAAGTGTCAGTTCCGCTCTGACCAGCGGCGCGACATTCCTCCGCCGCAGCGGCCCGTACGACGTCTATGCCGTGGGCAGCGGAACCTTCTCCTTCAGCTCCGCGTCCACAGCCGCGGGCTCGAACGTCACGGTTCAAGCGGAGTCGTTCAGCTCCCAAAGCGGCGTGCAGGCCGTCAATGCCAGTGGCGCCATCGGAGGCCAGCGGCTGGGCTACATCGCCGCCGGCGACTGGGCCGGTTACAGCAGCGTCAACGTCGGAGGCGGTATCTCCTTGCAGGCGCGCGTCTCCTCCGGCGGCAGCGGCGGCACGCTGCAGGTGCGCACCGGGTCACAGACCGGTCCGATCATCGGCTCGGTCGCTGTTCCGGCTACCGGCGGCTGGGACACCTACACCAATGTCACCGCCAACCTGACCGGGGTGCCCTCTGGGACAGCGAACGTCTACCTGACGTTCGTGGGTTCCGGCAACCTGTTCGATATCGACGAGCTCACCTTCGTCAAGTCCTGATGGGATGTTGCCCTGTGACACCAAAGGCTGATCATTCTCACCGAAGGTTGATGACCACCAAGTTCGTGCAACCGAAGTTTGAGTAACGCGGCGCTCGGTCGTCAGGAGTGACGGTGGAGGAACTCGCGGCTGGGGACGCCGATCCGGCGTTAACCGCGTTCGAGCTGGGCTTCTACCAAGACGGCATACGATGCCGCACACCGCTCGGAGCCAGTTGGAATGTGCGGTTCGAGCGGGTGCCGCCGGTGCGCGCGTTCCGTTGGCCCAAGGGCTGGGGACAGCTTCGCAGGCTGGTATTACTCGGCGACGAGCGCCGGTGAGCAAATTGACGAGGCGGCGGCACAGGCATGCGAGGCGACCGAGCGGGCTTGCCGTGCGGTGAGCTGGGAGTATTGCCGCCCCAGCCGGCTGTCCCCTCCCACTTGGATTTCACCAGCCGCAACCTTCTCTGCGGTGCCGGAATCGTGTCGGTCATCGACTTCGAAACCAGCCGCTACGAGGCCGCAGGCCGCAACTTCCTCCGTTTCACCATGCGAACCCTCCACTCACGCCCTGACCTCCGCAACGCCTTCTACACCGGCTACGGACGCCCACCCACGCATACGGAGCAGAATTGATGTACCTGTGCGGTGCCGTCGACGCCGCCGCCATCACCGTGAGCGCCACCGCCAAGCACCAAGATCGCTTCGCCGCTGAGGCTCATGCTGCTTTGAACCGCCTGATGCACGAAGCAGTGCATCAGGCCGACCAGCCGGACGTTTCCGAGGCGACACCCGAGCCCGAAGGGTGTCAATACTCCGCCCAGGGCCGTGAGCTGCGGGTTTGTCTTGGCTTCTGGCCGGAGCAGTGGCCTGGGTCGGGCATGCTCGACTTCGGGGAGTGCAACCGCGCTGGGCATGAGCGCGCGCCAGTCCGACGCCGTAGCGCGACAGTCACATTCCGGTACAACCCGTTGGATGGTGATACGTCGCAACATAAGACGCAATCCGCACGCGCCTGCACCGAAGTCCAGGCCTGCCTAAATAGAAAGCTTAGGGGGAGCCGTGCTGTTCCGGACGGTGAGCGTGGTGGCGATCTCCAGGCCGACCTGTGCCGGC
>NZ_JBHSPA010000008.1:0-58986 GCF_042656245.1 Nonomuraea insulae
GGCGAGGTCGGATCCCCGCGCTCGTCCGGCTCGACCAGGGCCAGCAATGCCGCACGTAACTCTGGATCGGTCTCGACCAGCGGTTTTCGGCCTCCGCCCGGGCGGCGCGTGCGTCCCAGCGGCTCAGCCCCTGCGTCCAACTCATCGACGCCCCGCGACACCGTCGCCTCACGCACGTCCGCGGCCTGGGCCACCGCCCGGATCCCGCCGTGTCCCAACGCGCGAGCCTCAGCACCGAGCAGCAGCCGGCG
This sequence comes from Nonomuraea insulae, assembly GCF_042656245.1. Taxonomy (NCBI): domain Bacteria; kingdom Bacillati; phylum Actinomycetota; class Actinomycetes; order Streptosporangiales; family Streptosporangiaceae; genus Nonomuraea; species Nonomuraea insulae. The sequence continues at coordinate 252 of NZ_JBHSPA010000008.1, forward strand.
TTGCCGCTCATCCAGATGCGGCAAGATCGCCTCAAGCTTCGCCGCCAGCATCTCCACGGTCTCGGCCGATACGCTCATACCAGACCATCGACGGCGAATCTGGAATGCTACGAGTTATTTCTCTGCAGGCCCTTAGTAATCAGTGCCCGCAGGGCCTTGGTCATGGTGCGTCTGGGAAAGCGGAAGGTCAAGCTGCCGCGCCGCTTCCGGTGCTCGGGCCTGGCGGCCCTGCGCTCCGGGTCGGCTTGCCACTGAGCATGAGGGCTGAGGTTCGCTCTTGCTAACGGAGGTGCAACAACGGTCCTGAACGGTCACGGACGCGGGTGGACGGGGCCCAATCATGAGGCGGCCGTGAGCAGGCATCACCGCTTCACCTGGACTATTCTGGACGATCATGTTTCACTCGTAATGAAGGGGTCTCGGGTTCGAATCCCGAAGGCGGCTCCCAGGTGAAAGGCACTCTCGGGTGATCCGGGAGGGCCTTTTTGACCTCCGTACAGCAGTTCCGTCCATAGCGACGACCCGTGGGGAGGTGTCCAAGAGCGCTCAACTCGCCTGAGGGCTGCTCGGTGGATCGGGGATCGTGACGGGCTTTCCCGCACTATCGACGACCTCGGCGTCGGCTGCGGGGATCACTTCGACCCGAAGGATTTCCCATGGCGAGGGCTCGGCTTGAGTTGGTCCGCCTGTCAGCAACATGTGGCGTACCCATGCACCGACCAGGTAGCCGTTTTCGGCGAGGCGGCTGATGTAGCTCCCGAGGAACTTCGCCGCATCTCGCTGCTCCCTGATGCTGTCGAGTTCGCTCGCGATGTCGAGGTAATCCTTGATCATGTCGAGGAACTCGATTGTCAAGTCTTCTGCGGCTTCGGGCTGGTGGTCGGCGTGGGCGTACTCGAAGGCTGTAGCCCTGCGGAGCATCTCCCAGAGAGCGTTCCCCGTGGTGATCGGCGTCAGGAGACGCGGTCGCGGAAAGCTGGGATCTGGGACAAGGCGAACGGGACCGCCATCAGGATTGCCCAGGCGCGCGATCCACTCGCGGTGCGACTTTTTGATCTCGTGCAGGCGTTCAACGGTGAACATCGCGACCTGGTCGTCGATCTGCTTGTGGTGCTCGCTGCACAACAGCAGGAGGTTTGAGTGGTGGTCTACGAGCTCCTCGCCCAAGCCGCCGGCTCTCGGCCCGGAAGCCCCGCGAGCGACGATGTGGCACTCTTCGCCGAAGATCGATGGATCGTCTGTCTCGCTACCTGGAGTCAGGACCTGGCGTCGACAGATCGCGCAACGCCCGCCCGACTCCACCCAGATGATCTTCCGGGCCCGCTCCGAGATCGCCATGGGAAGGGCCTAGATTTCGCCGCGACGCAGCGCGGTGCGATAGCAAGATCGTCTGAGATCTCTAGCGTGCAGGCCAACTCTTTTGTCAGGCCCAGCATTCGGAGGGCCTGCGAGATCTCCAACCTGCTTCCAGCACGGAATGCGGCAACGCACACTCGCGACCGCTCCGCGCACCATCACATGCCTGACCAGCCGCACAAGGCGCCGCGTTGCGGTCGCTGTACGGATGCACATCCTCGGTAACCATTCCACTCTCTGCGGTGACGTCTGGCACAATGCTCTCCCTCTGAAGGGCCGTGGCCCGAATCTTAGATCCTTCCTTCCTCTCGTTGGTTTGCGATTGAAGGCAGGAGGGGCCGGATCCTGATCCCTGGAGAGCATCCGGAAAGCAGGTTGCGCACGCATGATCACGCCATAGATCCTTGAGGTATGCGCGTGGACGTAGGCGAGGATATGCATGGCAGTCCGGTGATCGCCATTTGGCACCGCACCGTCGGATGGGCAAGCAGGCAGCTCGCCGCCTTGGATCCAAACAAGGTGAGCCACCTCAAGGTGCGATCGGGTGAGCACCTTGCCGCGATCCTGATCTCTTCATTCATGTACAGGATGCCGATCGAGATGGATGTCGACGGCGGTGTTGACCTGCTCTATAGTCTTGCCGACCTAGAGCAGGATGGCTTTCGCGAACTGTTTCCGGAAGGCATGGATCGGGCCGCATTCGAGATCAAGTCGCTAGGCAGCGGCTATCGCACGATGGAGAGCACGATTGACAGAATCAATGCGCGCGGTGGGAATCCTGCGGGGCTCAGCATTTCTGTTGAGGTCAAAGCCGCTGCGGACATCCTGGCCGAGGCAGACGTGCTTCTGAGGCGAGCATGCGATGGCCTAGCGACGAAGACGGACGAAGCCTCCTCCCAAAATGCCTTCCTCGTCATCCATCCATTCGATCACTTCGCCCTGGAGACGTATGAGCATCAGGTGATCGGCCCGTTCCTGCCAGTCATGAGAAGTTACGACGGGCTCGATACGATCTGGGTTCTCTGGGTTCCCGACCACCTAAGTGTCTGGTCTAAGCGGCTGGGCAAGTGGACTGACCTGATTTTCACTGCGGCTAGTCCAGATGAGGATCATGAGCCGCGCTTGTCTGTGCTGCAAGATGCCGAAGCTGTGTTTCTTGAAGCCATCGACTACCGCAAGGGATCGCCCTACTATTTCGGATTTAACGCATAGGCCGATAAGTTGGCGTCGTCTACATACGGATTGCACGGAAGTCGATGCCGTCGGTGGTACTTCCGACTACCCAGCAGCACACCTGTCGACTGCCGACCCCAATGACAGATGTGCGAACCGGAGCGCCAGCCAGTCTCACCGCGTACGTCATCAGGCTCCAGCTGTTCCCCTGACAGGACGTAGGCTTACGACGGACGGGCCAGCGGCATACGGTGCCATCGACGGTGATGAGCCGTGGACCCTACTTTGGGATCGCCATGAGCAACTTTCTGCGCTGTTCCGTCCCTGTTCCGTGGGGTGGCCGAGAACAGCGAGAAACGACGAGAGTCAGTCGCAACAGTAGCCCCAGCTCATGCTCATGATCGACAGATTTCCGCTGGTGGCTGTGTAGCGCACCGGAGATCACCCAACTCTACGAGGGCACCAACCAGTTCCGCCGCATGGTCATGGCCCGCCAACTCCTCAAGTAAGCCATCCGGTGATGGTAAGCGGAGGGCTGCCGGTGCAGGCCTGCTGCCAGGTGCTGCGGATGTCGGAGTCGGGCTGCTACGCCTGGCGCGGCTGTCTCCCCTCTATCCGCGCCGTCCGGCACGCCTAGCTGACAGACCTCATCCGCCAGGTGCACCTCGACACGCGCAGCGTCTACGGTGACCTCCGTCTATGCCGAGCTCACTCTGAGCCACGGCGCCACCGTCGGACACGGGGCGGTGGCCATGCTCATGCAGCGCGCCGCCCTGGAGGGATTGCCCGGCAACCGACGGCGCCATCCGGCCGCGCAGGTGCCCACGGCGCCGACCCTCATAGCCCGTGGCAGCGTGGCACCAACGGCCTGCTGAGCCAGTACTTTCCCGTGGGCACTGACCTGTCGCGGTGGGATCCGAGGAGTTGGAGGCTGTTGCCTCCACACTCAACACCAAGTCACGAAAGACCCTCGGATGGAAGACGCCGGCCGAAATTTTCCGCGATCATCTAAACTTGCTGCTGAGCGGCAGTTTTGCGACCCCTTGAACCCAAGCAATACGCTTCTTGAGCCTTCACCAAACGAGCAAGGCCTCCGGACTGTTGCCCTCGGTGGGCAACGTCGGCGACTGCTTCGATAACGCCCTGATGGAGTCGTTCTGGGGTCGGATGCAGACCCAACTACTCAACCGCCGACGCTGGAACACCTGCCTGGAACTAGCGAACGCGATCTTCGGTATCTGGGGATCTTCCACAACCCACAGCGACGACATAGCTCATTGGGGATGCTCATCCCGATCGAGTGCGAGATACTTCACCCCAGGACCCTGCTGGCATGACAGCCAACCAAGTCAGCTCCGCCGAACTCGGGGCACATCAAAGTCTCCACCGAAACCGAGGCGATTCACACATCGCCTTCAAACAAGATCGCTCAAGTATATTGCGTCGCCCATCAGCTGTGGGATGCAACTAAGGGGATGCAAGAATGAGGCGTGTCCATCAACTTCAGTTTGGCGAGATATGATGATCGATGATACTGCTAGTACCGTAATTGATCGGCTCAAGTTAGCGCGCTAGCGGATCTTGGAATTGATCGCACTTGTTATTGCATTATCGCTGGCCGTCAATCTGATAAGTTCGGTTCTCTTTGATCTTTGGGGAGCACGTTATAGTCTGTTCATTGGAATCTCAGTTATGGCGGCCTGTTTTGCCTACTACGTTCTTGCTCAGACTCGAGAGCGCAGCTATGAGCTTAATATAGAGGCGGCTTTTGCTTCGGACTGGGACAGCTCCCATAAGCTCTTGGCTTTGCCTGGCTATCGGTTTTCAGAGGAATTCTCCATGATTCTGAATGCGGTGCTCGGAGAGAATGCGGCACTCAGGCGACAGTGGATATCTGACCCATTAGGAAGAAGTCGGGGCAGCAGTACACTTCATGGAAATGTGTCCGATACTGCTAGCTTTCGTCTGGCCCGAGAGGCGGCTGAGTATGTGATTTTGCGAGAGTTGAGCTTCCATCTGGATCGTCATTTCAATAGAGGCAATTTCAGCCGGGAATTGTTGGCCCAATTGAACCGCGATCAACTTCCTAGTGTTTTGCTGAGTAATCGCGTACTGGAAATTATCTCCAGGGACATTGAGGATCGCTCTGCCATGTATCGCCCTGTCGGCTCGGACGAAGGATCGGAGTTTGGGTCCGCATTTCACTATGCACAGTTCACTCTTACCCTTCCCAAAGGAAGCGAAATGTGCAGGTCGGCCAATGGGGCGCTGGTTATAGACAGTCCCGCGTTGCGCCTGGAGATCTTGACCAAAATGAATGGGGCAAATCCCTACTTTTACCCTTTTTCGTAGCTCACGTCATGGGGAGGGAGTTCAAGGATACGGGGCGGTGGCGTGTCGACTTCCAGGTTTCTGTCACAATTAAGAAGCCACTCATAATTCCAGCAGGTCGCTGGCCTTATTACTCTTGGGTTGAGTCATTTACGAGAAGGTTGGAAACTAAATTCAGCTACAAATCTTTCTTTGCCCAGATAAATTGGCCCGCGTCGGAGGCATTGCTGGCGGCTATTCTTAGATCGCAGGGCCTGGAGATTGATGGAAGAGGCCTGCGGCTGTGGGGGATGGACCCATTCGGGAAATTCGACGTTGGTGATTGAAGTCGAATTGATTCTGAATGAGGCGCGGGTGATTGCTGCACCAGTAAAGCGGAAGATCAGCCTGCCGCGGGGCTTCCGTTCCTCGGGCCTGGCGGCCCTGCGGTACGGGTTCCCTTGCCACCGTATGAGCTGGCTGGTCACCTTGCGGTGGCGGCGGCGCTGTACAGCAGCCTGATACAGCAACGCCGACACACGTCGGCACGCGCCACCAACCCCCACCTGCCGCTTGACCAGGAGGAAGGCCATCCGACGTTGTGTCTGTCTCCCGTTTGCAAGCAGGAAGTCAGGAGTTCGAATCTCCTAGGCTCCACCAGCGAAAACACCCCGCCACTGATCATGTGACGGGGTGTTCGTGCCATTAGCTCGCGGGGATGAGCACGCCCGCGCTGCCGTCGTCATCTCCCTTCTTGGGCGTCTTCTTCGCCTTCTTCCTCTCGGCTTTGACGCGGGCCGAGAGCGCGTCGGCGATCTTCTGATCCGCGTCTCGGGTGGCGTGCTGGTAGATGAGAGCGGCCCGGTCGCTGTCGTGCCCCATGCGCGCCTTGAGATCGGCGAGGCTCGCTCTTGACTGGGCCGCCAGGCCCAGGGGGTTGCCAGTGTGCCGGAGATCGTGAAAGTGGAGCGCATTGATCGACGGTCCCTCACCGACCTCGTGAACCGTGCTGGAGATCTCGAGCGCGTGCTACGGCAGCGCTACCGACGCGAAGCGCTTGCCGAAGAGTTCCACGAGCGCTTCGTAACTGCCCGTAGAGCCCTCACTGGCCGCCGTCCGGACCTGCTCGATTGAGCGCGGCACGGGTCCACTTGCAGGTCTGCCGAGTTGCTCTTTTAGGTATCAAGCGGCGGCGCGGCGCACCGCCGTACGCCCCGCGCTGTGCGTGCGGCCTGGGGCCGTTCTCGCGCGAGCGTCGCGCGGGGCATTGCCGTACGGCGGCCCCGCCGTACACCTCAAACCCACCGACCAAGCGCCGCACCGCCGCGCGGAGCCAAGCCGATGCTGTCGATCTGCATGCCGACCAACGGCATAACAATCACCGCTCGCCGCCGCTGCCAGATCGACCGAGTTCTATGAGCTTTTCGAGATCCCTGCGGAACGCCGAGCCGTCGAGACCGGGATGCCCCGTCCTCTTGTCGACCATGATCTGCTGGGCGTGATCGAGGCAGAATGCGTACCCTCGCATGATCGTGTAGGCCTCGCTGGCTTGCTTCTGCGCCAGGCAGACATAGCAGTAGAGGGTCATATTTCGACGGTAGCCAATGATGGTGACCTGAGGGCTCTTGATCTGTGATGTCGCGGTGCCGCGCGCTTGCCGCGCCGAACTGACCGAACGCTCGGGCCGGGGTTGTCGCGGCGCCCCACAGATGCATCCCTCACGATCGCCACTGCATGGCTGGCCGCCATACCGGCTTGGGGGCGATTGACGATCCAGGGTTCGTTCCTCACCCTGGTTCACCGGGGAACGTGGCTGATCCGCAGGCCCCGGGGTGATCGTGGCTGGCTCTGCATCGCGGGATATACGCGGGATGATCTTCCCAGTAGGGGAAAGCGAGAGCCGTACCCGGAAGTCAGGGGCCTGATGCAGTCAAGAACGTCGGCCCGCTGTAAACGGTTGGCGATCCGTACCCGAATCACGAGGCAGAAAGGGTATTGGCTCGTGCGAAGACGCAGGGTGGATGCATGTGACTGTCTGGGTGACCACGCGCTTCGACCGAACGGCTTTCTTGATCATTAACACGCCCGGCAAGCTGGTAGTGAGGGGTTGCCTGGCGACGGTTGTTCGCTGCCGCTTCTTGAGCGTTTTCCCCTTCATGCACCGGCCTACTGCGGACGCGTTCGCCCGGGGCCACTGGTTCGTCCCTCGTCCTCCGCGAATTCACGTCTGCCGTATGCGCGATCGTAAGGGTCGTAGAGATGGTCATTGATGTGGCGGTCCATGTCGTTGCGATATTTACGGTCGTCCAGTTGCGGCATTCCACGCGACACGGCGGCGAACTCCGCGCGCGATACGGCCCGGCGCCGCCCGCGGAGAGGGACCAGATCACCGATGTGATGGCCATTGCGGGTAACGGCGTACCGCTCCCCCCGCTCCAGGCCATCCATGATCTCCGCTGACCGATTACGCAGGTCGCGTTGAGAGATCTTATGGGGGTGGTCAGGCTCGGGAGTGCTCACATCTCAAGTCTATAGAGGTGCCATTTGGTGCTACTAGGTAGCACGTCCGGACGCTCATCAGCCCGAAGAGCCCGGGGCCGTCGTGGCGCGAAGGAAAAGCGTCGTCGTCGACTCCGTGAGATGTCCTTACGCTGAGGTGCATGAGTGGTCGGCGTCATCAGCAGAGGAACGAGCGTCGGCGATCCAGCGTTGAGCCGGCACTCCACGTGACGAAGCTGGTGGCAGAGGCCGATGTGTTGATCGCCGGTCTGTTCTCCGCCAAGCGGAAGGATCATGCCGACCTCATGGATGATCTCGCTGTGGAGGTCACCGCGTTGGGTGGGCGGGCCGTCAGGCGGTTCGTGCAACGCCGAGGCGTCTCGGGCGGCAAGAAGGGCCATGCTCCAGGAGGGACGGCGAACATGGATCGGGCCTACTCAGCGCGAACGCTGATGAGCACGGGCAAGGTACGCGAGATCGCAGAGGCCCGTACGGAGACCCAGGCCTCGGCTGTTGTGTTCGTCAACGACCTGACCGGCAGGCAACGGACCGTACTGACCGAGATGCTTGGCTGCCCTGTGTTGACCCGCAGCGACCTGCAACGCTCACCAGATCTTCCTTCGGCATGGTGACCACTGGCTACCAGCTTGCGATGCTGGTCAAGCTGACTCCGCTGCTGACGCTGACCCTGGAAATCCTTGGACGGCCCGAGCCTGGTTGCCGTACAGCAGTCTGGTACAGCAACACCGACGTGCAGCAGTACCCGATGCACTTGGTCGATCACCACCGCGGTCAGCGCCTTCTCCTGGTTCTCCACCGGCAGGCGCGAGAGCGGGCAGCTTCAGCATGCGGCGCGGGGTCCGTGGAGCCGTCGGCGACCTGTTGATTGCTCTCGGTCTCACCATGGGTGGGCTCCATGGGCCCTGGGATCCCTCTCGGTGACCTGCGTATTACTTTTGTGTGGACCAATCTTCGATTGGCATTCCGCTTTTGCATGAAACTTTATGGTGGATGGCCGATATGGTCGGCCGGTTAAGTGGCCCAGCGCGTGCCGGGGATTCTGGGGATTGGCGCGCACGTGTCGAGGGCGAGGCTGTGTTTATGGATCGCGCCCCCGGGGATGATTGTCGCCATAATCGCCCATTTCGGGTGATTCCGACGAATCCGGGAGGCTGACATGAACGGATTCCTGCCGTATCGCGAAACCACTCCGGGTGCCCGCGTCGGCGGCGTACGCGGCTGGCAGGCGGACATTCTCCGCGGCGAGTCGTAACCCAGTAAGCCGAGGTACTGCGGTGCGTAAAGGCCGCAGTACCTCGATCCACCGCAGTCTGGGAATTGCTCCGGAGGAGTTTGTGGCGCGATTGTTCTACCCTGCCGCTCGGCGCAGCGATACGGTCGATGATCTATTCGGACTTTTGGTTCCCGATCCCTACCGATGGCTCGAAGACGCCGATGATGCGCGCGTGCGGGACTGGGCCGCGGCCCAGGATCGTCTCTTCGGCGCGTATCGCGCCGGATGGTCTGAGAGCCGATCGTGGTGGGCGTCCTTGGTGGATCAGGTCTCTTCCTTCGGTGTGTCGGAGCCTCCGATGGTGCGTGGTTCCGTCATGTTCCTCGCCGAGCAACTGCGTGGGGATGAGCAACGCCGCCTGCTGGTCGTCGACGCCGAGGGCGGCAGGCGGGTGCTGGTGGATCCGGGCGAGATCGATCCTTCCGGTCACACCGGGCTGTACGCCTGGTGGCCGTCGCGCGAGGGCGAGCGGGTGGCCGTTCAGATGGAGGTTGCCGAGCAGCCGGGCAGCGACATCATGGTGCTGGACGTGCGTACCGGCGAGGAAGTGGACGGGCCGTTGCCACGCGCCCGTAACACCTCGCTTGCCTGGCTGCCGGGAGGGGAGGCGTTCTATTACGTCAGCCGCGTTCCTGATGAGGAGCTGGCCCCCGGCGACAAGCGTCTGCAGCGGCGGGTGCGGTTGCATCGGATCGGTTCGCCCTGGCAGGACGACACGGTGGTGTTCGGCGGAGAAGATGCCCCAGACCACTATTACGGGCTCACGGTCAGCGTCGACGGTCGCTATCTGGCGATCACCGCGACGGCCGGGCCCGCCTCGCACAACGATGTGTACCTGGGCGAGCTCCTCGATCCGCGAGCCCCGCACTTCGTCAAGATCGTGAACGGGCGCACCACACAGGCCCGTGTCCTGCCACGCTTCCTGGCGGACAACGATCTGCTGCTGGTCACCGATCACCAGGCCCCGTGTGGCCGCATCTGCACGGCGCACCGGTACGACACCGGCCCGGCCGCGTGGCGAACCCTGGTAGCCGAAGATCCCCAGGCCCCCTTGGACGAGTGTGTGGTCCTGGACGACCCGGCACTTCCGCGGCCCCGGCTGCTGGTGGCACGCACCCGCCATGGCGCCTCCACCCTGACCCTCCACGACCTGGCCAGCGGCGCCAGCCTCACCACTTTGCCCCTTCCCGGCGCCGGCGTGGTGTCATCCCTGCGTACCAACGCTCCACACGGACGTCACGCATGGTTCAGCTACTGCGACGCGACCACACCTCCCACCATCTATCGCTACGACGCCACCAGCGGGGAGCTGGAACAACGAGCCGGCGCTTCGACAGCCGGGCACAGTCCACGAATCCGTAGCCGCAGCGTCCGCTATCACGCCGGCGACGGTACCGAGATCACGCTGTTGCTGTTCACCCCGGCTGAAGAACATCAGGGGCCCCGCCCCACCCTGCTCTACGGCTACGGCAGCTTCGGCATGCCGATGCGCCCATGGTTCTTCCCCATGGCGGCCGCATGGGTCGGCGCCGGCGGCACCTACGCGGTCGCCTGTGTCCGCGGAGGTGGCGAAGAAGGCCAACGCTGGCACGACGCCGGCCGCGGACCACACAAATACCGCGCCATCAGCGACTTCAACGACGCCGCGAACTGGCTCATCACCACCGGCCGAACCACGTGCGACCAACTGGCGATATTCGGCCAATCCGCCGGCGGGCTACTGGTCACCGCCGCCGCGGTACAGCGACCGGACCTGTACGCCGCGGTCGTCGCCGAAGGGCCGCTGTGTGACATGGTGCGCTACGAGCATTTCGGCCTGGGATGCACATGGACCGACGAATTCGGTGCCGCCTCCGAACCCGAACAGCTCCAATGGCTACTCACCTATTCCCCGTACCACGCCATCACCCCCGGAGTCCCCTATCCCGCATTCCTCCTCACCGGCGCGGTGACCGACCTGCAGACCGGAGAGGCCCACGTCACCAAAATGTGCGCGGCCCTGCAACACGCCACCAGCAGTGACCGGCCGATCCTCATGCGCCGGGAACCCGACACTGCCCACGCCGCCTTCCCCGCGAGCAAAGAACGCGCCCTGGCCGCGGACATCCTGGCCTTCGCGGCAGAACACACCGGCCTGTCTCCGACGAAGACAACCGCCATGAGCCTTCAACAGACCGCCGCGGAAACAGGCTGAGAACAGCCTTCAGGCCCAAAACTGGATCTTGTACAGCTCGATCCGGGCGATTGCGTGGGGAAAGCCGGGCTCCTGTTCGGTCCGGAGGATCTTGGTGGCTACCCGTGTGGACCAGGTGGTACCGCCTTGCCCCAGGTCGAACTCCACATCGTGCGGATAGTCGGCCGCCCAGGCTTCGACACCGATCAGTTCGGATTTCAGTGAAAGCCGGCCAGTCCACAGCTCTTCCCAGTCATCCGTGGGTGGCGGGCCGTCCCACCGCTCAAACCGGCTGTGGACCGCATGCAGGTCGGCGTCGAAGCGTGCCGTCTGGATGATGAGCCCGTCGTGCCCTGCTGCGATCCTGCCGTCCGGTGGTCCCATCTCCCCTTCGACCGCCGAGCCCACCAATTGGCCGCCGACAACGCCGGCGACGACGAAGAGGCTGTATTCGGGTCGCACCTCGTCTGTGAGTGAGCGAAGAAGGCTGCTCATAGTTCCCTTTCCAGTGCATGTCGAACATGGCCGCGTCGAAGACACCATCGGCAGCCCGGCACAGCGCTCCTGCGCCTGCTCCCAGGCGTGATCCCGCCCATTACGGCACCTCGCCGGCGGCAGTGATAGAGGAATGGGAGGCTCACTAAGGCTCTCGCGTCCGCAGAGCCGGGTCAGATCAACGCCTACCGGCTGAGCGGTTTGCTTGGCAGAGGCGGGCAAGGGTCGGTGTATTTGGGGCAGGACGCCGCCGGGGCGAAGGCGGCGGTGAAGGTGCTGCACGCAGGTCGAGGATGCGGAGACGCACCGGCGGTTCATGCGGGAGGCGGAGGCGGCGCGGCGGGTGGCGCCGTTCTGTACGGCTCGGGTGCTGGATGTCGGGGTCGCCGACGGCTGACGACCGTTTTCTGGTCCGTACGGCGTGCGTGCTGCGGCCTGGAGGCCGGCCGCTTCCCCGACGAGGGAGAGGACGGCGACGGGATGACCGGCCGGGAGGTCGGCGCTCACGCGACTCAACCGCGCTCGCGCATCGCGAGGAAACAAACGACAGCCGCCACCGTCAAGACCGGAACCCCAACGAGGATCGGCGCTCTCAACCCCCACTCAGCCGCAAGCAGGCCACCGAGGAGGGCTCCCAGCGGAGACGCGCTCATCACCGCGGTCATCGCCGCGCTGCTCACTCGACCGAGCATCTCAGCTGGAGTAAGCCGCTGACGGGTAGTACGAGCCACGACGGCCCACACGCCGAACGCTGCACTTGTGATGACCAGACCCGCGGCCACCACGACGGCGGAAGCGGTAAGGCCGATCATCAGTTGCCCAATCGCGGCACAACCGAGGCACCCGGCCAGAGCTCCCGCGGGTCCGATCATTCGCGTGACCCGTGTCGCGAAGAACCCTCCGGCGAGCCCCCCAACGGCGCCGATGCCCAGCAACACGCCGTAGCCCCAAGCCGGCAGACCGAGGACCTGAGGCACGTAGAGCACGAGCACGGCGAACCAGGCACTGTCCATCGCCGCGAACACGGCACCCAAGCCCACGATCATCCGCAGGCGAGGATGTTTGATCAGCCACCGCAGACCGGCGCGCGTGTCATTCCAGATCTGCCCCTTGCTGCTGTACGAACCGGCTTTCGGGGCGAACACGTTGGGCAGACTGAAGATCAGAGCGGCCGCCAAAGCCAGGGCCCCGCCATTGATCGCGAACGGGAGCACCAGCGCTACGCCGAACAGATATCCACCGATCGGCGGCCCTGCTAATTCGTTCCCCGCAACCTCTGCGTTGACCAACCCACCGTTGGCCCGATCGAGATCGGCGTCTTTCACCAGAGGCGGAAGGAGCGTGGCCGTCGCGGTGTCGCGCAGCGTCTCGCCAACACCACAGACGAACGCCACCAGGTAAAGCAGCGCGATCCCGGCAACATCCAGAGAAATCGAAACGACCAGGACGGCCAGCATCGATACCCGGACCACATCGACGGCCGCAGCAAGGCGACGCTGGTCAAACCGATCGACGATCGCCCCAGCGACCAGCCCGAACAACAACCACGGGCTCTGCCCGGCGATGGCGACACCAGCCACCGCAACCGGATCGGAGGTGATGGCGGCCGCCAACAAGGGCAAGGCAGCCATCCGAATTCCATCACCCAGATTGGACAGCACCGTCGCCAGCCATAACCGGTGGTACGCCGGTCCCAATGACGCCGAAACCATCGGCTCCCTCTCCCGTGAATCTATGTGCAGGCCACCTGAGGCAGCCTTGGAAGATCAGATCACAATGCCGTTCGAGAGGTCTATCGTGATCCACTCCACCCCTGCGATCTCGAACCGTTCTGTGGCTGGGGTCGGCCGACCTAAGGGCTGGTCGGCGGGGCGACGACCAGCTCGGTGTCCGGGTCGTGGTCCAGCTGCGGCGGGCCAGCGACGATCATGGTGGCTCGGGCCCACGGCCGTTCTCGCAACAAGAACGGCAGTTCCTCCAGCAGCCAGTTCGCCACGTGCTCCAGCTGCTCGGGGGAGTCACCGTCGCGGACGACCAGCAAGCGCTCCTGCTCATCGAGGTCACCCTGCATCCACACCGAGGCGTCCAACCACGGGGCAAGCTCTTCGCGGATGATGCCGGTGCCCTCGACCCAGATGAAGTCGGCACCGGCGGGAATGGTGATCGATCCGGGCCGGTCGTGGGTGATCCAGGCATCAGGGCGGAAGCCCACCGCCCCACCCCGGTGCAGGGGTTGCAGGATGTTCTCGACGAGCACGGCGCCCCAGTCGAAGTAGGCGTGGTTCCAGGCGATGTCGTCGGTGTGCACGATGGCGGAGTTGGGCACCACCTTGCGTAGCCGCTCGGCCAGGGTCGTCTTGCCGGCGCCGCCCCGGCCGTCGATCGCGATCACCCGCGGACGTCCGGTGACGTCGGGTGACGCGTCGCGCAGCTGCCGGACGGCGTCGAGCACGGTCACCACCCGCCACCCAACGGCCTCGGTTTCGCCTGGATGTAGATGCATCGAGAACCTAGCTCCGGAGGTGAGGAAAGGAAGAGGTCTGTCCAGTCGCGCCAGAGCCTAGACCCCTGCAGGCCTTCACTCCGCCTCTGGCAGCGCGGGGGCGTGGTTCGCGTCCTGAGGCGATCACGGCCGTCCACAACGAAGGCGCGCGTCAATCCTGGTGTAGTTGCGAGCGACCGGACGCGGGGGCGAGGTCGTGAACGAGCACGTCGCCCACCGCGGCCAGTGACAGGGTCTTGTAGCCGACCGAGTCGAACAGCACGGTGATCCGGTCGGGCTCGCGGCTCATGACCGTGCCCGGCCCCCACATCTTGTGCGTCACCTTCGCCTGCACGGGGAATCCCTCTCCGCCCCGTGCGGGCATCGGTTCCGGCGCGTCATCGCTGGAGCAGATGTCGCAGGCGTCGCACCTGCCGGGTGCGTACGGCTCGCCGAAGTATTCGAGGAGGAAGCGGCGGCGGCAGCCCCTCGTCTCCGCGTAGGCGCGCATCATGTCGATGCGTGAGTCGTCGACACGGCGGCGCGCCTCGTCCTGTTCGACGGCCCGGGCGGCGGCCCGCTCGGGTGTCAGGCCGGTCGAGGCATACCTGAGGTCGCCGGTGGTGGTCACGGACAGCGCGCCCGCTCGTTCCAGCAGGTTGACGAGTCTGGTGAGGTACGACGTGCTCACCTCGAGCAGCGCGGCCAGTTCGCCGGCGGGCACCGTGCCGGCATGCCGGCGCACCAGCGTCGCCACGCGCAGCAGCAGCTCTCCGTCGGCTCGGCCGCCGGTGAAGAAGCGGCGCAGGCCCAGGTCCTCCTGCCGGTAGAACAGCACCGCCGCGGCGGGCGCGCCGTCCCGGCCCGCCCGGCCGATCTCCTGGTAGTACGCGTCGGGCGACTCCGGCGGCTCGGCGTGCAGCACGTAACGCACGTTCGGCCGGTCGATGCCCATCCCGAACGCCGACGTCGCGACCACGGTGTCCACCTCGCCCCGGCTGAACAGATCGTGTACGCGGCTGCGTTCGGTGGCCCGCATGCCCCCGTGGTACGGCTCGGCCCGGCGCCCCCTGCCGGTCAGCTCCGCCGCGTACTCCTCGGTCTCCTTGCGGGTGGCGACGTACACCAGGCCGAGGCCCTCGCTGGAGGCGGCGTACTCGGCGAGCGCCCGGCTCTTGTCTTCAGCGCGGACGAAGCGCCTGACCTCCAGCGAGATGTTCGGCCGGTCGAATCCCCTGACGATCTGCGCCGGCTCGATCAGGCCGAGCACGTCCACGATCTCCTCGCGGACGTTCGGGGCGGCGGTGGCGGTCATCGCGACCACCGGTGGATGTCCCAGACGCTCGATGACCTTCCCGAGCCGCAGGTAGTCGGGGCGGAAATCGTGTCCCCAGGACGAGACGCAGTGGGCCTCGTCGATCGCGATCAGTGACGGCCGGGCCTGCGCGAGCCGTTCGACGACGTCGGGCTTGGCGAGCTGTTCCGGCGACAGGAACACGAACGTCGCGTCCCCCGCCGTCACCTTCTCCAGCCCGGCCGCCACGGAAGTGGTCGAGTTCACCGCCACGGCGCCGCCCGCGTCGGCCTCCAGCAGGCCGGTCACCTGGTCGCGCTGGAGCGCGATCAGCGGCGAGACGACGATCGCGGGGCCGTCGAGCAGCAGGGCGGGAACCTGGTAGACCGCCGACTTGCCGCCGCCGGTCGGCATGACGAGCAGCACGTCGCGGCCGTTGAGTAAGTGCGTCATCGCCTCCTGCTGGCCTGGTCGCAGGTCGTGGTATCCGAAGCGCTGGTGGGCCGTGGCCCGCAGCCGCCGCCCGGAACGTCCCCATCGTCCCCGCAACCTCGTCCACAACCCCATGCCACACCCATCCTTCGCCCGGTTGGTGGTCATTACCCGCACTCGCGGGCCGCATGCACCCCGTCTCCGGGATCGGCGATCGCCTTATGTCCGGGACGCATGGGAGATCAAGAGCCGGGCTCTCGTGCTCGAAGCGACAATCCAGGGACCTTGAGGTGGCTCCCGGCGTCAGTCTGTACTCGGACGATCGGCGAGGTCACGAGCAAGATCGAGCAGATGACACAGGCGCAGGGTCCGGCCGCCGCTTCCGGGTAGCGGAACGTGCAAGGGCTCGGTCCAGTCGTCCGGAATTGTTGTCGGCCCGTAGATGGCTCCGGCCAGGCCGCCGGTGACCGCGGCGACGGTGTCGGTGTCTCCGCCCAGGTCGATCGCGGCTCGGATGGCATCCTCATAGGTACGGGTGGTGCGCAGGGCCCAGACGGCTGAGCCGAGACAGGGCCAGACGGCGCCGTTGAACTCGGTGGCGTGGTTGGGATGCCAGCCGGTTGCGAGGACGACGGCGTAGCGCTGACGATGGTCGGGCCGGACGGCAGTGAGGGTCTGCGAGAGCTCGTCCAAGGGGTCCCCGCCGTCCAGGGCGACGCGTATCAGGTCGTGAAAGATCGCGGTGCCTTCCCACGCCGCCGGGTCGCCGTGGGTGAGGGCGGAGATGTGCCGAGCGGCGTCCATGGTGGCCTGCCGGCCGTCGCGGGCGAAGTACACCGCCGACGGAGTGGCCCGCATCAGCGCGCCGTTGCCCGCGGCTCGGTGGCTGCTTCGGTAGTGGGCGGCGGCGGCCTGGTCCCAGGGCAGTCCGCGGGTCAGTACGTCTTCGGTCTGTAGTCCGATGTCCTTGGGATCATCGGCCGCCCACCGCTGGAAGCGCGCGAAGATGTCCGGCAGGTTCAGGCCGCCATGCTCCAGCAGCGACTCGGCTACATGAACGGCCATCTGCGTATCGTCGGTGGCTTCGCCCGCGTCCCAGCCGCCGCCACCGCTCATCTCACCGCCGGCACCCGATGCCGGGAAGCGGGAGGAGAACGCTCCCGCCGGGCCGAACTCGAATGGAGCGCCCAGCGCGTCGCCCACCGCCGAGCCGACGACCGCACCAACGGCACGCTGCACAAGGTTCACTCCAGCAAGCTACCGATCGGCCCGGCGCCTGGCCTTCATCGCGCGTCGAAGACCAGGCGGCGGGCCTGTCCCATCGCGGCTTTCCGACGGCTCAGTTGTAGGGGTTGTCGTAGGTCACGGATTTGGTGCGGCTGTTGTAAGTGTTGCCGGGATAGAACCAGCCGCCCGTCACGTACAAGGTGACGTTCGTGAGGGTAGTGGAGTGCGTGTATTCACCGTCGTAGAGGAACAGGGACAACTGGCACCCGGGGGGAGCGGTCGCCGTGCCCGTCTGGCCCGGATAGAAGACGGTGCTGCCATTGACGGAGACGTAGAAGTTCGGCTTGGGGTAAGAGCCGCTTCCCCAGCACAGCCGGAGCGCGTACCTGAACTTCGTGTTCCCGTCGTCGAACGCCAGCGTGCCGGTGAGCTGGGCGAGCATGATCGACGGTCCGGCGTTCGAGGTCACCGTGATGGACACGGCCTGGTCTGGACCGTAGGTGGCGTGCGCGGGAGTGACGGGCACCAGGATTGCCGCGAGTGTTGCGATGGCGATGGCGACAGAGTTGGCCGCACGACGTGCTTTGGAACGTGTCACTTCCAACCTCATCTCTTTCATGATGTCGGCGGAGCGCGCACGGAGACTATTGTCGGGGCTTTCAGTCGTCCAGAGAGACGATTCAGAGTCACTGATTCGGCCCGGCGTTAACTTGTGCCATGGCAACTCGCGCGATAGTAGGCGAGGCGTGCCACCAGGCCGGGGATCAGACCTGCGGAGCCGTAATGCCGCCATGATGGGGTGAAATTTTCATTCCACCCTGCACCGTGGACGGCTGGACCGGCGGGCTCCGCCTGGTCAGCGGCGGGCGTAGGTGAGGCGTCGCAGGGCGGCCTCGGCCGGTCCTCTTCGCCCGGCGGGGGCCAGCAGCGCGGCGAGCACCGTGGTGGCCAGCCAGGTCACCACGGCGATGCCGGACGCCGCCGCGTCGCCGACGCGCGAGCCGAGCCCTCCGGTGTACGGCGCGAACACCGCCACGAAGATCATTGACTGGAGGAGGTAGCAGGTCAGCGACCATTGACCGCACGCGGCCAGGGCCCTGACGACCGGGCCGGGATGGCCGCGCCGCATCCGGCCGGCGGCGAGTCCGATGATCGCCGCGTACGCGAGCCCGCCGGCGATGCCCGTCACGCTGTGCAGCGCGTACGACGACACGGCCACCATGTCCGACGGCGTCCAGATCCGGGTGTCGATCAACATCAGCGGCACTCCGCCGACCACGGCCAGTCCGGTGCCCAGGACGGCGACCCGGGAGAGCAGGTCCCGGTGCGAGACGGGGTCTTCCAGCACGCGGCGCCGGGCCGCCCAGATCCCGAACAGGAAGGCCGGGATCACGCTGGCGGCGAAGTACGTGGGCGTCATCCCGGACCATCCGATGAGTCGCATCACGGTCGCCTCGATCGGGTCCGCCATGGCGGCGGGTGTGTCGCCCTTGGGCGCGGAGATGGTGAGCAGCCCGAAGCCGAACAGGATCACGACGTGCAGCACCAGCCCTACGACGGCGGCCCGGAGCACGACCTTGTCCTCGCGCCGGATGAACCCGACGAGCATGAGCCCGACCAGCCCGTACGCCCCGAGGATGTCACCGAAGAACAGCAGCAGCGCGTGGCAGAACCCGAACGCCAGCAGCCACAGGCTCCGCCGGCGCAGCACCTTGCGGACCTGCGGCCAGCTCATGCCCGTGGCGAGCTGCCGGTTGGCGAGCTGCACCAGGCCGTACCCGAACAGAGCGGCGAACATGGGCAGCGCGCGCCCGTCCACCAGCAGGATCTGCGTTCCGGCGACCAGCCGGTCTAAGGCGACGCCGTTGAGCGCGTAGCCGCGGAAGCCCGTCTCGTGGCCTGACAGGTACATGTGTGCGTGTGCCACCGCGATGAGCAGCAGCATCAGCCCGCGCGCGAGATCGGGTGCGAGCGCGCGCTGGATGATGGGAGTAGCTCCGTGAACGGGAGCCGGTGGGGCGATGGACATGGTTGTCCCCTCGAATTAGATACACGACTGTAGCTAATGCTCAGAGTAAGATACATCCATGTAGCTAAGCAAGGGGTGGGTATGGGCGATCGGATGCGCCGGCGCGGTGAAGAGCTGGTCAAGGCCCTCCACGACGCCGTGCTGGAAGAGGTGGTGGAGGTCGGTGCGGGGCGGCTGACCATGGACGGCATCGCCCGGCGCGCGGCCACGCCCCGTACGACCTTGTATCGCCGCTGGTCGGACCCGGTCGAGGTGCTCCTCGACGCGCTCTACCACCAGCACCCGGTCGAGGAGCCGACGCCGGGGGCCGACGACCTGCGCGGTGACCTCGTCCGCGCCCTGCGCCTCATGGTGGACTGGGCCCTCAGTCCGGCGGGTCGCGCCGTCGCGGCCATCCTCACCGACCCGAAGAGCGCCGCGCTGATGTCCGAGGCCCTGTTCGAGCGGGTCTTCGCCAGCCGGGGCGGTACGTTCACCCGCACCGTGCTGCAGCACTACGCCGACCGGGGCCACTTCCCGGCCGAGCTGCTCACCCCGGTCGTGGCCGACATCGGCGAGGCCCTCGTCACCAAGCGCCTGATCGACGGCGGCGTGCCCGGCGACGAGGACCTCGCGGCGATCGTCGACCAGGCGATCCTGCCCGCGATCGGTATTCCTCCCGGCGGCCGGTCCAGCCCTGGCGGAGGATGATGGTGACAATCAGCGCGGACGTACCCCTTCAAGCCAGGGGATGCCGCCTTATCCTCGCAGCGGATCCCGTTCGAGCGTGAGCAGCGCCTCAGAGAACACAGGCGCCGGTGCGTCGGGATCCGCGGCGACAGCCTGCTCCAGACGGCGGAAGCCGGTCTCCAGCTCGTCGGGACTGAGTTGAGCGAAGAACGAAAGAGTACGCAGGCGTAGCCGTTCGAGCATGTCAGCGCAGGTGCCGGTGGACGGCTCGGTGACCGTGCCGAAGCCGGCGACGCGCCAGCCGGTGGAGGTGAACATCTCGATGACCTCGTGCAGCGGCTGAAACAGCGAGGCGTCCGCCTCAAGGCCGCGGGGGAAGTGCTCCAGCCACCACGGCCTGGGATGGTGGTCGCTGAAGTTCGCGCGCAGCAGCAGCCGCCCGGTGGGCTTGAGCACTCTGGCCAGCTCCCGGGCCGCCCGCGGCTTGTCCTGGACGTGGTGCCAGGACAGGAACATGAGAGCGTAGTCGGCGCTGCCGGACGGCACGGGCAGGTCCTCGGCGGAGCCTGCCAGATACCGCACATCGGGATGCGGGGGCTGCGCCTGCGCTACTTCGCGCATGCGGACCGACGGCTCGACGCCGGTGGCCGGCCCGAACGCTCGCGCCAGCGCGGGGGTGAACCTGCCGGTCCCTGAGCCGACGTCCAGCCCCGTCAGCGGACGCCGCTCGGGCAGCACCGCTTCGAAGGCACTGATCCATACCTGCAGTTGCCGCTCGTCAAGGGCACGGCCACGCGCGTAGTCCTGGTACTGCTCCGTGTCGTAGTCGATCCGCCGCATCGCATCTCCCGCCCCAGCCGGGCTACGACAAGCTGTCGGCCCGATATATCGACCTGATACATCGGCACGATATGCAGTGTCGCGTAATGCCGCAAGAGGGGGTATGACGCCTCGTCCACCCGGTACGCCGGCATCGCCGCGGGTCGTCGGAGCCGATCCGTCAACGACGGAACAGGACGTTCAGTTCGCTGAAGTCCAGTGAGCCGTTCAGCGCCGTGAGCCCTCCCGTGCCGAGCAGTTCCGCGGCGGCTCTGCGGGCCGCGGTGTAGGCGGCCTGCGCCAGCCCGGTGCCGACGCTGATCCTGCGCACCCCGGCCTGCGCGAGCTCGGTGACACTCGGCCCGCCGGCCATGGCCATCGCGTTGACCGGCAGCGGCGACTCGGCGCAGAGGGTGGTCAGCTTGTCCAGGTTGAGCAGGCCGGGAACGAAGATGCCGTCGGCTCCCGCCTCGGCGTATGCCTCCGTGCGCGCCAGCACCTCGTCCAGCCGGCCATCGGGCGCACCGATCGCGAACAGGAACACATCGGTGCGCGCATTGACGAACAGTTCCGGCAGGGCCGCCTCCGCCGCGGCTTCCCTGGCGGCGCGCAGCCTGGCGCTCTGCTCGGCGACGTCGAACAGAGGACCACCGACGGCCGCGGAGTCCTCCAGGTTGACGCCCACCGCACCGGCCTCGATCACCGCCCGCACGGTCGTGGCGACATCCGCCGCGGCCGGTCCGTACCCTCCCTCCACGTCGACCGTCACCGGCAGGTCGACGGCGTCCACGATGCGCCGCGTGACCTCCACCATCTCGCCCCGGCTGAGCTGCTGCCCGTCCCCACGGCCCAGTGACCACGCGACGCCACCGCTGGTCGTCGCGATCGCCGTGGCGCCGGCCGCGGCGATCACAGCCGCACTGGCGGCGTCCCAGGCGTTGGGCAGCACCAGCACGGACTCCGTGCTCAGGGCGCGGAACAGCCGAGCCTTCACCTCGCTCGCTGCATTGGCTGAGGGAGTGATGCCGACAGACATGTGCGTGACCGCCTTCTCGTCGTGTTGCTTCTCGGCACCCCTGAATCGCGGGCACCCGCTCCTGGGATGCTGCTGGGCGGGGGAGCGGGGCGTCCACTGATTAAGCTCGGACCGAATCGTGGAAGCAGTGGAGGCGGCATGAAGACGCGGCTGAGCTTTTCGGTGAACGATCTGGCCGAGACCCGGTTCGCCATCTCGCCCATGTGGGAGGTCGTCACCAGCTTCAGAGCGCTGGCCGCCGCTGAGGTGCCGGGCCCGCACCGCGGCTGGGCCGCCCAGGTACGCCCTCGGCTCGCGGCAGCGGGTCTCGACCGCGGTTGGCTGGCCGACATGATTCCGCCCATCGGCCATCTCCCCGACTTTCTCAACCCGACATCGCCGACCGCGTCCCCTGGCCTTTCCGACGAGCTGGCCGCCGTCGAAGCCACCGATCCCGAGCAGGTACGCCGGGACCTCGACCACCTGGCAGCCGAGCGCGAAGGCCGGTTGTCCCTCCGGTTGCGGAACCTTCACCGGACCCCTTGGGTCTACCTGCCTCGGATCGTCACGGAGATCGAGGACTACTGGCGGCTCGCGATAGCGCCTTACTGGGCCAGAATCCGCTCGCTGCTGGAGGCGGACCTCTTCCACCGGGGCCGCCAGGTGGCCGAGCACGGTACGGCCCAGGCGCTCGACGAGTTGCACCCCACGGTGCGCTGGGCCAACGGCAGCCTCCACCTGGTAGAGCGGCACTGCGCCATCACCAGGATCGAGACCGGAGCCGGGCTGCTCCTGGTGCCGTCGGTCTTCGCCTGGCCGCGGGTGCTGACCCGGTCCATCGTGTCGGAACCACCGCAGCTGGCCTACCCGGCGCGCGGGATCGGCACGTTGTGGCAGCGCCGGACACATGCGCACATGGAATCCCTCGCCGCCGTGATCGGCCGATCCCGGGCCCTGCTCCTGGCCGAACTGGACGCACCCGCCTCGACCACCGAACTCGCCCACCGGTCGGGCCTATCGGCGGCGGGCGTCTCCCAACACCTCACCGCACTGAGGGCCGCCGGCCTGACCAGCACCCACCGAGCAGGCCGCTCGGTCCTCTACGCCCGTACAGGCCTCGCCGAAGCCCTATTGCTTGGTGATGCGGTGGTGGACGCAGGAAGCGATCGGTGATCTCGATGCACCCCCACAGGCGGGTCGCAGGTGTCATCGGCTGAGGGTCGCTGTCCGTATCATCGCGGCATGGTGCTGGACCCGGAGTTACGGCTCAGTCGGCGGGTGGTGCTTCTGGCTGCCGGAGGGCTGGTCGTCGGTTGTTCCCGGGAGCCCGAAGTCGACAGGGTTCACCTGCGGCTGGCCACCGGGCCGGCGGGGGCGGTGTATCGGCGTATCGGTGGTTCGCTGGCCGAGCGCATTTCCGAGCAGGTGTCGGGTGCCACGGTGAGTACCGTGCCGAGTGGGGCGTCCACCGACAACATCCGGATGTTGCGGGCCGGTGAGGTGCATCTCGGGCTGACGAGCCTGGATGCGCTGATCACGACCGACGGCAGTGTGCCCGAGGGGCTTTCGGCGGTATGTCGGCTCTATGACAGTCACCTGCATCTTGTGGTCATGGCTGGGTCGGCGATCGATGAGTTTCGGGATCTCAAGGGGAAGCGCATATCTCTCGGTGCTCGCGACTCGGGTACGGAGTTCACGTCGCTGCGGGTGTTGGAGCTGGGCATGGTGGACGCCGACGGTCTGTATCTCAGTCAGGCCGAATCGGCGGCGGCGCTGCGCGATGGCGAGATCGATGCGATGTTCTCCCTGACCGGCGTCCCGACGCCGGCCATCATGGAGTTGGCGCTGCGGCATCCGGTACGGCTGATCCCGTTGGAATCGCAGGCGGATGCGCTCTTCACGGCGTTTCCCGGTCCCTACGCTCCGGCCGTGATCCACGCGGCTGCCTACGCCGGTGTCCCGGCCACCCGCACGGTCGCGGTGCCGAACGTACTTCTCGTGCGCAACGACGTGCCCGCTGACCTGGTCTACGCCATTACCGATACGATCTTCACGCAAACCGGTACGATCACCTCCGCCGGCCGCGACGACGCTGAACCCGTTCCCGAGGCGTGGCAGATCAACGTGCGCACCGGGATCTCCACCGCATCGATTCCGCTGCATCAGGGTGCGGCTTCATGGTTCCGTGACCGCAAACGCTGACCCAAGGCGCCGACCCAAAGCGCCGACCCAGCCGACCAAAGCGCCGACCCGGCCGACCAAAGCGCCGACCCAAAGGGCTGGTGAGAAGGGCCGGGGGCCTCAGACAGGAGCCGGGGCGTCGGACGACGACGCGACCCGCGGAACGACCGGCAACGCGACCACCGCGGCGAACCCGTACCCGGATCCGTCCGGACGAGGCAGGCCCTCCTCCAGCCGCAGCTCGCCCCCGGCCGCCCCGACCAGGTCGGCACAGATCGCCAGTCCCAGACCGGTCCCGGACACGTTCTGGTGCCGGGGCGACCGCCAGAAGCGCCGGAGCGCCTGGGCCCGCTCGGACGCGTCGATCCCCTGCCCGTCGTCACGGACAACGATCGTGACCACACCTCCGGCCACGGAAGCACCGCCGACCCCGCCGCCGCCGTGTCCAGGGCCAACCCCGCTGCCGTGCCCGGAGCCCGCACCACCCGGGACAACTCGGGCAGTCACCTCCACCACCCGCGCATCCGACAGCCGCAACGCGTTGCTGATCAGCTCGTCCAAGATGCTCCCCAGCCCCCCGGTAGGCTCCAGCAACCGCAACCCCGACGGCACATCCACCGCCAGAGTCTGCCCCGCCGTCGCCGTCAACGCCCGCCACCGATCCACCCGGGTAGCCAGCACGGCATCGAGATCCACCGGCGACGCCGTCCGTATGCTCTCCATCCGCGCACTGGCCTGCAACGAGTTCAACATCCGCTGCATCGCCTTCAGCTCGTCGACGGCGACGTCGTACACCTGCCGCCCGTTGCCGGCCGCCACCAGATGCGGTTCCAGACTCTCCACGGCGAGCCGGAGGCTGGTCAGCGGGTTGCGTAACTGGTGCGAGGCGTCGGACACGAAGGCCCGCTGCCGGTGCACGGCGTTCTCGACCGCGTCCATCATGGTGTTGAACGTCTCCGCCAGCCGCCGCAGCTCGACCGGCCCGGCCTCGGCGTCCGCCCGGATCGTGAGGTCGCCCTGGGAGATCCGCGAGCTGGCCGCGTCCAGTTTCCGCACCGGCCGCAGCACCCACGCCGACACCGGCCAGGCGACGGCGATCAGCGCGATCAACGGCAGCAGCCCGAGCCCGGCGAGCTGGGCCCATCGCACGAGGATGCGGTGGCGTGTCGTCGACAGGTCGGAGATCGTCACGACGGCGCCGACGACCTCGCTGTCGCGGCCCACCGGCTCCGCGACCACGAGCGCGGAGTCGTCCCACGGCGCCCATTTCCCGGACGGCTCCGGCCTCGTCCCGGCCAGCGCGGCGGTCACGATTCGGGGCAACGCCGGCTCGGCTCGCGCCGCCTGCTGGTAGGCGCCCGTCGGTCCGAGCAGGACCGTGCCGGAGGTGTCGATCACCGCGACCGGGATGCCGTACAGCTCGTGATAGCGCGTCAGCTCCTGCTGGAGAGCCTCATTCCGCCCGGTCGAGAGGGCGGTCTCGGCCAGCGACGCGAACCGGCCGACGTCGTTGAGCCGGTCGACGTAGGTCTCCTGCATCTCCCGCTCGGCCACGGTGATGCTGAGTGGCACCCCGAGCGCCGCGACGAGCAACACCGCGAGGGGTACCAGGACGACGAGCAGGCGACGGTGCATGGCGTGTCAACCGATCAGCTCCGGCCGGTCGCCCAGGAGCCGGTAGCCGACCCCGTGGATCGTCCCGATGAGGACGGCCGGCCCGATCTTGTGGCGTAACGCCGCGATGTGGGTGTCGAGGGTGCGGCTTGAGGACTCCCAGCTCGCGCCCCAGATCTGGTCGAGGATGACGTCGCGGCTCACCACGTTCGGCGCCCGGCGGGCCAGCAGCAGGAGCAGCTCGAACTCCTTGCGGGTCAGCGTCACGGGGGTGCCGTCGACGGTGACCTCGCGGGTGCCGACGCAGATCCGCATCGGGCCGAGGACGAGCGGCTCGTCCGGATGGCTCAGGGCACGGGCCACCCGGGTGCGCCGCAGGACGGCGTCGATGCGGGCCAGCAACTCCGGGATGCCGAACGGTTTCACGATGTAGTCGTCGGCGCCGGCGCGTAGGCCGCGCACCCGTTCGTGCTCCTCCGAGCGTGCTGTCACGGCGATGACGGCGGTCTCCGGGCGGTCGCGCAGCTTGCGGATCACGTCGAGTCCGTCGCCGTCGGGCAGGCCGAGATCGACGAGGACCACATCGGACGGGGCGGCGCGCACGGCCTCGGCGGCGGTCGCGATGCGGTGGACCTCGAAGCCCGCCTGTGTCAGGACGGTCACGAGCCCCCGCGCCACGCGGTCGTCATCTTCGATGATGGTGATCCGCATACCGGATTGTACGACCGGGATCGACGCTCGTGTTAGCCCTACAGTTCTTGGGATTTATCTGACATTCAGCGCATTCCTTGGGATTCCTCTGACACCATTCACGGCTCTGCCAGCCGAGACTGAGGCCGCGCACTCACTGACGAAGGCGCATGCGCTGACGAGGAGACCGCGATATGAGAACGACCGGCAGGTACCGGGCCGCCGCGCGGATGATCGCCGCGATCGGCGTCGTTTCGCTCGTCGCCGCCTGCTCCGGCAGCGGTGGCGCCCCGGGCGACGCCACCGGTGGAGCCACCACCGGCGGAGGCTACCCGGACCAGAACATCACGTTCATCGTGCCGTTCAGCGCGGGCGGTCCGACGGACACCGTCACCCGCATGATCGCCGAACCGATGGCCGCCAAGCTCGGCGCCAAGATCGTCGTACAGAACGTCGAGGGAGCGGGCGGCACCGTCGGCGCCGGCCAGGTCGCGCGGGCCGAGCCCGACGGCTACACCGTGCTCATGCACCACATCGGCATGTCCACGGCGCCCGCCCTGTACAAGGACCTGGGCTACAAGCCGCTCGAGAGTTTCGAGATGGTCGGGCTCGTCACCGAGGTGCCGATGACGATCGTCGCCCGCAAGGACTTCGAGCCCAAGACACTCCAGGAACTCGTGACCTACGTGAAGGCGAACGCCGGCAAGGTCACGCTGGCCAACGCCGGCATCGGCGCCGCGTCCCACCTGTGCGGCCTGCTGTTCCAGACCGCCGCGGGCGTCAAACTCCAGGAGGTCCCGTACGAGGGCACCGGCCCCGCGCTGACCGACCTGGTCGGCGGCCAGGTCGACTTCATGTGCGACCAGACGACCAACACCAGCGGCCAGATCTCCGCCGGCGAGGTGAAGGCGTACGCGGTCACCACGCCAGAGCGGGTGAAGAGCCTGCCCGACGTGCCCACCACGACCGAGGCCGGGCTGCCCAAGCTCCAGGTCAGCGTGTGGCACGGCCTCTACGTACCGAAGGGCACACCGCAGGACGTCGTCCAGAAGTTGTCCGAGGCGCTGAAGGTGGCGCTGGCCGACCAGAAGGTCATCGACCAGATGGCCAAGCTCGGCACCGCGCCGGTCCCGGCCGAGGACGCGACCCCGCAGGCGCACAGGACCAAGCTCGAAGAGCAACTCGGCACCTGGGCGAAGGTCATCGCCGACGCCGGGGTCAAGGCCTCCTGAGGTGGAGCGCCGCCGGTCCCTCCCGGACGTGCTCGCCGGGGTGATCTTCGTCCTGATCGGTGGCGCATTCGTGGTGGGGGCGCTCGGCTACGAGCTGGGCACCCCGCTGCGGATGGGCCCCGGCGCCTTCCCGCTGCTGGTCGGCGTGGCCGTGGCCACCCTGGGCCTGGCGATCGTCGTCAAAGGACTCATCGCCGGCGAGGTGATCTCGTTCGGGCCGATTCCCTGGCGTGCGGTCGGCCTGATCGTGCTCGCGGTCCTGTTCTTCGGAGCCACCGTCCGTGGCCTCGGATTCGTACCTACCTCGGCGGTGACCGCCCTGCTCGCCACGCTGGCCAGCACACGCGTACGTCTGCTCATGGCCGTGGCCGTGGCCGCCGGGCTGACCGTGGCCGGCACGCTCATCTTCGTCGTCGGACTTCAGCTGAGGGTCCCGCTGTGGGGCCCATGGCTGGGGTTCTGACGCGGCATCCGGATTGAGGCATGGAACTTCTCGACAACCTCGCACTGGGCTTCTCGACCGCCCTCCTGATCCAGAACGTCCTCTACTGCTTCGTCGGAGTGCTGCTCGGGACGGCGGTCGGCGTGTTGCCGGGCATCGGGCCGACGGCGACGGTGGCGATGCTGCTGCCGATCACGTTCAGCTTCGAGCCGGTGACCGCGCTGATCATGCTGGCCGGCATCTATTACGGCGCACAGTACGGCGGCTCGACCACCGCCATCCTGATCAACCTGCCCGGTGAGTCGTCGGCGGCGGTCACCGCGCTGGACGGGCACGAGATGGCCAAGCAGGGTCGGGCCGGCGCGGCGCTGGCCGCCGCCGCGGTCGGGTCCTTCATCGCGGGTACGATCGCCACCGTCGCCCTGGCCGTCGCGGCCCCGCCGCTGGCCCGCGTCGCGTTGAAGTTCGGCCCGGCCGAATACTTCTCGCTGGTGCTGCTCGGCCTGGTCGTGTCGATCGCGCTGGCCCGTGGCACGGCGCTCAAGGCGCTGGCGATGATCGCGCTCGGCCTCCTGTTCGGCACGGTCGGCCAGGACATCTACACGGGTACGCCCCGGTTCGTGCTCGACCAGCGAGAGTTGTACGAGGGCATCGACTTCGTGTCGGTCGCCGTCGGCATGTTCGGAGTGGCCGAGATCCTGCGCAACCTGGAGAACGAGCAGACCCGCACGGCGGTCATCAGCAAGGTGATGAGCCTGTGGCCGACCCGCGAGGACCGGCGCCGGATGGTCGGC
Source organism: Nonomuraea insulae (assembly GCF_042656245.1). Lineage (NCBI taxonomy): Bacteria > Bacillati > Actinomycetota > Actinomycetes > Streptosporangiales > Streptosporangiaceae > Nonomuraea > Nonomuraea insulae. The sequence continues at coordinate 28,472 of NZ_JBHSPA010000008.1, forward strand.
CCGATCCTGCGGGGCACCGGCATCGGTGCCGCGCTCGGCGTACTGCCCGGTGGTGGCCACGTGCTGGCCTCGTTCACCTCGTACGCCGTGGAGAAGCGCATCTCGAAGCGACGGCAGGAGTTCGGGCACGGCGCGATCGAGGGCGTCGCCGGCCCCGAGTCGGCGAACAACGCCGCCGCGCAGACGTCGTTCATCCCGCTGCTCACCCTGGGCCTGCCCGCCCATCCGGTGATGGCGCTGATGGTCGGCGCGTTCATCGTGCACGGCATAACCCCCGGCCCGAACGTCATCATCGACGAACCGGCGCTGTTCTGGGGCCTGATCGCGTCGATGTGGATCGGCAACGTGCTGCTCGTGCTGCTGAACCTGCCGCTGATCGGCCTCTGGGTGCGCATGTTGCGCATCCCGTACCAGGTGCTGTTCCCGATGATCATCCTGTTCGCCGCGATCGGCACCTACTCCCTGTCGTTCAACGCGTACGACGTCTACGCGATCGTGTTCTTCGGGATCCTGGGCTACGTCCTGATCAAGTGCGGCTGCGAGCCGGCGCCCCTGCTGCTCGGCTTCGTCCTCGGACCCCTGCTCGAGGAGAACATGCGCAGGGCGCTCATCATCTCCCGCGGGGACGCGTCGGTCTTCCTGACCCGGCCGATCTCCGCGGTGCTCCTGGTCCTGGCCGTCGGGGCGCTCGTCGTCACCGTCCTCCCGACGATCCGCAAGCGTCGCGAGGTCGTGTTCGCCGAGGAGGAGTAGGAGCATACGAGAGGCCGTTATGATCAACGCCCTGATCGATGGAGGGGCGGCGACAGGTCATGCGGGTGACGATGGCGAGCGTGGCCAAGCAGGCGGGCCGCGCGAACGAGGACTTCGCCGGCGCCGTGCCGACGGCAGCGGTGCTGACCGACGGCGCCGGCATCCCCGGCGCCGAATCGCTCTGCCGGCACGGCGTGGCCTGGTACGCAGGCCGCCTGGGAGGCCACCTCCTCAGCCTCCTGTCACTCGTGCCGGACCGCGGCCTTCCCGCGCTGCTCGCCGAGGCCATCGAGCAGGTGACGGACGATCACCGGGACACCTGCGACGTCACCGACACCATCAGCCCGTCGGCGACGGTGGCCGTCCTGCGCCTGTCCGGCGGCCTCGTCGAGTACCTGGTGCTCGGTGACTCGTTCGTCGTGCTCGACAGGGCGGACGGTGCGCCGCTCGTCGTCTCCGACCCCCGGGAGGTGGTCATCAGCCGGTCGTACGAGCCCGCGTTCAAGGCCGCCGCCGAGGGCAGTGACGAGTACCGCCGAGTCCTGCGAGACCTGCGCGCCAACCGCAACCAGCCGGGCGGCTTCTGGGTGGCCAAGGACGACCCGCGGGCGGCGGACGAGGCGATCACCGGAAGTTGTGCGATCTCCGAGCTGACCGGTGCCGTCCTGCTCAGCAATGGGGCCAGCCGCATCGTGGACCGGTTCGGGCTCACCGACTGGCCAGGGGTCATGGGCCTCCTGGCGTCGAGCGGACCCGCCGAGATCATCCACCGTGTCCGGCAGGCGGAGGCGCGGCACGCGGTGGCGGCGGATGACGCGACGATCGCCCACTGCACCGACCTCGGCGACGAACCGACGGGTTAGCGCCGGTATCGGTCGCGCAGGTGTTTCAGCACGTTCGAATAGACAGCGCGACGGATACGATCCTCGAGGTCGTCGAACCCCTGACGCGGCGGGCGGCGCTCGACAGGGACGCGCCTGGGCTTGTGCTGCGTCTCGGCGGGTACGCGCCTGGCGGCCGGTGCGGGCCTGTGGTGCGTCTCAGCGCTCTTCCTGTGTGTCGCCGGCCTTTTCTCGCGCCGCCGGTCGGGCGTCGGTGCCGGTGTCGGCGCGGCGGCCGGTGCCGGAGCAGGTGAAGAAGGAACGACCTGGTGGACGAGCGATGGCATCGCCACCGGAATCTGAACGGCAGGACGATCGGTTTGCAGGGCGAGTCCGGCGGAGAAGCCGACGCCGACGCTGAACGCGACGGCGACGGCGCATGCGAGCGTTATGAGGAGCGGCCCACGGGCTCGCTTGGGCTTGGACGGCGCACTGCGGATGAACGCGGACGGTGGATAGTCACACATCTTCGGCCCCCGAGATCATGAACTCATCGTGAGTAGACGATCACTTAGTGCTGATCTTCCCCATATCTGAGCCCGCGACTCCCCTGAGCGCGAAGTCGGCGTACGCTATGACTGAATATCCGTACAAGTCATAGGGTTATAGACAGATGGCCGTCGCCTTCACACCGGAGGACAGAGCGCGCATCAGCGCGCGGATCCTCGACACCGCGGAAGGGCTCTTCGCCGCCCAAGGGCTGAAGAAGACCTCACTCGACGAGCTGGTCGCCCCGGCCGGCATCGCCAAGGGCAGCTTCTACGCCTTCTTCGAGTCCAAAGAGGAGCTCTACAAGGAGGTGATGATCCGCAGGGCGCCGATCATGGGCAAGCGCCTGGCCGCCGCGCTCGACCGGCCACCCAGCGCCGAGGCCCTGGCCGCGCTGATGCGGGAGATGATCGAGGTGCTCACCACCGACCCGTTCTACCGGCGCCTGCTCACCCGGCCGGACGAGCTGGAGGCGGTGGCCCGCAGGGTGGGGGCGGAGGAGGTGGCCCGCGTCACGCCGCACCTGATGACGCCGCTGCTCGATTACCTCGCCCGGGGCCAGGCAGACGGGGTGATCGTGGCGGACGTCCCGCCGGAGGTGCTGGTCGGCGTGCTGCGGACCGCCGGATTGCTGGTGGTCCACCGCGACCGCTACGGCCCCGACCACGACCAGGTCGTCGAGGCCACCGTCAACGCACTCGCGAGAGGACTGATCGCATGAGCATGCTGAAGAGGTACGCCAAGGCCGTCGGCATGTCGGAGGAGGCATGGAAGCGGCACGCGAACCCGTGGAGCGTCTGGACCAGGTTCGCCGCCATCCCGCTGATGATCCTCGCGATCTGGAGCCGTGACTGGATCGGCTGGTGGGCGCTGGTGCCGGTGGGCCTGGTCGTCGTCTGGCTGGCGCTCAACCCGCACGCCTTCCCCGCGGTGGAGCGGCCGGAGAGCTGGACGGCCAAGGGGATCTACGGCGAGCGGATGTGGCTACGCGACCGTTCGCTGGTCGCCGGGGATCATCGCAAGGTGCAGCGGCTGCTCGTGGTGATCGGCGCGACGGGGTTCGGGCTGCTCGTGTACGGGCTCGTCATGCTGGAGGTCTGGCCGACCGTGTTCGGCGCCACGTTGATCACGGTGGGGCAGCTCTGGCGGATCGACCGGCTGGGGCAGCTCTACCTGGCGCACCACCGATGACAGGCGGCGAGTCAAGCGCGTTGCAAGCCATCCGCGACGGCGGCCCCATGTCGGGCGCGAGCGTGGAGGCGCCGGTCGTCGGTGTGGCCACCGCGCTCACCGCGATCCACCAGGCCGGAGTCGTGCACCGCGACCTTAAGCCCGCCAACATCCCGCTCAGCTCCGTCGGCCCCCGGGTGATCGACTTCGGCATCGCCCAGCTCCTGACGCCGGACGCGACCAAGACCACCTCGATCGTGGGCACACCCGCGTACATGTCGCCGGAGCAGGCCAACGGCGACCAGGTCACGGCGGCGAGCGACGTGTTCGCGTGGGGCGGCGTGGTCGTGTGCGCGGGCGACGAGGTGCGCCTGGAGTGGACGGTCGAGAACGTGCCGATCGAGGGTGCCCCCTGAGCCGGCCCGGCTGACAGGTGCTCAGCGGGGTGCGCGACGGGCCCGTGAATCGGTGGCCGAGGACGAATATCGCCGCTGTCCACGGGGATGTCGCTGGGTATGGGCAAAACCGTGATCTTCCTGAGGCGGTCCGTTCACCTCGTCCTCCTCACCCTCGTGATCAGCCCGATCGCCGCCGCCGTCTCCCCCGGGCAGGCGACGGCGCAGGCCGGTGCCGCGGCTCTGGCCGTTCGCAGGCTGGCCGGGCTGAAGGTCGCCGAGCCCTTGTCGATTCGCGGCTACAGCCGCGAGCGGTTCCTGCCCCGATGGGCGAAGCACGCGGGGAAGTGCGACACGAGGGAGACGGTCCTGGCTCGCGACGGCCGGCGCGTACGGAAGAACGCCGCTTGCCACCCCGTGAAGGGCATCTGGCACAGCCCGTACGACGGCAAGCGGTTGAAGAGCGAAAGGCTGGTCGACGTCGACCATGTCGTGCCCCTGGCCTACGCCTGGCGTTCCGGCGCCAAGAGATGGAGCCAGGCGCGGCGGCGTGCTTTCGCCAACGACCTCGTCCGCCCGGAGCTGATCACCGTCAGCCACTCCGCCAACATCGCCAAGGGCGGCCAGGGCCCGCAGAGCTGGCGTCCGCAGCGCCGCGGCCACTGGTGCGGGTACGCGACCTCGTGGATCACCGTGAAGCACCACTACCGGCTCTTCGTGACCAGGAAGGAGAAGGCCGCGCTGCTCAACATGCTCCGGACCTGCTCCCGCTGAGGCGCCCAGCCGCCCGCGGCCGACGGTCATCAGGCGGTGAGGGATTCGAGCAGGGTACGCACGAACGCCGCCGCCGCCTCCCCGTCGTCCCGAGGCCCGGGCGCCGACATGTGGCTCAGGAACGCATGCTGGAAGCAGGCCCCGAGCAGCAGCCCCGCCGCCGCGCGGACATCGGCGTCCTTCCGCACCAGGCCGGCCTCCTGCGCGGCACGGAGGTAGGCGGCGACCCCGTCGTTCGCCTTGTGCGGGCCGGCTCCCTGCTGCCGCAACTCCTCCTTGTGCACGCTCAGCGTGCTCGGATCGGCGAAGATCGAGGCGAACATCGGGAACCCGTCCCGGTAGAAGTCGATGGCCGCCCTGGCCACCGCGGTGAGGTCGTCCTCCAGGCCGCTCCCGCCTCGCAGGGCCTGGGCCAGTTCGCCGAAGCCGGGCGAGCGTTCCCGTATCACCGCCACGAGCAGGTCGGCCTTGTTGGCGAAGTGTTTGTACAGGGCCGCCTCGGTGAACCCGGCGGCCCGCGCGATCTGGCGCGTGGTCACGTTGGCCAGGCCCCGCTCGGCCATGACCTGGGCCGCCGCGTCGAGGATCACGTCCCTGGTGCCCATATCCACCCCTTCTGCTTGACATAGTGAGTTAACGCTCACTAGCCTCGGCAATCGTTAACGAGCGTTTACTCACCAGGAGTTTAGATGAAGATCCTCGGGGTCCTCTGCGTCGTGCTCGCCGCCGCGCTGGGTGCCGCCGGAATGGTGGGTTATCTCACCTTCCTCCGCCCGCCGGACAACCCGCCCTCCGACGCCTGCGCGAAGCCCGCAGAACGCCCCCGCGTGGTGGCCGCGGGGGCCAGCATGACGCAGGGCTCGCTCGGCCCGGACTGGGTGGCCGCACTGCGCGCCAAGCATCCCGGGTACGAGTTCGTCAACGCGGGCGTCAACGGCAACACCATCGCCGACCTGCGGCAGCGCGTCGAGACCGACATCGTGGCGTGCCACCCGGTGGCGGTCACGCTTCTGATAGGCACCAACGACGTACGAAACGAGGTTCCGCTGGACCAGTACCGCGACGACCTCCGCACGGTCGTGGACCGCGTCAAGACCGCCACCGGCGCCCGCCTCGCGATCATGTCCCTGCCGCCGCTCGGCGAGGACCCGGACACGGACATCAACCGGCGGCTCGCCGGGTACAACGCCGTCATCAAGGAGATCGCCACGCAGACGAAGATCGACTACTTGCCCCTGCACGAGCGCTTCACCGACATCCTCGGGCAAGGCGGCCAGGCCCGCACGGCGTACGGCTTCAGCTTCCCGCTCGCCTTCGGCGCGGCGGTCCAGCACTACCTGCTGCGGCGCAGCTGGGACGAGATCGCCCGCAGGGGCGGTCGCGAACTTCTCGTCGATCACGTCCACCTCACGGACCGCGGCGGCGCCATCCTCGCCGACCTCACCACGAGCTGGCTCTCTGCACCGGCGGCCTCATGACCGAGGAACCGCTCACGGGCGGGAACAGGACCGAGGAGCCGCTCACGGGCGGGAACAGGGCCCAGGAGGTCGTACGGGTCGGCGAGACGGTTCGCCGTTCCCGGGACGCCGGGTCCGCGTTCGCCGCCCAAGTCCTGAAATATCTTGAATCGGTGGCGTACCCCTACGCCCCGCGCCACCACGGCCTCGACGAGCGTGGCCGTGACGTGCTCAGCTACATCCCCGGCGTCACCACCGACCATCCCACCCAGCGGGCCCCCGGCGCGTACGCCCTCGGCGGCCGGATGCTCCGCGCGCTGCACGACGCCACCGCCGGCCACCCTCTGGCGGCCGGGCGCGAATGCGTCATGCACGGCGACCCCGGCCCCTTCAACACGATCTTCCAGGCCGGACTGCCGGTCGCCTTCATCGACTGGTCCTCCTGCCGCCCAGGCGACCGCCTCGACGATCTGGGCTACCTGGCATGGACCTGGTGCGTCCAGGCACAGGGCCACGTCCCGATCGCCGACCAGGCCCGGCACCTGCGCGAACTACGCGACGGCTACGGTGACGTCGAGCCGGAGCCGCTGCTGGAGGCGATGACACGCAGGCAGGACGAGATGGCCGACGCGGAGTCCGCCAACGCCACCGATCCCGGCCTGCCGGCCACCCGCCGCCGCCACGCCGCGGCGGCGGTCGCCTGGGCCACGGCCGATCGCGACCTCATCCACCGGCACAGGGCCCTCCTACTGTCCGCCCTGCGCTGATCACGCCGAGACCACTGTCCCCGCCCTGCGCTGATCACGCCAAAAGCGGTCCGCTCTGCGCTGATCACGCCGAGACCGGTCCGCTTTGCGCTGATCACGCCGAAAGCGGAAAGCCGCCACCCAGGAAAGGCCGGCGATTACGCTCGCGGACATGACCGTGACCTGGGATCCCACAGCCGAGGGTGTGCTGCGCCTGCCCTCGGGCCGCCTCGTCCGTGGCCGGGGCCTGCGTCGCCCCCTCCCACCGGGCCCGACCCCCACCTTCGCCCTCTACCTCCTGGGCAAACAACCGCCACCCTCCGACTGGGAGCAGCGGTGGGTGCGCTGGCCGGACTTCTGGCTTCCCTCCGACCGCAGAGCCGCCGCCACAGCCTTTCGCGAGGCCTGGGAACGCGCCGAGTCAGAACGCGTCGAGGTCGCCTGCGGCGGCGGGCGCGGCCGTACGGGCACTGCGCTGGCCTGTCTGGCCGTGCTGGACGGCGTCCCGAACGACCGGGCGGTCGCCTACGTGCGCGAGCACTACGCCGCACAGGCCGTCGAAACCCCATGGCAGCGCCGCTTCGTGGCCCGCTTCGACGACACAAGGCCATAGGAAGCCGATCAGGCCACCTCGACGGGTTCCCGCCGCTCGGCCGCCGCCCGGCGACCAGCCAGGAACGGCGTCGCGGCGCCGAACGTCAGCCCCACCGCCAGGCACACCAGCGGAATCGCCGGAATCACGTACCGCACGTCGAAGGCCGCCAGGAACGGCGGCGAGACGACCAGGGCGAGTGCGGCGACCCCGGGCAGCAGCGCGTCCCACCGGCGCCTGACGATCGCCGTCACCAGCGTTCCGACGAGGGCCAGCATGAGCAGCGGGAACGGCACGTAGCCGAACCTCTGGTACGCCCGCAGCCACCCCGCGAACGGCTCCACCACCCGCGTCGCCGCGGGACCCCCCTCGTACGACTCGGCCACGTCCCGCACCGACTCGGTCAGCGGCCGTTCGGAGCTGGGCAACTTGTACGGCGTCTTCTCCTCCACGCCGGTACGCTCCCAGCGCCCCAACTGGGTGAGGTCGGTGGCGACCGCCCCCAGATACGCCCCCGGCTGCGCGAGGATCGCCTCCCTGGCGAACTCCCCGGCGAGCTGGTTTCTGTTGGCCGCCCCCGGCACCTTGAGCAGCGGCGAGAAGCTCTCCCACAACCAGTGCGGCGGATAGGGCCGCTGTGCCACCGGCATGTCGGGGCAGAGCACGGACAACCTCTCGGGCGGCTTGATCACCGCGCAGTCGGCGAAGCTCATGGTCCTGGACCACAGGAAGTTGCCGTCGGCCTCGGTCAGCCCGAACTTGTCCTTCTCCACCTTCATCCAGGTCGCGTACGCCCCCAGCGGAATCAGCCCGGCCACCACCAGCGCCACCAGGGGCCGCCAGCCGTACCGCCTGATCAGCAGGTACGCGGCGGTCAGGATCAGCAGCGGCAGGCCGACCGTCCTGGTGATCCCGGCCAACCCCAGCAGCAGCCCGCCGACGGCCGCCGTGGTGGGCGTGACCCGCCAGACGATCAGCGTGATCGCCACCGCGACGAGCGCGATGAAGATCGCGTCCGCCATGATCATGTGTTCGAGGAGGATGAGGAACTCGTCGTACAGCAGCGGGGTGACCAGCAGCGCGGCGCCCCAGCCTGGCAGGCCGCGGCGGCGCAGCAACGCGTACACGGCCACCGCGAGCGCCAGCCCGAGCAGGTGCTGCAGGACCGTCACCAGCGTCAGGCTGTGCGCGGGCCGCAGCAGCGCCAGGAACAGCGAGTAGCCGGAGGGCCGGGTCGTCCCTGGCTTCAGCTCCTCGGCCAGGAAGGCGAAGGAGTCGCCGTAGAAGAGGATCGAGGGAGGGAAGCCGAGCACGGCGAGCACGCGCAGCCCGATCGCGGGCAACATGGCGATGACCAGCGCACGATGGGCCAAGACAGATCCGCTTCCTCGTGTGTCCGAGCCACCACCCTAGTGGACGATTTCTCCACGAGCCTGGACGTATGGTCCAAGAGCGACTCCCACAGTCTCCTTGTCGGCGGCCATTACCGAATGACATTCTGAAATTTGAGCGTCATCCCGAGAAGTCGCCGGAGGATGCATGACCGAGATCGACAAGGACGCCCTTCGCCGGAAATACCGCGAGGAACGCGACAAGCGGCTCCGTCCGGACGGCAACGACCAGTACCTCCGCCTCACCGGCCGCTTCGCCCACTACCTCGACGACCCGTACACCCCGATGACCGAACGCGCCCCCAAGTCCGACCACGTGACGATCGCGGTCATCGGCGGCGGCTTCGCGGGACTCGTCACCGGCGCCCGCCTGAAGGAGGCCGGGGTCGAGGACGTGCGCATCGTGGAGAAGGGCGGCGACTTCGGCGGCACCTGGTACTGGAACCGCTACCCGGGCGCGCAGTGCGACACGGCCTCGTTCGTGTACATGCCGCTGCTCGAAGAGACCGGCCACATGCCGACCGAGAAGTACGCCCACGCCCCCGAGATCCTCGAACACTGCCGCCGCATCGGCAAACACTTCGGCCTGTACGACAACGCGCTCCTCCACACCGAGGTCCTGGACCTGACCTGGGACGAGACCCGCTCACGCTGGACCATCACCACCAACCGCGGCGACGCCTTCACCGCCCAGTTCGTCGCCATGGGCATCGGCCCCCTCCACGTCCCGAAACTCCCCGGCATCCCCGGCATCCAGGACTTCGCCGGCCATTCCTTCCACACGAGCCGCTGGGACTACGCCTACACCGGCGGCGACCCCTCGGGCGCGCCCCTGGACCGGCTGGCCGACCAGCGGGTGGCCGTCATCGGCACGGGCGCGACGGCGGTGCAGTGCGTGCCGCACCTGGCGCGGGCGTGCCAGGAGCTGTACGTCGTCCAGCGCACCCCGTCGAGCGTGGACGTGCGGGACAACCGGCCGACCGACCCCGAGTGGTTCGCCACGATCGCCACGACGGGCTGGCAGCAGCGCTGGCTGGAGAACTTCACCGCCAACCAGGCCGGCGGCCAGGCCGAGGAGGACCTGGTCATGGACGGCTGGACCGACATCTCCCGCCGCTTCCGCGCCAAGCTCAAGGAGCTGCCGCCGGAGGAGCTCACCCAGGAGAGCATGCTGGCCGCGTTCGAGGACTCCGACTTCGAGAAGATGGAGGAGATCCGCGCCCGCGTGGACACCGTCATCGAGGACCCGGAGACCGCGCGGCGGCTGAAGGCCTGGTACCGCCAGCTCTGCAAGCGGCCCTGCTTCCACGACGAATACCTGCAGGCGTTCAACGTGCCCGGCACCCACCTCGTGGACACCGACGGCAAGGGCGTCGAGCGGATCACGGAGAAGGGCGTGGTGGTGGCGGGCAGGGAGTACGAGGTCGACTGCGTCATCTACGCCTCGGGCTTCGAGGTCGGCACCGACTACACCCGCCGCGCCGGCTACGACGTGACCGGCCGCGGCGGGGTCCGGCTGTCGGAGCACTGGGCGCAGGGCATGCGCACGCTGCACGGCGTCCACGTGCACGGATTCCCGAACGCCTTCCTCGTGCAGCCGACGCAGGGCGCCAACCTCATCTCCAACATCCCGCACAACCTGACGGAGGCGGGCAGGACCATCGCCGTCACCGTCAGGCACGCCCTCGACCACGGCCACGCGGAGATCGAGCCCACCGCTCAGGCGGAGGAGGCGTGGGTGGAGTTCCTCCTGTCGGGCACGGGCCCCGCCCTGGGCTCCCCGGACTGCACGCCCGGCTACTACAACAACGAGGGCCGGCACCTCGGCAAGAAGGGCTGGCTCGGCGTCGGCCACCCGCACGGGGCGATGGCGTACTTCGCCTACATCGACAGATGGCGCACCTCGGGCACGTTCGAGGGCCTCGAGTTCCGCCCGTACGGAGCCGGGCCAAGATCCGATAGAACGCGGCAAAGCTAGTATTTTCGTCCACCATGAGCTACGACCTCTACTTCACCCGCCGCGAGCCCGGCCAGTCCTGGGCCGACGCGCTGGACGCCATCGAGGAGCAGGACCTGCGGCCCGACCTGGAGGCGTGGGAGAGCATCGTCGGTCACGCCCGCGAGCTGCTCGGCGAGGTGCGCGTCGTCGAGTACCCGCCGAACTGGGAGATGGACCACGAGGAAACCGGCATCTCGGTGAACCACTGGGAGGGCGGCTGGGAGATGAGCGTCCCCTACCGGACGCACGGCGACGAGGCCCGCCGGGTCGTCGGACTGCTGTACGAGGTGGCGTCCGTGGTGGAGCGCGAGACCGGTTTCGAGTGCTTCGACCCGCAGCTCGGCCTGCCGGTGGCGGAGGTCGCGGACCCGGGACGGGCGGTGGAGATGTTCGACGCCGTCGCGGACCGGTTCGGGCGGCGGGGGAGCGTCGACGCCTGACCGCGGCGTTCGACAAGCCTGTCCACAGGTGTGCGTTCCGTGCGCCCGCCGATCCGGCGGGGTAAACCCAGCAATGTGACTCATGGAAGCCGGAAACCCCTGCGCGAAGGCGACGGCGGCCTTTATGTACGGTTCCAGGTCCGCTATTACGGACGGCTCGGCGTGCAGGTGGGCATCTTCGCCGCCTGCCATCACCTCCGCCACGCCGGCCGTCTCACCCCGGAAGACGACAAGATGTTCACGGAGGTCGACGCCTGGTTCATCGCCCGCCTGCCCTACCCGCCCTTCTACGCGGACGGCAACACCGTCCGCGCCGTCCCCTGGTTCAAGCCGAACGCCATCTCCCTCATCGACGCCCTGGCGCCCCTCCAGGACCTGCTGCGCCGGTACGAGGTCCCCTACGACGTCGTACGCTCACCCGATCCCGGCACCATCATCTACGAGGACGAGTTCCAGATAGGAGTGCTGCCCTACGCCAGAAGGCCGTGGGTCGAGCCGGCCAAGGCCCACCGGTGAATGCTCTACCCAGCACTACTGCCGGCCCCTCCGACCAGTGGATACGGTCACAAGGTGCTCAACAGGACCGCGCTGGAAGCCCTGACCCAGCGCCCCATCCCGTTCCTCACCTCCGGCTGGCCCTGGCGCGGCGGGGTGTACCTGGCGGCCAGCGTCGTGCCGGGCGCGGCCGCCGCGCTCACCGGCGTGGCCGCCGTCAGCGGCACGTCCGTCACCCCGGCGCTGGGTGTGGCGGCGGGGCTGGCGACCCTGGCCCTGTCCATCCCGCTCGTCGCCCCCTTCGAACGCCTCCGGCTGCGCCTGGTGGACGCCGCCCCCGTGCCCGGGGCGCCCGGCCGGCGCAGGCGGGAGGCCGGGCTGGCGGTCGTGACCGTGCTCGCGATGTGGTGGATCGACCTGGTCATGCTGGCGTTCACGATCGGCGGCCCGCTGGTCCTGGTGTTGTCCCCGGTCCTCCAGCCCGACGTCACACCGTTCGTCGGCGTCCTGGCCAGCGCCGCGGGCATACTGCTGCTGCCCGTGGCCGCGTACACGATCACGGCCTGGGGCGGAGCAAGAGGGGCCATGGTCCGCGCGATGCTGGCCCCGCAGAGCTCCGAGCTGAGTGAGGTGCTGCGGTCGCGGGCCCGGCTGGTGGACGCGTTCGAGATGGAGCGGCGCAGGATCGAGCGGGACCTGCACGACGGCGCTCAGCAGCGGCTGGTGGCCCTGTCGATGACGCTCGGCCTGGCCAGGCTGGACCTGCCGGACGACTCCGGCACGGGACGGCTGATCGGGGTGGCCCACGACGAGGCCAAGCAGGCGCTGGCCGAGCTGCGCGAGCTGATCAGGGGCGTGCACTCGCAGGTCCTCACCGACCGGGGGCTGCGCGCGGCGGTGGACGACGTGGCGGGGCGCTCGCCCGTGCCGGTCGACGTACGGCTCGACGTGCCGGGACGGCTGCCGGCGCCGGTCGAGGTGACCGCGTACTACGTGGTCAGCGAGGCCCTCGCGAACCTGGCCAAGCACAGCCGGGCCACCAGGGGAACGGTCGCCGGCCGGGTCGAGCGGGGCACGCTGATCGTCGAGGTGCGCGACGACGGCGTCGGCGGCGCCGATCCGGGCAAGGGGACGGGGCTGACCGGGCTGGCCGACCGGCTGGCCGTGGTGGGCGGGAGACTTTCCCTGTCCAGCCCGGAGGGCGGCCCGACCCTCGTACGAGTGGAGATCCCATGTTCGTGAAGGAGAGCCCGTGCGCGTGGTGATCGCCGAGGACGCCGTCCTGCTCCGCGAGGGCCTGGCCGGGCTGCTCGAACGCTTCGGCCACACCGTCGTCGCCTCCGTCGGCGACGCGCCCGCCCTGATCGAGGCGGTCGCCGAGCACGATCCCGAGGCCGTGGTGACCGACGTGCGCATGCCGCCGGGCTTCGCCGACGAGGGCCTGCGCGCCGCGCTGGAGCTGCGCGAGCGTGACCCGAAGCTGGCGGTCCTGGTGCTCAGCCAGTACGTGGAGCAGACGTACGCGGCCGAACTTCTTCAGTCAGGCGCGGGTGCGGGCATCGGCTACCTGCTCAAAGACCGCATCGGCGACGTACGCGAGTTCGTCGACGCCCTCGACCGCGTGGCCGCCGGCGGCACGGTCGTGGACCCGGAGGTCGTGCGCCAGCTCCTGAGACGCCGGCGCGACCCCCTGGCCCGGCTCACCCCGCGCGAGCAGGAGGTGCTCGGCCTGATCGCCGAGGGCCGGTCGAACGCCTCGATCGCCAAGGAGCTGTACGTCACCGAGGCGGCCGTCGCCAAGCACATCGCCAACATCTTCGCCAAGCTCGACCTGCCGCCCGCCGCCGACGGGCACAGGAGGGTCCTGGCGGTGCTGGCGTACCTGCGGGGCTGATCAGCTCACGCGGAACTCGTCGCCCTCGGGATCGGCGAGCGTGACCCACCAGTCGGCTGTCGACGACCACCTGGAAGTCATATGCCATGCCTCGATCCTAAAAGTAGGGTTCCTGACATGAACGAGCAGTGGCAGGAGGTCGGCGACCGGGTCTACGTCCGGCGTCATCGGTCGTACGACCTCAATACGGGACTGATCGTGGGTGACGGGCACTGTCTGGTGCTCGACACGCGGAGCTCGCACCGGGAGGCGCAGGACCTGATCGACGCCGTCCGTACGATCACCGCCGCGCCCTGGACGGTCGTCAACAGTCACTCCCACTTCGACCACTACTTCGGCAACGCGCTCTTCCGGCCCGCCGAGATCTGGGGCCACGCCAGGTGCGCCGAGGAGATCGAGAAGGACGGCGAGAAGCACCGCGCCGGCGTGATCGAGTACCACCCGGAGCGGCGGGAGGAGCTGGAGGAGGTGACGATCGTGCCGCCCGACCACACGTTCACGGTCGCGGCCGGCCTCGACATCGGCGGCCGCATCGTGCACCTGCGGCACTTCGGGCTCGGGCACAGCAGCAACGACGTCGTTGCCCACGTGCCGGACGCGGGCGTGGTGTTCGCCGGTGACCTGGTGGAGGAGGGGGCGCCGCCCGCGTTCAGCGACTCGTACCCGCTGGACTGGCCCGCCACCACGGCCGCGATGCTGGCCGAGCTGCCCGAGCCGGTGATCGTGCCGGGACACGGCGCGGTGGTGGACCGGGCGTACGCGCGGGCGCAGCACGAGGAGCTGGCCCTGGTGGCCGAGCTGGCCAAGCGGGCCCACGTGGAGGGCCTGCGCGACCTGATCAAACTCTTCCCCTACCCCGAGGACGTCGCCCAGCAGGCCATCTCCCGCGCCTTCATGCAACTGGACGCCTGACCCAAGGGGTAGAGGCGGTCGACAGCAGAAGTGCGCCAAGCTATAGTGCATTTTGCAATATAGAAGGAGGCGCTATGGCACGACGCCACGACCTGGTCGGCCTGACAGTCCTGGCCTTGCTCAGCGTGCGTGCCAGCCACCCCTACGAGCTGCACCGTTTCATCGTCGACACGCACAAGGACTACATCACGGGCCTGCCCCGCAGCCTCTACCACGCGGTCGAGCGCCTGACCAGGGACGAGCTGATCGCCCCGGCGGGGACCGATCGCGAGGGCCGCAGACCCGAACGCACGGTCTACGAGATCACCGACGAGGGCCGCCAGGAACTACGCACCCGTCTGCGCCAGTTGCTGGAGAAACCCGAGCCGGACAGACGCGCGTTCGTCGCGGCGATCTCACTCATCGGCTGCCTGCCGATGAGCGAGGCGCAACGCGCGCTGCGAGGCAGGGCGGCCACCATCGAGGGGCTACTGACCGGGATGGAGGCCCACATCCGCGCCCTGGCCGACAGCGGCCTGCCGCCGGTGCTCACGCTTGAGGTCGAGGTCGAGCGGGCGTTGTACGCGGCCGAACTCAAGTGGATCAACGACCTGTCCGGCCGCTTCACCAGGGGAGAGCTCGACTGGGAGAGCACGGTCGAGATGTGAAAGGGCCGCCGGGATGCGCCAACACCCCGGCGGCCGATCCGAACAAGGCGCCTGCCCTGCCCGAACTCGCATTCACAGGATAGGCGCCGCGACACAGGGAGCTGTGCCATGTCCGAAGAGTCCAACGAGATCGTCCACCTGCTGACGCAGATGAAGCTCACCTGGAACGCCGGCGACTCCGCCGGTTACGCCGGGCTGTTCACGGAGGACGCCGACTACATCACCTTCTTCGGCCTGCGCCTGAAGGGCAGGCAGGCCATCGAGGACACGCACCGGGAGCTGTTCAAGACCTCGATCAAGCTGGGCGAAGGCGGGGGCGGCGCTCCGTCGATCAGGCACCTCACCGGCGACGTCGCCCTGGTGATCGCGGGCGGCACGTCGTCCGTGGACGGCGAACCCGACCCGAGCCGCGCCTCGGTCGTCACCCTGACCGCCCTGCGCACGACGGAGGGCTGGCGCTTCGCCTCCTTCCAGAACACCCGGGTGAGCCGGCCATGAAGAAGACACTCATCACCGAGGTCTCCGGCGTGCTCGCGGCGTCCGTGGAGCAGGTCTGGCCGGTGTTGCGCGGCGAGCGCCCGCTGCACGAGCAGACGGCCGAGCACACCGTCGCCTACCAGGGCGGATGGTGGTACCGAGGAGAGTTCTCGCTCGCCCCCGACCCGGAGGGCACGCGCGTGGTGCACCGGGTCTACAACGTGGCGACCTGGATGCGCTGGGGGGTGCCGCTGGCCAACCGGTTCTTCATCGGGTTCGACGCTCAGGTCCGCACGTCGTTCGCGGACGTCCTGGCTCGCATGGGAGGCCGATTGGGGTGCGCGGCCCGGCTGTCCTAGGCTGCCGCCTATGAAGTGGGGACCTCTGACGTACGAGGACGCCAGGGCGCTGGCCGAGTTCTGGGCCGAGGTGGAGGCCGAGGACCGCATCGGTGAGATCTACGGCGCCGAGGACGTGGCCGAGCACCTGTCCAGCGAGCTGATCGACCTGGCCGCCGGCACGTTCGCGGCCAGGGACGGCGATCGGATCGCCGCCTTCGGCTATCTGCCGGTCAGGCAGGCGACGGAGGGCGGGGTGCACGCCCTGCGCCTGTGGGGCGGCGTGCACCCGGCCTACCGCGGGCGAGGGCTCGGCCGCCGGATCGTGGACTGGGCCGTCGACGTGGCGCCCATGCTCGGCGAGAAGGCGTTCCCCGGTGTCGCCGTGGAGGTCCACCTCGGCGCCCACGACACGAACCCGGCCCTCGCCGCGCTGGCGGAGGGGGCCGGGTTCGCCGTCGTACGCACCTTCGCCCACATGGAGCGGAGCCTGTCGGGCGGCCTGCCCGCGCTCAGAACGCCCGAGGGGGTGCGTATCGCCACCTGGTCCCCCGAAGTGGACGACGGAGCCCGCAACGTCCGCAACGAGTCGTTCAGGGATCACTGGGGCAGCGTGCCGCACACCCCGGAGAGCTGGGCGGGCCACATCACCGGCTCGCGGAACTTCCGCCCCGAGTCCTCGTTCGTGGCCCTGGCCGGCGACCGCGCGGTGGGCGTGCTCATGACGCACTTCTTCGACGCCCAGAGCGCGCATCGCGGGGAGCGCCAGGCGTGGATCCAGATCGTCGGCACGCTCAGGGAGTGGCGCGGCAAGGGCGTGGCCGGCGCGCTGATCGCGCACGCGCTCGACGCCTTCGCCCGGCAGGGCTACCAGAGCGCGGGGCTGGGCGTGGACACCGACAATCCGACCGGGGCCGTCGCCGTCTATGAGCGCGCCGGCTTCGCGATCACCGAGCGGCACAAGAACTACGCCCTATCCGTCCCACAGGGGGAAACGGGCGACGAACCCGGAGCCGCCGTACACGAGTGACCCCTCGTGCAGGAGCGCGATGTCGCGTGCGATCGACAGCCCGAGGCCCGCGCCGCCCGCGTCCCTGGCTCGCGCCTCGTCCAGCCGCGTGAAGCGGTCGAACACGGCCTCGCGCTGGTTCCGCGGGATCCCCGGCCCGTCGTCGCGCACCTCCAGCACGGCCTGGCCCTTCTCGGCGCCCACGCGGACCCGTACGGTCGAGGCGGCGTGCCGCACGGCGTTGTCGGCCAGGTTCGTCACCAGACGGTCGAGATGCGCGCTCGATCCCTTCATCACCACGTCGGGCTCGATGTCCAGCTCCACCCGCACCTCGGGCCGCCGCCTGGCCCGCAGCGACGCCTCCGCCGCCACCTGGCCCAGGTCCAGCTCGGCGGTCCGCAGCGGCTCGCCCGCGTCCAGCTTGGCCAGCATGAGCAGGTCGGCGGCCAGAGTCTGCAGGCGTTCGACGTCGGCCAGCGCCTCCGTGGTGAGCTCGCTCGGCTCGGCCAGCTCCAGCCGGGCGCGCAGGGTCGCGATGGGGCTGCGCAACTCGTGCGCGGCGTCGGCGACGAACCGCTTGTGCCGCTCCACAGCGGTCTCCAGGCGGTCAAGCGTGCCGTTCACGGTGGTCGCCAGCCGCGCGATCTCATCCTTCGAGTGCGGTACGGGGACACGCTGGTGCAGGTCGCGGGCCGTGATGTCGGCGACCTTGGTCCTGATCGCGGCCACCGGGCCGAGCGCGCGGCCCACCGAGAACCACGTCATCGCGGCCACCACGGCCAGCAGCGCCGGCACGCCGGGCAGCAGCGCCCCGTAGAGCGTCCGCAGCGCCTCCTCGGCGCCCTCCAGCGAGGCCCGGCCCCACAACATGGCGGGCCCCGCGGCGGTGGCCACCTTGACCCCGGCGACGGCGTACTCACCGGGCACCGCCCACGTGTCCATCGTGCCGCCCTGCTCCTTGGTGATCAGGATGTCGGGGTCGCCGACGCGCGCGTAGAGCTTCCCCTGCTTGATCATGAGGGGCTCGGCGGGCACCGTGGTCCTGGCCGGCTCCGTAACCCCGGACGGCTTCGTGACCCCGGACGGCTTCGCGGCTTCGACCGGCATCGTCTCCGCGAACGGGATCGCCGCCGCGGCCTTCTTGGCCGCCTCGGCGTCGGCGCTGCTCTCCAGGGTGCCGCGCAGCACCATCACCAGCACCAGGGCCGCCGTCCCCAGGGCGAGTGCCACCACGAGCGTGGCCGCCGCCGTGGCGCGCAGCCGTACGGAGGACATCCAGTGCCAGCTCACGCAGCCTCCAGCCGGTATCCGGCCCCGCGGACCGTCATGAGCGTCGTCCTGCCGAAGGGCAGGTCGATCTTGCGGCGCAGTGCGCTGATGTAGACCTCGACGATGTTCGCGTCGCCGTCGTAGGAGAAGTCCCACGCCTGGGCCAGCAGCTCGCTCTTGGAGACGACCTCGCCCGGCCGGCGCGCGAGCGCGTGCAGCACCGCGAACTCCTTCGGCGTCAGCGCGATGTCCACCTCGCCCCTGCGGCAGCGCAGCCCGGCCGGGTCGATCACGAGGTCGCCGACGGTGATCGACACGGGCCGCTCGCTCCCGCCCCGCCGTACGAGGGCGCGCAGCCTGGCCAGCAGCACCACGTACGAGAAGGGTTTGGCGAGGTAGTCGTCGGCCCCGTTGTCCAGCGCCTCGGCCTCGTCGTAGATGCCGTCCTTGGCCGTCAGCATCATGATCGGCGTCCAGTTGCCCGCCTCGCGCAGCTTGGAGCACACCGCGTACCCGTTCAGCCTCGGCAGCATCACGTCCAGGACGATCACGTCGTAGGGGTTCTCGGTGGCCATCCACAGCCCGTCGCGCCCGTCATGGGCCACGTCCACCGCGAAACCCTCGCCCGCCAGCCCGCCCTTGACCAGGTCGGCCAGCCGCTCCTCATCCTCCACCAGTAACACTCGCACGTCATCAAGGGTGCCTTAACGCACCTAAAGCCAACCTGAAGATCATTTAGGGCATCTTCAGGATCACTTCAGGTATGTCCGGCCAATCTCGGAGGTGTTCTGCCGACTTCAATGAAGGAGAGTTCATGTTCAAGCGACGTCTCGCGGTGCTCGGTGCGGTCGCCGTACTCGCCATCACCGGCCTGGCCGGCTCGGCGATGGCCGATGAGCCCCCCGTTCCCACCGCCGGCTCGAAGGTCGTCTGCACGACCAGCGACGGCAAGACCATCGAGCTGACCAAGGCGATGCCGGCCGAGCTCAAGGACGGCAAGTTCATGCGGACCCAGCCGGGTGGGGGCGCGGAGCCGGTCGAGGGCGGCAAGGTGACCGCGCCTGCCGGCAAGGCGATGCCGGCCCTGCCGAGCGGCGACGCGGTGAAGCTCGAAAAACTGCCCGAGCCTCCGAAGGGCGCCAAGGGCGAGATGCACATCATGCGCAGCGACGCGGGCTCGCCGGAGGAGGCCAAGAAGGCGCTGCCCGCGGAGCTCGCCGAGCTCGCCCCGGAGGGCGTGAACAAGACCATCAAGATCACCTGCGTGGCGCCCGAGAAGGAGTAGCTCAGCTGAACGACGGGTGCGGTCCCAGCGCCCAGTACTCGTAGAGCCCGTGGCCGACGAGCCCGTCGTACTCGAAGCGCCCGACGGCGTCCACCAGGCCCCACATCCTGGCGGCGTCGCCGGGCAGCCGATACGTCACGCCCTGCACGACGGGCCCCGCGCCCTGGTACATCCCATGGCGCCACTCCTGCTCCAGTCCGTAGCCGGTGCCGACCATGAGGTGGACGGGAAGCAGCGGCGTGCAGCGCATGTCGAACGGCTTGCCGCCGGGCGGTGAGAACGTGATCGTGGCCTCGACGACGTCGCGGGTGCCGGGGGCGTAGACCGGGCGATACTCCGGTCTGCCGAGGTACTCCTCCTCCCGACCGTCGGGCCACACGCGTACGGCCTCCTCCAACAGCCGTCGGCCCCGCTCGTCCTCCTGGATGATGCAGAGGATGGCGTGGTCGTCGAACCGTATCGGCGTGTAGAGCCAGTAGAAGGTCCCGGCGTTCTTGGCCTGGATGCCGGGCGGCTCGGGCTCGCCGACGGGCCGGATGCCCCAGGACCTGTCCCTGGTGCCCATCCACCTCTCGGGCGTGACCGGGATGTCCTGCTCCCCGATCCTGATGTTTCCCGACCAGCGGCCCGTCTGCGCCAGGCGTACTGAGTCGAACACCACCCGCTCCTGCCAGCGCAGGAAGTGCCGCGGCTCCAGGACCGCCGGGATCGTCCCCTCCCACAGCAGGTCGAAGGATAGGCCATGCTCGTTCGGCTCCAGCACCACCCTGAGCCGTTTGAGCCCTTCGATCACCTCGACGTGGAAGGGGCCGATCCGGGTGTCCATCCGGTCCGCGCCCAGCTCGCGGGAGGCCCTGACCACGCGGTGCAGGTCCGGGGTGCGCACGCAGGCGAAGGCGTCGGTGACGCCCAGGTTGGGGTACTGGCCGAGGCCGACGATCAGCATAAGCTCGTCGGAGGCGGCGTGGCAGTTGAAGTAGTAGCGATCGTAGAAGTTGCGATCGCCGGTGGTCACGTGCCGCATGACCTGCGCGGCCTGGTGCACGGGGAAGTCGTCGAGAGGTGACAGCGCCATGCCCGGTTCTAACAAGCGCTTGGTCGTACGTCAACCGCCGGGGTCGCCGCGAAACAGCGGAAAGCGCGCCCGCGAACAGCGGAAAGCGCGCCCCCGATCTTCGGAGAGCGCGCTTTCCCGACGAACCGTCATCGCACCATCGTCACGACATCCTGCGAGATGCCTCATCCGCCTTGTCGGACGCGTTGGCCGCCATCCTGTCCGCGGACTCGGAGGTTCTGTCCGCCTTCTCATTGACCCATCGTGAGGCATCGGAGGCGGAGTCCTTCATGTGCTCGGTCCACTGCTGTGCGTTGCGGCGGTAGAAGATGTAACCGATCGCCCCCACCGCGAGGCCGGTCAGCAGCACGAGCACAGGCCACCGCCGCGACCGCGACGGCTTGGGGTCGATCTTCCTGGCCGCCGAGGACAGCATGGAGCTGACCTTGGGCGCGACCTGGTCCTCGAACCCGTGCGCCGCGGACTCCAGCCGCGGCGCCGCCCAGTATCGGGCGTCTTCGATGCGCTGGGCGGCGGCCACCTTGGCCTGGTCCGCCATGGGCGACATCCGGTGGCCGGTTCGCACGGCCCGGGTCTTCACTCGACCCATCCACGTGGCCGGAACTTCCATGGCCGCGCGGCGTCTTCTCTGTGTCAGGGACACGACAACCTCCCCTGTCGTTGGGGCCCCGAGCCTGACCTTCCCAGGACAAGGCGGCTCAATCATGACCGTCCATGGGAGGATGGCTCGGAAGGCCGTAAGGCCATAGTCCTCAAAACACCACAAAACCAACCCTGTGCATAGAGGGGGGAAGCTGTCTCGTGGCTGAGAAGCTGATCGCAAACCTGAAGACGAACCGCGGCAATATCAAGGTAGAACTCTTTCCCACCAAGGCCCCGAAAACGGTGCGCAACTTCGTCGAGCTGGCCGAAGGCGGGCGCGAATGGACGCATCCGGGCACCGGCGAGAAGAGCACCGGCCGCTACTACGACGGCACGATCTTCCACCGGGTCATCTCCGGTTTCATGATCCAGGGCGGTGACCCGCTCGGTCAGGGCATCGGCGGCCCTGGCTACGAGTTCGACGACGAGATCCACCCGGATCTCTACTTCAACCGTCCTTACCTGCTGGCCATGGCCAACGCCGGAGTCCGCGCCGGCAAGGGCACCAACGGCTCGCAGTTCTTCATCACGGTCGTGCCCACGCCGCACCTCAACGGCAAGCACACCATCTTCGGCGAGGTGGTCGAGGGCACGGACATCGTGGACGCCATCGCCAAGACCCGCGTGGACGGTCGCGACCGTCCGGCGGAGGACGTCATCGTGGAGTCGGTCACCATCGACCGCGTTCCCGCCTGACGACCCACCCGCGGTCCCCGGCCGCACTCCCACGCCCGCGCGTCAGCGCGTCCGGGTGAGGGCGATCTCCCACGTCCCGGCGCAGCGCCTCCGCGCGTCTGCGGCCGGGCGGGGAGGGCGGCGAGGGGCCCCATAGGCCGGCACGGGCCGGCCGCGGCCACGTGTGGCCGCGTGCGCGCCTCTGCGGGCCTCCGCGTGCCTCCGCGGGCAGGGAAGGCGGTCAGGGGCGGGCGTAGCGGGCGGCGCGGCAGGGCCGCGCACGCCATAGGCTTCGGTCATGACCAGCCTGCCGCCGAGCCCGCCCCCGCAGCCCGAGCAGCCCGCTGAGGCGGTGCCCACGTGCTACCGGCACCCCGACAGGGAGACCTGGGTACGCTGCCAGCGTTGCGAGCGTCCCATCTGCCCCGACTGCATGCGCGACGCGGCCGTCGGCTTCCAGTGCCCCGAGTGCGTGGCCGAGGGCAACCGAGGCATCCGCCAGGCCAAGACCGCGTTCGGCGGCAGCGTCGTACGCACGCCGTTCGTCACGTACACCATCCTGGCCCTCAACATCCTGATCCTCGGCGCCCAATACCTCACGAACGACGCGATCACCGGTCTGCTCGCGATGTGGCCCCGCGGCGTCGCCCTGGGCGACCAGTTCTACCGCCTGATCACCGCGGCGTTCCTGCACGAGGATCTGGTCCACATCCTGTTCAACTCCTGGGCCATCTTCGTCGTGGGCCCCTACCTGGAGCGAGCCTTCGGGCATGCCCGGTTCGTGGCCCTCTACCTGATCAGCGCGTTGGGCGGTTCGGTGCTCGGCCTGTGGCTGGATCCTGTGGACACCTTCACGTTGGGCGCCTCGGGAGCCGTCTTCGGGATGTTCGGCGCCGTGTTCCTCGTGGGGCGCAGGCTCAACCTGGACGTGCGGGGCATCGCCCTGGTCATCGCACTCAACCTGGCCATCACGTTCGTGCTGCCCGCGATCGCCAACATTCCCATCAGCTGGACCGGACACGTAGGCGGCCTGATCACAGGCACGCTGCTAGGCGCGGCGCTGGTCTATGCCCCGAAGGGCAACAGGCCGCTCGTGCAGTGGCTGGCGATCGCTGGGGCGCTGGTCCTGCTGTTGGCGCTCGTGCTGGTCCGCGTCCCAGCGATTGTCAGCATGCTCGGCTGAGCTTCCCCAGGCTGTGGAAAAGACTGTGGAAAAAACTAACGCCAGCGGGTGGAAAGAACCACCCCGAAGATGATGAAAACAAACCCGATCAGCAGGTTCCAGTTCTGGAGGTCGCTGAAGAAGGGCGCCTGTGGAGCGACGTAATAGATCGCGATCCACAGGATGCCGATGATCCATGCGACGACCATCGTGGGCGCAAGCCAGCGCGGGCTGACCTTGACCTGCTGTGATCTCTGCGGCGGGGTGTAAACCGCCTTCTTGCGAGCCTTGGACTTGGGCACTGGATAACTCCTGCTGAGGGCCTGGGCATCCGGATCGTCCACAGGCTCTTCGTTTAGCGTAGTTGAAGCGTGCCCCAGGATAGTCGCCACGCGCACGTCATGGCGATCCCCAGGGGGCTCATCGTGGCCGAATACGCTGATCGAATGCGGGCCACGCTCCGGGCCGTGGGGGAGATCAGCATCACCGCGGGCCTGATCCTCATGCTGTTCTGCGCGTATCTGCTCTGGGGCACCGGCGCCTACACCCAGAGCCAGCAGGTGCTGCTCCAACGCGAGCTGACCACCAAGAAGAGCAAGATCGAGCTCGGCGGGGCCGTCGCGTTGCTGCGCATCCCCAAGCTGGGCGCCGACTACCGCTACGCCGTGGTCGAGGGCGTCGGAGCCGACCAGCTCAGGAAGGGCCCAGGCCACTACCCCGACAGCGCCATGCCGGGCCAGGTGGGCAACTTCGTGTTGTCGGGGCACCGCACCACGTACGCGGCCCCGTTCAACGAGATCGACGAGCTCGAACGTGACGACGAGATCGTCGTGGAGGCCCCGGAGGCCCGATACACCTACCGTGTGACCTCTCAGGACGTCGTACAGCCCGACGAGATCGACGTACTGGCCCCCGTGCCCGGCAAGCCCGACATCCGCCCCATCCGCGCTTTCATCACCCTGTCCACCTGCCACCCCGAATACTCCGCCGCCGAACGGCTCATCGTCTACGGCGTGCTCAAGAACAGCGAACCGCGCAAGGAGTGACATGTACGCCTGGCTCTGGCGCAAGCTGCCCGGCCGCCCGCACACCCGGGTGCTGACGGCCGTCGTGCTGGTCGCCGCGGTGGTGGCCGTACTCTGGTATGCGGTGTTCCCGCTTCTGGAGCCCGTGGTGACGGTAGACGAGGTGACGGTGAGGAAATGACCCGGGTGCTGGTCGTGGACAACCACGACAGCTTCGTCCACACCATCGTCCAATACCTGCGTGAGCTGGGCGCCGACTGCGACGTGCGCCCCCGCGACGACGTACGCGTCCACGACGCCGACGGCTTCGACGGCGTCCTCATCAGCCCGGGCCCCGGCACCCCCGAGGCGGCCGGCGTGAGCGTCCCCCTGGTCCACCACGCGGCCGCCGGCCACCGCCCGCTGCTCGGCGTCTGTCTCGGCCACCAGGCCATCGCGGTCGCGTACGGCGCCACCGTGACCCGCGCGCCCGAGCTCTTCCACGGCCGGACCAGCGCCGTCACGCACGACGGCAAGGGCGTGTTCGAGACCCTGCCCTCACCCGTGCGGATGACCCGCTACCACTCGCTGGCGGTGTTGCCCGAGACCGTGCCCGCCGTGCTCGACGTGACCGCGCGCACGGACAAAGGCGTCGTCATGGGCCTGCGGCACCGCGAAGCGCCCATCGAGGGCATTCAGTTCCATCCCGAGTCCGTGCTCTCGGAGCACGGCCACCGGCTGCTGCGAAATTGGCTGCGCGGGATCGTGTAACAAACTTCTCGCTCAGAGCGACGTACAAGTGAGCGTCCCCGCCGTTGCCCCCGAGCGGCGGGGGCGTTCTTTGTTTTGGGGCACCGATGGCGAAGGCCGCCCGACCCCTGAGAGGGAAGGGCGGCCCGCACCGCGTCAGCCGTTGAGACCGCCGCCGAGACCGCCGTCCTCACCGTCGCCGATCGGGTTGTCCTCGGTCGGCTCGTCCGACGGGAAGTCGGGCTGCTGATCGTCGGTCGGCTGGTCGGACGGGAAGTCGTCGGTGGGCGGCGGCGCCGTCTCCTCGGGACCGGTGGACACCACGATCGTGATCGTCGTGCCTGACGGCTGCTTGGCGCCCTCACCCGGGTTCTGCTGGACGACCGTGCCCTCGGGCGTCTGGTCGGGTTGCCTGACGACCCTGGCCTTGAAGCCCGCGGCCTTGAGCTGGGCCTTGGCGTCCTGCTCTGTGAGGTCGATCACGCTCGGCACATCAGCCAGTTCCTTGGGGATGTAGAGGGTGACCGAGCCGCCCTTCTCGACCTCGGAGCCGGCCCTGGGGTCGGTGGCGAGGACCGTGCCCTGCTTTTGGGCCGAACTCCGCGTCTGGATGGAGCTTTGCAGACCGGCCTCCTCCAGCACCGCCTCGGCCTCCTCGCGGGGCTTGCCGACGAGGCCCTCGGGAACCTTGATCTTCTCCGTGCCCTTGGACACGACCAGCGTGACCGCCGACTCCTTGTCGACCTTGCTGTTCGCGGGGGGCTTCGTCTCGATCACGGCGCCCTTCTTGACGTCGGAGCTGAACGCCTGCGTCACCTGGACCGTGAGGCCGAGCTTCTTGAGCGTCTCCTCCGCGTATCCCCGCTCCTGCGAGGCGAGCACCGGGATGGTGACCTGCGTGGCGGCCGGCGAGCCCCCGCCGCTGAACACCACGTAGCCGGCCGTGATGAAGCCACCGATGATCAGCAACGGGATGATGACCCACAGCGCGGTCTTGACCGCTGAGTTGCCTCCCGACGCCCTGCGCCGGCCGCCGCGGCCGCCTCCCTCGCCCTCATATTCGTAGGGCGGGATCGAGCCGCTGCGCTGCGTGGCCGGGCCCGCGCCCGTCTGGGTCGCGCTCATCATGCGCGTGCCCTGGCCGAAGTTGCCGGTCATCGCCATCGTCTGCGCGTCCACCGGCGCGCCGGACATCGCCCGCTGGATGTCGGCCCGCATCTCGCCCGCGTTCTGGTAGCGGTGGGCCGGGTCCTTGGCCATGGCCTTGAGGACGATCGCGTCGGCCCACGGCGGGATCTCGCGGTCGATCTGCGAGGGCGGGATCGGCTCCTCGCGCACGTGCTGGTAGGCGATCGCGACCGGGGAGTCGCCGGTGAACGGCGGCTGGCCGGTCAGCAACTCATACAGCACACAGCCGGTGGAGTAGATGTCGCTGCGCGCGTCGACCCGCTCGCCGCGCGCCTGCTCGGGCGACAGGTACTGGGCGGTGCCGATCACCTGGGCCGTCTGCGTCATCGTGGCCGCGGAGTCGGCCATCGCGCGCGCGATGCCGAAGTCCATCACCTTGACGTCGCCCGCGCGCGTGATCATCACGTTGGCGGGCTTGATGTCGCGGTGCACGATGCCGCCGCGGTGGCTGTAGTCCAGCGCGCGCAGGATGCCGTCGACCAGCTCGGCCGCGCGCTCGGGCAGCAACCGCCTGTCCTGGCGCAGCAGGTCGCGCAGCGTCCTGCCGTCGACGTACTCCATCACGATGTACGGCACCGGGGCGCCTTCTGAGTTGTCCTCGCCGGTGTCGTAGACCGCGACGACGGCCGGGTGGTTCAGGGAGGCCGCCGACTGCGCCTCACGGCGGAACCGGGCCTGGAAGGTGTGATCGCGCGCGAGGTCGGAGCGGAGGGTCTTGATCGCGACTATGCGGTCCAGCCGGATGTCTCGGGCGCGATACACCTCGGCCATGCCGCCGCGCCCGACGACACCGTCGAGCTCGTAACGACCTCCGAGTAGCCGAGGCTGAGTCATTTCCTGCACTGTCCCTTACCGTTCATCTTGGGTACCGGCCTGCTCGGGGGGCCGCCGGTGTCCATCATCGACCCCATAGCGCATCACTTCTCCTCCTTGGGCGGGTTTGTATCACCCGGGCCCGGCGAGGCGGTGGGCGTAGGTGTTGTCGGTGTAGTCGTGGGTGTTGGCGTCGGGGTGGGCGTAGGGGTTCGGGTGGTCGGGGTCGGTTTTGGCGTCGGCCTCTTGGTGGGAGTTGCTGACTTGCTTACCGTAGCCGACGGCGACGGTATCGGCCTCTTCGTCTTCACCGGGACCACAGGGGGCCGTCGGGTGTTGGTCTTCGACGGCTTGACCCGCTCAGGGCTCGGCCTCGCCGTCGGCGACTCGGTCGGCTCGGCCACCTCGGGTGCCGGCACCAGCGGCGGCCGGTCGGCGAACGATAGCGCGGTGAGCCCCAGAGCCGCCACACAGCCCGCCGTGGCGACCAGGACCAGCGTCCTGGCGCCCTTGCGCCGCCGGCGTCCTCCTGGCCGCTCCTGCAGCGTGATGGCCGGGTCGAGGTTGTCGGTGACCAGCTCGTCCTCGGGGGCGGGCTCGCGTACGCGGAAGCCGCCTGGATCGGTGAGCATGCTGAGCTCGGCGCCCCGCTCGACGCCGGCCAGCGACTCGCGCAGCACGTAGGCCCGGTCGGCCACCTCCAGCGCCGAGGCCGGCCGCTGCTCGGGCTCCTTGGCCAGCAGCGCCATGACCAGCTCGCGCACCGACGGGGGCACGTCCACGCCGAGGGGCGGCGGCTGCTCGTTGAGGTGCAGCAGCGCGATCGCCACCTGGCTGTCCGCCCGGAACGGCGTGCGCCCCGCCAGGCACTCGTAGGCCACCACGCCCAGCGAGTAGAGGTCCGTCGACGGCGTGAGCGCGAAGCCCTGGGCCTGCTCGGGACTGACGTACTGGGCCGTGCCCAGCACGGTGCCCGTCTGCGTCACCGGCGCCGCCTCCAGGGCGCGCGCGATGCCGAAGTCCGTCACCTTGATGGTCCCCTCGGGGGTGACCAGCAGGTTGCCGGGCTTGATGTCGCGGTGGATGATCCCGGAGGAGTGGGCCGCGTGCAGCGCCTTGGCCGTCTGGTGCACCACGTCGAGCGCCACCTCGGGCCCGAGGGCGCCGTTGCGCGCCAGGATGGCCGACAGCGGCTCGCCGTGCACCAGCTCCATGACGAGGTAGGCGAGCTCGCTCTGCTCGCCGTAGTCGAAGATCTGCGCCACGCCGGGGTCGGCCAGCGCCGCGGTGAGCCGCGCCTCGTTGCGGAACCGCTCGCGAAACGTGGGGTCGGCGTAGATGTGGCTGCGCAGGATCTTGACGGCCACCTCGCGGCCGAGCAACTCATCCTGGGCACGCCACACTTCGCCCATACCGCCCGTGGCGATGCGGGAGAGCAGAAGGTAGCGGTTACTGAGCCGCATGACCAAGCAGGTTACCGTCACTCACTTGTTCAGCACCGCCTCCAGCACGGCCTTTGCGATCGGCGCGGCGGTGTGGCCGCCGGTCGCCTCCGCGCCGACGTTGGCGGCGCCTGACTCGACGATGACCGCCAGGGCCACCTTCGGGTCGTCGGCGGGCGCGAAGGAGATGAACCAGGCGTGCGGGGGCTGCCCGTCGGCGGTCTCCGCGGTGCCTGTCTTACCCGCTACTTGGACGCCTGGGACCTGCGCCAGGTTGGCGGTGCCGTTGCTGACGACGCTCACCATCATGTCGCGCAACTTGCCCGCCGTCTCGGGACTGACCGCATCCGTCTTCAGCTCGTCGGGCTGGGCCGCCTCGACCGTGTCACCCTTGGCGTCGGTGATCTTGTTGACGAGGTACGGCTTCATCACCGTGCCCTCGTTGGCGATGCCCGCGGCGATCATGGCCATCTGCAGCGGCGTCATCCGGTTGCTGCGCTGCCCGATCGAGGCCATGGCCAGGGCCGCCTTGTCCTCTTCAGGACCGAAGTCACTCTTGGCCACCGACATCGGCACGGCGACCTGGTCGCCCATGCCGAACTTCTCGGTCTGCTCGTTCATGGCGTTGTAGCCGAGATCCATGCCGATCTGGGCGAACGGGGTGTTGCAGGACTTCTCCAGGGCGTACACCAGGGCGACCTGTCCGCTGCCGCAGGCCGAGCCGCCGTAGTTGGGCAGCGTGGTGCTCGTGTTGGGGAGCGTCAGCCGCTGCGGCGCCGGCACGGTGGTGTCGGGCCCGCGCGAGGAGTCGGCCTCCAGGAACGCCGCCGTTGTCACCACCTTGAACGTCGACCCGGGCGGATACGTCTGTGCGATGGTGCGGTTGAGCAGCGGCTGGCTCTTGTCCTTGGCCAGCTCGTCGTACCGGGAGAAGACCTTGCCCTTGTCGGTGCCCGACAGCTCGGTGGGGTCGTAGGTGGGCAGCGAGACCATCGCCAGGATGCCGCCGGTCTTCGGGTCGAGCGCGATGATCGCACCGCGCTTGCCGCTCTGCCGCAACGCGTCGTAGGCCGCCTTCTGGGCCTTCGGGTTGATCGTCAGATCGACGTTGGCGCCCTTGGTCGACTCGCCCGTGAACAGGTCGATGCTTCGCCGCAGCAGCAGGTCGGGGCTGGAGCCGTCGAGCAGCTTGTTCTCGTTGGCCTCGATCGCGTCCGCGCTCTCGGGCGAGAAGAAGCCGGTGACGTGCGCGTAGAGCTTGGCGTCAGGATATTTCCGGATGAACCGGAACTCCTTGCTGTCGGTCTCGACGGACTGGGCGATCACCTTGCCGCCGGCCGTGATGCGACCCCGCTCGACCGCGTAACGCTCGTAGAAGTTGCGCCTGTTGCGGGCGTCGCTCTGCAGATCGTCCGCGCGAACGGCCTGCAGGACGTTCACGTTGACCATCAGGAGCGCGAACATGGCCAGGCAGGCCATGGCCGCGCGCTTCAGAGTGCGGTTCATCGCTGGAACACCTGCGTCATTCCTTCGTTCTGGATCGCCTGGGGCGGGGGCCTTCGCGCCGCATCTGACATGCGTACCAGGAGCGCGATAAGGATCCAGTTAGCCAGCAGCGCCGAGCCGCCCTGTGACATGAACGGCGTGACCAGGCCGGTCAGGGGGATGAGGTTCGTCACGCCGCCGACGATGATGAACACCTGCCAGGCCAGGATGAACGACAGACCGCCCGCCAGCAACTTGGAGAAGGGGTCCCTGGCCGAGATCGAGGTGCGCAGACCCCGCTCCACCAGCAGCGCGTAGAGCATGAGCAGTGCCATCAGGCCGGTCAGGCCCAGCTCCTCGCCGGTCGCGGCGAAGATGAAGTCGGAGAAGGACAGCGGGATCTCGTAGGGGTGCCCCTGGCCCAGCCCCGTGCCCAGGATGCCGCCCGCGCCGAAGCCGAACAGCCCCTGCATGATCTGGTAGCTCTTGCTGCACATCGGGTCGCCAGGCGGGTCCTTCAGGCAGATGTCGGCGTTGCCGTAGTAGATCGGGTTGGCCGGGTCGAGCCAGGCGTCGAAGCGGGCGCTGACGTGGTCGAAGACCTGCCCGGCGAGGAAGGCGCCGCCGACGAACAGCAGGATGCCGATCAGCACCCACGAGGTGCGCTGGGTGGCGATGTAGAGCATCGCGATGAACGTGCCGAACAGCAGCAGCGAGGTGCCCAGGTCCTTCTCGAAGACCAGCACGAGCAGGCTCATCGCCCACGTCGCCAGGACGGGACCGAGGTCCCTGGCCCTGGGCAGGTCGATGAAGAGCAGCCGCCGCCCCGCCAGCAAACGATCATAACCCGGATCAGCCGCCAGCCG
>NZ_JBHSPA010000008.1:59126-132146 GCF_042656245.1 Nonomuraea insulae
CGCGCTTGGCCACCAGGTAGCCGGCGAAGAAGACCACCAGCGCCAGCTTGGCGAACTCGCCCGGCTGGATGGAGAAGGAGCCGATCCTGATCCAGATCTTCGCGCCCTGCACCTCGCTGAGCGAGCCGGGCAGCAGCGCCGGGATCGCCAGCAGGACCAGGCCGATCGCGCCCGCCGTGTAGGTCAGGCGCTGGAGCACCCGGTGGTCACGCAGCACGATCAGCGTGATCGAGAACATGACGACCCCGACCCCGGTCCACATGATCTGGTTGGCCGTGGAGGCACCGCCCATCTTGGCGGCCTCCAGCCGGTAGATCATCACCAGCCCCAGGCCGTTGATCACGGTCACGAGCGGCAGGATCAGCGGATCGGCCCACGGGGCGAACTTGGCCAGCACCAGATAAGCGGCCAGCATCAGACCGCCGAGCCCCAGCCCGTAGGCCAGCATGCCGGCGGGAACCTGGCCGTCCACGGCCAGGCCCACGTTCGCGTACGCGACCATGACGATCACCACCGCCAGGGCGAGCATGACCAACTGGGCCATGCGTCGCTTGGCGGGCATCGGGACGGGGTCGACCGCGACTTCGCTCATCTACTGCTGCTTCGTCTTGGTAGTGGTGGGGGTTGGCTTGGTGGGCGTCGGGGACGCGGTGGTCTTCGCGGGGGTCTCGTTGTCCTTCTGCTCCTCGGTGGTCTTCATGCCGTTGATCTTCGTCACCCCTTCGGCCTCGGTGGTGACCGGAATGCCGCCCTTGATCAGGGCCTGGTCAGCCTCGGAGAGCTTGGAGAGCCGCCTGCCAGTGGGCTTGGAGACATGGAAGAGCGGGAACGGACCCAACTCCCGCTGGATCCCCTGGAACACGACCACTTCGTCGCCACTGGCACCGACGAAGAACTGGTCCTGAGTCCACTGGTATCCAAAGTAACCGGCGCCGACGATTCCGACGATGCCGACACCGAGCACGGTGACCAGCACGGGCCACATTCGACGGCGCTTGCGCGATCGCCGGGGCGCCGTCTCGGCGACCGGCTCATCGAGCTCGCCGTCGGTGAGCACCGGTTGGGGTGCGGTCACCGCGCCGGCTCGCCCCGGCGCGAGGTCCTGGGGACTTCCGTACAGCCGGGTCATGCCCGCGGCGCCGACGATGGCGATCTCGTCGGGCATCTGCTGCCCATCGGTGATCTCCAGCACGTCGGCCAGCACGCACGTGATGTTGTCGGGCCCGCCACCACGGTTCGCCAGATCGATGAGCTGGCGGACGACCTCTTCAGGGTCGTCGATGTTGGTGAGCGTGGCGTGCAGTGTCTCCGCGCTCACCACGCCAGAAAGGCCGTCGGAACACAGCAGATAACGATCGCCCACCTGCGCCTCGCGGAGCGTGAGATCGGGATCGACCTCGCCGCTTCCGTCGAGCGCGCGCAGCAGGATCGAACGCTGCGGATGCGTGGCCGCCTCTTCCGGCGTGATGCGCCCGTCGTCGACGAGCTGTTGGACCAGGGTGTGGTCATGGGTGATCTGGTAGAGCTCCCCGCGCCTGAGCAGATAGGCGCGCGAGTCGCCCACATGCACCAGAGCGACCTGGGTGCCGTGCCAGAGCATGGCCGTGAGAGTCGTCCCCATGCCTTTGAGGCTGGGATCCCGCCCCACCATCTCGTGCAGCTTGCGATTGGCGTCGCGTACCGCCGCCTCGATGGTGTTGAGCAGGTCACCCCCCTGTTGAGCCTCTTCCAGAGAGGCCATGGCGGCGATGGCGACTGAACTCGCCACCTCGCCGTGAGCGTGCCCGCCCATGCCGTCGGCGACGGCGAGCAGGCGGCCGCTAGCGTACGCCGAGTCCTCGTTTCCTTCGCGGAGGAGGCCGACGTCCGAGCGGGCGGCGTAGCGGAGTGCGATGGTCATTTGCGCAATTCAATGACTGTCTTGCCGACGCGGATCGGAACACCGAGCGGCACCGGGGTCGGGCGGGTGACTTTCGAGCGGTCGAGATACGTGCCGTTGGTGGACCCAAGATCTTCCACGATCCATTGACCGTCCTGAGGGAAGAGCCGGGCATGCCGGCTGGAAGCGTAGTCGTCGGTGACTACCAGCGTGGCGTCAGTCGCCCGGCCAATGGTGATGGGCGTCTCCGTGAGATTAATGGTGGTGCCTTGAAGTGGGCCACCGGTAACGATGAGCTGGCGTGGCTCGCCCTTTTTGCTCTTGGGCTTGGCCACCGGTTTCGCGGGTTTCGTACCTTTACGTGCGCCCGCGGGAGCCGTGCGTGAGCCGAACAAGTCAGTCCGGATCACGCCGACTGCGGCAATGACGAAGAACCACAGCACCGCCAGGAAAGCGAGCCGGATCAGCAGCAGCGTGAGCTCGGACATGGACCGTCTGTCTACCTCTAATCGCGCCGGAACACCAGAGTCGTACGCCCCAGAGTCACTCGCGTGCCGTTCTGGAGCTCGACCCTGCGTACCGGCTGGCCATTGACAAAAGTGCCGTTCGTCGATCCGAGATCCACGAGGGCCACGAGCTGGCCCTCGACGCGTAGCTCCGCATGATGCCGCGAAACCCCCGGATCGACGAGACGAAGATCGCAGTCGGTGCCCCTGCCTAGCAAGGTCACCGGAGTGGTGAGCTCGTAGGAGCGGTCGCCCTGCGGATCGTCCTGAGTGGAGACGAGCAGCCGGGGCCGCCCGTTGAAAGCCCCGGGCCTCGACGGTGGCAGGTCGCTCGCCGGTTGGCGAATCTCGTCCTGCTCGACCGTCGCGCCGCGGATGACGCCTGAGCGGATGCGGAACAGCCCCACAGCCAGGTCACCGGCGGTTTCGAAGCGCACCCGGACCGGTCCCACGAAGGAGTAGCCCTGTTCCTTGGCGTACTCCCTGGCGAGGTTGGCCAGTTCGTGGCTGATGCTGTCCGCATAGACCTCAAGCCGTTCGGCATCGGTCGTGGACAACTCGACCACGAAGTCGTTGGGCACGAGCGTGCGACCTTGAGCGACGATCGCCGCACGCTCATCCATCTCCCGCTGAACCGCGCTGGCGACCTCGACCGGCTGAAGGTCAGATTTGAACGCCCGCGCAAAGGCCCCCTCAACCAAGCCTTCGAGCCTTCGCTCGAAGCGCTGAAGGACTCCCACCGGGTACCTCCCTTCCTCCGTGCATATGATCGCGGCCCCCAGACGCTTCGGCGCCCGGTTCCCGCTCGTTCCACGTCACGGCGTCCCTGGCGCTCGTTCAGCTGTCGCGCCCAGCTCCTCCGCTCACGTGTCTTATGCGATCGTATCCGGGTTCAGTACCAGTGACTGTTCCGTGCTACTGTTCTTTCCGCACCCACAAGGGCGGGTGGCGGAACGGCAGACGCGCACGGTTCAGGTCCGTGTGTCCGAAAGGACGTGAGGGTTCAAATCCCTCCTCGCCCACTCGTTGACTGGGGACCCTTGGTCGCTTGCTTTGCAAGCTTCCATTGGTCCCCTCGTCATGTCTACCCGGGGGATAACCCCCGGACCCCCAGCAATTGTCGCTTGACGCTCCTGGGGCTTTGCCCCAGACCCCATCACAATCCCTGCCGGGTTCGGGTTCCCACCCTGGCGAAGCCAGAGGGGGATGGCAAGAGGTTGCTTGCTTCTTTTCTGTCCGTAGCGGGTGTGGGTCGCCTTCGGAGTGTGGGGCCGGGGGGTTGCAACCCGCTTTCTCATGGCTTGCGTCCCTTCCCGGGCCCTTGTGGCTTAAGTCACAGTTATGCGGCTCTTGTGTCCAAGAGTTCTCCGACCAAATCTGTGAGGCTCACCATTCCGATGACGGTTCCATCCTGATTCGTTACTAGAGCCAGGTGGGATCTCTGTTCTTGGAGGATCGTCACCGCTTCTGGGACCTGGGTGGTGCAGGTCAGCTTCGGTAGGGGTCTTGCCAGGTCTGCCGCGTTGCTTGTGGGGGTCAGCAGCGCGTCTCTGACGTGTAGGGCTGCGGTTATGCCTTCTGGGCCTTCTACCAGGAGTCTTAGGTGGGCGCTGCCTGCTGCTGTTTTTTTGATCTCTGTGGCTGTTGCCGTTGCCTTGACCTTGACTGCCTTGGCTATGGGGACCATCAGGCGTTCTATGCCTTCGTCGTCTAGTCTCAGGGCCCGCGTCAGGAGGTCGTGTTCCTCTCTGTCCAGGAGGCCCATCCGGCCTGACTCGCCTACCAGCATGGCCAGTTGGCGGGGGGTTCTGGTGGTTGTCAGTTCGTTTCTGGCCTTGACGCCGAAGAGGTGGAGGATGAAGTTCGTCGCCGCGTTCAGGGCCGAGAGCAGAGGGCGCATGACCGTGGTGAAGGCTCTGAACGGGAACGTGAGGATCAGGGCCGCTCGTTCCGGGTGAGTCAGAGCCCAGGACTTGGGGGCCATCTCTCCGACGACCATGTGGAGGAAGGTCACCAGTGTCAGGGCGATGATCAGGGCGATCGGGACTCGCATGGGCTCTGGGACGCCTACCAGGCCGAAAACCGGCTCCAGGTAGTGCTCTATCGCCGGCTCCGTTACCTGGCCCAGACCGAGTGTGCACAGGGTGATGCCCAGCTGGGCGCCCGCGAGCATCAGGGAGAGTTGCCTGCTGCCTCTCGCCGCCGATCTGGCGGCGAGCCTGACCATGCGGTTGCCGCCCGAGGCCATCTCCTCCAGGCGGTGGCGTCTGGAACTGACGAAGGCGAACTCCGCCGCCACGAACAGCGCGTTGAAGACCAGCAGGGCCACGCTCAGGATGATCATGGTCATCGGCGTGTCGCCTCCGCGTGCTGGACCGGGGTCAGGCGGACCCATTCAGGGACTCGCCGGTTGAGGGACATGACCGTCAGTTCTGCCGTGTCCTGTCCGTTCTCCTCCGCGAACGGATCCACGTCGTCCGGGGTGACCTCGACCGTTATCGTGTCGCCGGGGTTGGGCATCCTGCCCAGCTTGGCCAGGACCAGGCCGGCGAGGGTGTCGTAGTCGTCGCTCTCCGGCAGGCCGAGGCCTGTCGCGCGTTCGACCTCGTCCAGGCGCAGCCGGCCGGGGACCTCCCAGATCCCACCCGGCTGCTCCACCGCGCCCGCCGGCTCCGGGTCGTTCTCGTCCACCAGCTCGCCCACCAGCTCTTCTGCCAGGTCTTCGATGGTTATCACGCCTGCCAGGCCGCCGTACTCGTCGATGACGCAGGCGATGTCGTCCTTCGCCGCTCTCATCCTGTCCAGCACCGCGGGGAGCGGAACCGAGTCGGGGACCAGGAGGGCGGGGCGGGTGATCGTGGCGATCAGGCCCTCGTCCAGACCGGAGGACAGGAGCTCGCGGACGCCTGTCACGCCTGCCACGTCGCCGTCCTCCGCCAGCACCGGGTAGCGGGAGTGACCGCAGGTGCGCATGGCGTCCAGGAGGTCGGCTATGGGCTGGGAGCTGCGCAGGACCACCACTCTCGGGCGGGGGACCATGATCTCCTCCGCCGTGCGGTCGCCGAATTCCAGGGCCCTTTCTAGGAGATCGGACAGCCTTGCCGGGAGTTCGCCCGCCTGGGTCGACTCCGCGATGATGCGGGAGAGCTCCTCCGGCGTCGCGCCGTGCTCCACCTCCTCCACCGGCTCGATGCCGACGCGTCGGAGCAGGCCGGTGGCCGCCGAGTCGAACAGTTTGACTACGGGGCCGACCATGGAAAGGTAGGCCAGGGTCGAGCCGGCCAGGAACTTGGCCACCGGCTCCGGCCTGGCTATGCCCAGGTTCTTGGGAGCCAGCTCGCCCACGACCATCTGCACGACTGTCGCCACGAACACGCCTGCCGCCACTGACAGGCCGGTCATCGCGGCGTCCGGCAGGCCCGTGGCCGCCAGCCAGGGGCGCACCAGCACGGCGATCGCCGGTTCGGCCAGGAAGCCGACCAGCAGTGCCGTGACCGTGATGCCCAGCTGGGCGCCGGAGAGCATGAAGGACAGGCGGGAGGTGACCCGGAGTGCCTTTTCTGCCGAGGTGTCGCCCGCGGCGGCCTGCTCACGGAGGAGGCCGCGGTCGGCGGCGACGAAGGCGAATTCCTGGGCGACGAAATAGCCGGTCGCCGCGGTGAGGAGCAAGAGGGCCAGTAGCCCGAGATAGGCGCTCACCGTAGTGAGCCCTCAGAGTAACCCGTGCCCGAGCACGGGCTAAGACTCCACGGGTCCGGTTCGGACACGATCATCCCTTCGATAGAGGTCGTCCATAACCGTAACGACGCTGGTGGCATCTATGTTTCCGCAGTGACTCTCCGCTAGTTCCGCGTACTTTTCCGTGGGAAAAGCTTGGCGGAACGTCTTCACTGCTAGGGGGTTGGACGTAGCGTTTATGACAAAGCGAAGGGAAGTAGGCGAAGTGTCTGAGGACGACCGGACGCGGGCCATGCGCTCGCCAGGCGATGGCCGCCCGCTGCCACCAGGGCTGGGCGACGACGGCCTGCGCTCGGGAGGCGCGCCCGCTCACCGGATGCCGGGGGGAGGAGAGCCCGCGGCGCCCACGCACAAGCTTCCCGTCGTTCCCCCTGCTCAGTCCGAGCAGCCGCCGCCACCTCGCGGCGCTGGTTCACGGGCCGAGCCGTCGCCGCCTCGCGGCAGCAGCTCACGGGTCTACGGCCGGGAGCGGGCCGGGAACGCCCCGGTCCGGCCGCTTCGGTCGTCGAGTGATCATGATGAGGCCGCCGTCGGTCATAAGCCCCCCAGGAAGCCGCGCAAGGGCTTCTCCTGGAGGGTCGCCGGCACCGTCGTCGCCGGGTTGCTGGTCCTCCTCCTGGTCGCCGCCGTGGGGATGATCTTCTGGATCGACTCCCGTCTCGTGGGCATCGACGGTGTGCTCGATGACTATGAGGGACGGGTCGCCGACACCCCGGGCACCAACTGGTTGCTCGTGGGCTCCGACAGCCGTAAGGGGCTGACCGCCGCCCAGCGGAAGAAGCTGGCCACGGGGAAGGCCGCGGGGCAGCGTACGGACTCGATGATGTTGCTGCACATCTCCGATGCCGGCGACAAGCCGACGCTGGTCAGCCTGCCGCGCGACTCCGCCGTCACCATTCCCGGCAAGAGCCGCGACAAGCTCAACTCCGCGTACGCCATCGGCGGCCCCAAGCTGCTCGTCCGCACGGTCGAGACCGTCACCGGGGTGCACATCGACAACTACATGGAGATCGGCTTCGCCGGGTTCGTGGACATCGTGGACGCCGTCGGCGGGGTCGAGATCAACGTGCGCGCGGCCGTGAACGACCCCAAGGCGGGGCTCAACCTGAAGAAGGGCCCCCAGGAGCTCACCGGCTCCCAGGCGCTCGGCTACGTACGCACCCGCAAGGGCGGCGCGCTGCCCGACTTCGAGCGGACCAAGCGGCAGCGGCAGTTCCTCGGCGCGGTCGTGAAGAAGGCCGCCAGCCCGGGAGTGCTGCTCAACCCGTTCACCGCGATCCCGCTGGCGTCGAGCGCCACCGACGCGGTCGAGGTCGACTCGGGGACCGGGACGTTCGACATGCTCTCGCTGGGTCTGGCCATGGGTGAAAGCCCGGTGACCACGGTGGTGCCGTTCGGCGGGAACGAGGTCGTCGCCGGTGGCGGCTCGGCCGTCAAGTGGGATCGGACCAAGGCGCTGGCGCTGTTCAACGCGTTGAAGGAGGACAAGCCGGTGCCGAAGGAGATCGTGGACGCCGGCTGAGCCCCCCTCAGCTCCCCGATGAGGCCGTCGTGGCGGCCGACGTGGCCGCGGTGATGGCGGCCACGGCGGCCGCGTTGGCGGCGGCGATGGTCTTCGCCACCGCGTCGCCCGCCCACTCGCCCTTGGCGATCTGCTTGACGCGCGCCCTGTCGGCGCCGGGGAACGCCTTGCGGTCCAGTTTGGCCGCGTGCACGATCGCGATCAGGACCGCCGTACGGGGGTCGGGGTCCGCGCCCGTCAGGACGGCGGAGACCCGCTCCTTGACGTTCGCCTCCACGCTGGGATCCGCCTCCGGCCAGCGAGTGACCGGGAAGAGGCCGAGCACCGTGCTCTGCTGCTCCGTCAGCACGCCGGTGGTGGCCAGGCGGGTGAGCAGGCGCTTGCGCAGCTTGCCCGACTGCAGCTTCGACAACCGCCAGGCCGGACTCCTGGGCGCGCTCTTGTCGGCGATGCGGGCCAGCAAGGCGTCGAGCTCTTCGTCACCGAGCGGAGTCGGGTCCTTGATCGTCACCTTCTTCTTGGTCAGCTCCACGCGGTCGGTGACCGCCAGTTCGGCCAGGAGCGCTCCTGCCACGGCCGGGTCGAGCTGGGTCGTGTTGATGATCTGCTTGCCCTTGTCGTCGCTGTGGGCCAGGAGGAGGAGCTCCTCGGCGATCGTCACCCTCATCCTTCGACACTAACCTCCCAGCCATGAGTGTTTCGGAGAAGTTGCACGCCATCGGGCGGCCGTTGCTCCAGGATCAGCTCCTGCACCCCACGGTCGCCGGCATCGGGCGCGGCGATCTGCCGGAGGCGGTGTTCCGGTCGTGGCTGGAGCAGGACTATCTGTTCCTGCTGGACTACGTACGGGTCTTCGCGCGGCTCGCCTGGCAGGCGCCCGACGCGCACCTCGGTGACCTGGTGGACCTGGCGCACACCACTTTCCATGACGAGCTGAGCCTGCACAGGACGATGTCGGCCGAGTTCGGGGCCGATCTGGAGGGGGCCGTCAAGGGGCCGGCGTGCGCGGCGTACACGGCGTTCCTGCTGGAGTCGGCGGCGTCGTACGGGGAGGGGCTGGCGGCGCTGTATCCGTGCATGTGGGGATATTCGAGTCTTGGGCGGATATTGGCGGAGAATCCGCCTGCTGAGCCGAGATATCGAGCTTGGGTGGACACGTACGCGGACCCGGGGTTCGAGGCGCTCACCGTGCGCATCGGGGAGATGATCGACGAGGCCGATCCGGATCCCGCGCGGGCCGAGGCCCTGTTCGCGGAGGGGATGGCTCACGAGCTGGCGTTCTGGGACGTGCCGTGAACAGTCGGGGGCGCATCGTACTCTGGTGACATGCCCGAACTTCCCGAAGTGGAGTCGCTCACCCACTTCCTGCGCGAGCGCGCGGTGGGCCGCACGATCCTGGGGGTCGACGTGGTCGCCTTCTCGGCGCTCAAGACCTTCGACCCGCCGGTCACGGCGCTCGGCGGGCTGACCGTCACCGGCGTGGCCAGGCACGGCAAGTTCCTCGACCTCGACTGCGACGGCCTGCACCTGGTCATCCACCTGGCCCGCGCGGGGTGGCTGCGCTGGCGCGACGACCTCTCGGGCGCCAAGCCGGTGCGGCCGGGCAAGGGGCCGCTGGCGGCGCGGGTGCGGCTGGCGCCCGACGACGAGGGCCTGGCGCCGGGGTTCGAGCTGACGGAGGCGGGGACGCAGAAGCGGCTGGCCGTCTATGTCACGAAAAATCCGGACGATGTGCCCGGTGTTGCCGCGCTCGGCCCCGACCCCCTCGCCGAGGCGTTCACCGTCGACGCGCTCAAACGCATCGTGGGCGGCAACCGCACCCAGATCAAGGGGTTGCTGCGCGACCAGAAGGTCATCGCGGGCATCGGCAACGCCTATTCGGACGAGGTGTTGCACGTGGCGAAGATGTCCCCGTTCAAGGTCGCGGCGACACTGACCGACGCGCAGATCGCCGACCTGCACGAGGCCATCGTCACGACGCTGCGCGACGCGGTCGAGCGGGCCCATGGGCTGGCGGCCAAGGATCTCAAGGCGGAGAAGAAGTCGGGGCTGCGCGTGCACAACCGTGCCGGGCAGGCGTGCGACGTGTGCGGCGACACGATCAGGGAGGTCTCGTTCGCCGACTCCTCGTTGCAGTACTGCCCGACCTGCCAGACAGGCGGCAAGCCGCTGGCCGACCGCCGCCTGTCCAAGCTGCTCAAGTAGCGCTCAGCACCTGCCGCCGGGCTCGGGTGCGCAGGCCGGCGACGGCGATGACCGCGGCCAGCAGCGTGGCCGTCACGGGCACCACCAGGGCGGTGCGCATGGCGTCGAGCCCGGCCTCCGCGCTCGACGCCTGGCCGAGGGCCGCCACGTTGACCGCCGTCACCATCGACAGGCCCAGGGCCGCGCCGAACTGGAACGAGGAGTTGATGAGCCCGCCCGCCAGGCCCTGCTCGTGTTCGGCGATGCCGTCGGTGGCCACGATCGTCAGCGGGCCGTAGACGAAGGCGAACATCAGGCCGATCAGCAACATCGACGGCAACATGGCCGCGTACGTCCAGTCCAGGCCCACCCCGAGGAACAACGCGTACGCCAGCAGCCCCGACACCAGGCCGCCGAGCACCACCCTGGCGTTGCCGTAGCGGTTGACCAGCCACGGCGTGAGCGTCGGGGCGAGCACCACGTCGGCGGCGGCCGCCAGCAGGGCCAGGCCTGTCTGGATGGCGGACCAGCCGCGCAGTTCCTGGAGATAGAGCGTGATCAGGAACTGGAAGCCGAAGAACGAGGTCGTGAGCAGGGCCGCCATCAGGTTCGCCCGGACCAGCGGGCCCGAGCGCAGGAGGCCGAGGCGGACCAGAGGAGTGGCGGAGCGGCGTTCGACGGCGATGAAGACCGCCAGCAGGGCCAGGCCGCCGGCGAAGGCCGCGACCGTCAGGGGCAGGCCGTCGGACGGGTGCTCCAGGCGTACGACGCCGTAGACCAGCGCCATCATCGCGCCCGTGATGCTCACCGCGCCCACGAGGTCGAAGCCCCCGGCCGGGCGGCGTTCCGCGGCCGGCTCCTTGA
The DNA here is from genome assembly GCF_042656245.1 of Nonomuraea insulae. Taxonomy (NCBI): domain Bacteria; kingdom Bacillati; phylum Actinomycetota; class Actinomycetes; order Streptosporangiales; family Streptosporangiaceae; genus Nonomuraea; species Nonomuraea insulae. The sequence goes on from NZ_JBHSPA010000008.1 coordinate 69,820, forward strand.
GCAGGGGGATCGCGGCGATCAGGAGGGCCAGCGACAGCAGGACCGGGGCGAAGAACACCCAGCGCCAGCCGATCGCGGTCAGCAGGCCGCCGATCACCAGCCCGAGAGCGAACCCGCCCGCCGCCGTCCCCGCGTAGATCAGCAGGGCCCGGTTGCGCCGCGGGCCCTCGGGGAAGGTCGTGGTGATCAGTGAGAGCCCGGCGGGCGTCATGAACGCGGCGGCCACCCCCGTGACGAACCTGGCCACCAGCAGCACCCACCCCTCGTCCGCGAAGCCGCCGAGCCCGGAGAAGAGCAGGAACACCACCAGCCAGAGCAGGAACATCCGCCGCCGGCCCAGCAGGTCGGCCGCCCGGCCGCCGAGCAACATGAAACCGCCGTAACCGAGCACGTACGCGCTCACGACCCCGCTCAGCATGCCCGTGGACAGCCCGAGGTCGGCCCGGATCGACGGAAGGGCGACGTTCAGCATGGCCACGTCGATGCCCTCAAGGAAGATGGCCCCGCACAAGATGATCAGTACGCCCCAGGAGCGGGCAGGGACAGACACAACAAACCCCCGGTTACTTCTCGGCATGTCAGTTATCTCTTGTAACCGTCCACATCATGGGCCAGCATGAAATGTCATGGAAGACGGCACTTTGAGGTCACTCAGTTACTGCGAAGGCACCATGGACGACGACTACGACGTACGCCAGTGGGACACCAGGGAGGACTGCGAGGTCCGGCAGATCCTCGACCGCATCGCCGACAAGTGGTCGCTGCTGGTCATCGCCCTGCTCGACTGCCAGAGCCTGCGCTTCACCCAGCTCCGCCGCGAGATCGACGGCGTCAGCCAGCGCATGCTCAGCGTCACCCTGCGTCAGCTCGAACGCGACGGGCTGGTCAGCCGCACGGTCTATCCCGTCGTGCCGCCCAGGGTGGACTACGCGCTGACACCGCTCGGCCGTACGCTGCACCAGACCATCAAGTCCCTGGTCACGTGGACCGAGCAGCATCAGGGGGAGATCGCCGCGGCGCGTGCCACCTACGACGCGCGTGTTCATGGCCTCACTCCGTGAGGCGGGCTCGGTCGCCAGATGCCGCCGTCGCTCCTCCTCCAGACGACGGCACTCCCTCGCCGCGAGATGATGGAGTCATGACCGTTCCTGAGATCGAGGCCAACGCCGTTCCCTCCGACGCCTACCTGCTCGACGTCCGTGAGCAGGACGAATGGCTGGCGGGGCACGCGCCCGAGGCCGTGCACATCCCCATGACCCAGATCCAGGGCCGGGTCGAGGAGGTCCCCGACGACCGCACGGTCTACGTCGTCTGCCGGGTGGGCGGCCGCTCGTCGCAGGTAGCGGCCTGGCTCAACCAGATCGGGCGCGACGCGATCAACGTCGGGGGCGGCATGCAGTCGTGGGAGTCCGCGCGCCGGCCGATGGTGAGCGAGACGGGACAGCCGCCCTTCGTGGCGTGAAGTCACCCACTATGGCGGATTAGTCGCCATTGAGGCATGATGAGGGCGCCAACTACAGATCGTCGCGGGAGCTCGGGGTCGCCGGGCTGAGAGGGCAGCTAGAAATCCGCTGCCGACCGCCTGAACCTGTCCGGGTAATGCCGGCGTAGGGAGTGCGCGATGACGCATGGCGTCGAAGAAGTCCCTCTGACCCTCGAAGGCACGGCGCCGAGGACCCTCGGGGTGCTCGACCAGGGTGCGCTCTGGGCGAACCTGGGGGTCAGCCTGCTCGGCTTCTCCGGAGCGCTGTTCCTGCTCGACCCGCTCGGCAACGCCCCGCTCAGCCTGGCCGCGGCGCTGGTGGCGACGGTGGTCGGCAGCCTGATCGGCACGGCCATGGTGGGGCTGTCCGCCATCCCTGGCACGCGGGAGGGCAAGCCCGCCATGGTGCTGCTGCGCGGGCTGTTCGGGGCCAGGATCTCCTACGTGCCCACGGTGCTGAACATCGTGCAGATGCTCGGCTGGGGAGCCTTCGAGCTCTGGGTGATCGCGCAGGGGGCCACCGCGATCTTCGGTTCGGTCCCGTACCAGGTGTGGGTGATCGTGGCGGGGGTGCTCACCACCGCGCTGACGATCTGGCCGCTCGGGTCGATCCGGCTGCTGCGCCGGTACGTCACCGTCGGCGTGATCGTGGCGATGGTCTGGTTCGCGGTGTTCTTCCTGCGTGAGGCCCCCACGCACGAGGGCGGCACCTGGACGGCCTTCCCCGCCGCGGTGGACTACGTGATCGCGCTGTCGGTGTCGTGGGTGCCGATGGCCGCCGACTTCGCCCGCCACTCGCGCTCCGGCCGGGCCGCCTTCACCGGCGTGGTCGGCGGCTACACGCTGGCCCAGGTGGCGTGTCTGGGGCTGGGCGTGTACGCGGTGGCCATCGCGGGCGGGGCGGAGGCGGGGTCGGTGTTCGGCGCGTTCGTCGCGGTGCCGCTCGGCGCGTTGTTCTTCGGGATCCTGGTGCTGCGCGAGACCGACCAGTCCTTCGCCAACGTCTACTCCACCACGGTCTCGCTGCAGAACCTCATGCCGCGCATGGACCGGCGCGTCTTCTCCGTCGTCATCGGCGTGCTCACCGTGCTGATCGCCCTGGTCGCCGACGTCAACTCCTACGGCGCGTTCCTGGGTGTGATCGGGGCGGTGTTCGTGCCGATGTTCGCGGTGCTCGCCGTGGAGTATTTCGTGCTGGGCGGCGCCGGCCGCTGGAACACCGCGGAGAACGCGCCCTCGCGCTGGTCGATGCTGGTGCCGTGGGCGCTGGGCTTCGTGGCCTACTGGCTGACGACCTCGACGCCGACGGTCCCCGAATGGGACGCGCTGTGGAACGGCGTGCGCGAGGCCATCGGCTTCACCCGGCAGCCGTGGATGAACGGCGCGCTCGGCGGGGCCTTGGCAGCCGCGCTGGTGACGCTGCTCATCGGCCTGCTGCGGCGCTCCGCTGCTCGACGTTGAGCAGGTGCTGCTTGGCGTGCGCGCCGCCCGCGTAGTCGCCGAGCACGCCGTCCTCGCGCACCACCCGGTGGCAGGGCACGATCACGCAGAGCGGGTTGGAGGCCAGCGCGTTGCCGATCGCCCGCAGCGCGCGCGGCCGGCCGATGCTCTCGCCGATCGCCTCCAGCGTCGTGGTCGTGCCGTAGGGGACCGCCATGGTCTTCTGCAGCACCGTACGGGCGAAGGAGGTCGCAAGAGCCAGGTCCACCGGCGTGGCGAACGCGCGCAACCGCCCGGAGAAGTACGCGTCCAGCTCTCTGCGCACCGGGTCGAGCCGCCTGGCGTCGGGCCCGATGAAGCTGCCCACATGCCTGGTGACCAACTCGTAGACGTCGTTCTCCGCCTCGAAGCTGCAGGCCGCGAGGCCCTTGCCCGTCACGGCCAGCACCAGCCTGCCCACGGCCCCGTCGTAGGTGCCGAAGGCGATGTCAGGGAATGTGTCACCCCGATAGGTGCTGGAGGTCACCCTCAGCAGGGCATCGAGATCGTTGCTCGACATACCCTCACCCTCCTGCCCGTCGGGAATCACCGTGACCGCAGCGTATCGGACGGATCGCCCGACGTACCCACCGCGCCACGTGCACTATGGAGGAGTGGGGGACGAATGGGCCGGTAGTGACGATGAGATCTCTCGCGCGGTGCTCGCCAGCTCGCCCAACGCGGTCGTGGCGCTCGACCGCGACGAGAGCGTGCTGGTGTGGAACGCCGCGGCCGAACGCATGTTCGGATGGACGGCGGAGGAGCTGCTCGGGCGGCGGGCGCCGATGGTGCCTGACGAGCTGAGCGCCGAGCACAACGGCGTGCTGGAGCGCGTGCGGACCGGCGACCCGGTGTCGCTGCGCACCAAACGCCTGCACCGCGACGGAGACCTGCTCGACCTGCGGGTGGACATCAGCGCGTTGCGGCTGGGCAGCGCCGTGGCGGGCTACGTGTGCGTCTACCACCCGGCGCAGGCCGACGAGCTGGCCAGGAACCGGATGGCGCGCCGGGCCAGGCTCGTGCGCCGGCTGACCGACGTGGTCGGCGACATCAATTCCGAGCTTGAGCTGTCCGCCGTGCTCGATCGCATCTCGGCCAACCTCACCGAGCTGACCGGGGCCGACGCGGGCGGGTTCGTGCTCATCGAGGGTGAGCGGTTGCGACTGGTGAGCACCTACCAGTTGCCCGACTCGATCAGGGGCACCACCACCGACCTGCGGACGAGCCTGGTGGACAAGCTCTTACGCACCGGCAAGACCGTCATGCTGGAGTCCGACGGGCTCGGCGACCTGGTGTGGGCGCGGCTGGGCGGCCTGCACACGATCGCGCTGGGGCTGGCGGCCGTGGGCGGACGCCCGTACGGCGCCCTCTACGCGTTGTTCTCCCGGCGCACGCCCGGTCACCTGGAGCTGGAGCTGCTGGAGTTGCTCGCCGGGCACGCGGGCATCGCGGTCGGCAACGCGGTCGCCTACCAGGAGGCGGTGCGGCAGCGGGCGCACGAGCGGGCCGTGTTCGACGCCAGCGCGGACGGCATCGCCGTGCTCGACCACGCCGGCCAGGTGGTGCGGTGGAACCCGGCCGCCGCCGGGCTGACCGCGCTGCCCGCCGAGTCCGTCATCGGCGGGCCGCCGCCGTTCCCGCTGCCCATCGACGGCGAGAAGGTCACCTTCCAGATGGACAACGGGCGGTGGCTGGACGTGGTGAGCGCGCAGATCGAGGAGACGGGCGAGGTGGTCGTGGACTTCCGCGACGTGACCACGGCCAAGGAACTGGAGGAGGCCAAGGACCTGTTCCTGGCCACGACCAGCCACGAGCTGCGTACGCCGATCACGATCGTCAGGGGGTTCGCCAGCACGCTGGACGCGCGCTGGGACAAGATGAGCGACTCCGAGCGGCGCTCGGCCGTGCACACGATCGCCGAGCGGGCCAGGTCGCTGGGCGAGCTGATGGACCACCTGCTGCTGGGGGCCAGGGCGGGCGCCGACGAGCTCAAGGTGCGGATCGAGGAGTTCGACCTGGCCCAGCGGATCGAGGCGGCCACCCTGGGGCTGCCCGAGTTGTCGGACGTGCACCGGGTGGAGGTGGACGTCTCCGGCGGGCTGCCGTACGTGCTGGGTGACCCGCTGGCTACGGACATCATCCTGGGGCAGTTGCTGGAGAACGCGTTCAAGTACTCGCCGAAGGGCGGGTTGATCAACGTGGCGGCCTGGCCGGAAGACGACAACGTTGTTGTGGTCGTCGAGGATGAGGGAGTCGGTATCGCCCCGGCTGACCGGGAGCGGATCTTTGAGAGATTCGTCCAGGTGGACAGCGGGGACAGAAGACGGTTTGGTGGAGTGGGGCTCGGTCTCTACATCGTCCGCAGCCTCGCGAGGGCACAAGGGGGAGATGTCAGCGCTCATCCGCGACCGGGGGGTGGCACCAGAATGCGACTCGTGCTCAGGTGTGCGACCCCTATCGGATCCGACACACCGATGCGGTAACGAGGTGGTCACGGTTGCGCTGATCTATCGTCCAATGTGTACAAGCTGTGATCGAGATGCGGTTTCTGGGATCGAGTAACGGGGCATTTCGGTCGTACCGGGGAGTGTTCCCGCGGGGGGCACGGGTAACGGGGAGGTGGGTGTGTCAAGCGTGGTGCTGCTGCCGTACGCGCCGTCCAGCGTTGCCGTCGCCCGCCAGCGTCTGAGTACTGATCTGCAGGACAGTGGGGTCTTTTCCGCCGCGATCGATGATGCGGTGCTCGTGGTGAGCGAGTTGCTGAGCAACGCGCTGCGGCACGCGCACCCCCTGCCTTCCGGCATGGTCCGGGTGGCATGGCTGCGTAGCGACGATCACATCGAAGTGGCGGTGAGCGACGGGGGTGCGGCGACCGAGCCGCGGGCGGGACGCCCGACCCTGTCCTCGCTCGGGGGCCGGGGGCTCGGCATCGTGGAATACGTGGCGGAGAGCTGGGGGGTCAGGCACGACGGGGACACGACGACGGTCTGGGCCATCCTGCCCGCCCCCAGTCAGTCGGTGAACGGGCAGGTGGCGGCACTCAGAGAGGCCGGCTAGCGAGCACGGCCCGCTCGCCGACGGCCCACGCCGTCGAGACGAGCAGATAGAGCGCGCCCGCCAGTGGGAGCACCAGCGCGGCCAGCACCGAGCCGTACGGCAGCAGCGGCATGATCTTCTTCATCAGCTCCGGCTGCTCCTCGGCGACCTTGATCTGCCTTGCGGAGAACCACGCCACCGCCATGACCAGCAGGATGACCGATACAAAGACCAAAATCGGCATGCTGACCAGACCGTAATTAGCCACCGCCCCGGCGACCTGCTGACCCAGCGGAGCCCCGAACAGAGTGTGGCCGGCCAGTGCGGTCGGGTGCGTCGCCACCCGGTACATCAGCCACATGAACGGCAACTGCGCCAGCATCGGCAGGAACCCGGCGAACGGCGAGGTGCCTTCCTTGGCGTAGAGCGCGTTGAGCTCCTTGGACAGCCGTTCGGGATTGCGCCCGAAACGCTTCTGCAACTCCCGCAGCTTCGGTGCGAGGCGTTCGCGGATCTTCGTCGTACGGGCCTGGCGCACGTTGAGCGGCAGCAGCAGGAGCCGTACGGCCAGCGTGAACAGCACGATCCCGAGGGCGGCGCTACCCCCGGACATGCCGATGACGAACGTGACAAGAGAATCGATCATGAGCCCTGTTTCTCGGGAAGGGAAGGGGCTCACTCATGGAGAAAGCCCCGCTTGACGGGAAGCGGGGCACGCCTAAGGCGCTCGTGGACGCGAACGACCTGCCGCGTCAGGATCGCGCTGCCGCTGGAAGGCCGAGCGGCGCGCGTAGGTCAGCGGGAAGCTCGGCGACTCCCCGCTGAGGGTGGGCAGCAACGTGGCCGCCCACGCGGCCAGCAGCAGGATCGCCATCATGGTGATCCCCGCCAGCCACGGATCGAACAGGAGGTGCATCAGCTCGAGCGGGAGGACTTGCCGATCACGGTGACCGCGACGAACGCGATGAGGGCGATCACGCCGACGATCAGGACAAGCTTGAGCAGGGCTGCCAGCATGGGCAGCACGAAGGTGAACAGCACGAAGAGACCCAGCAGGGTCCCTATGACGAGCATGACGACTTTACTCATGAGGCAACCGTACGTCTTCGGGTAATGATCCGCGAGCCTTACGAAGCCATGACGTACATGTCACTTCCGGGCGGCCCCGCCGTACCGTGAAGAGGTGAACACGCGCATCCTGGTAGTGGACGATGATCCCACGGTCTCCGAGGTCGTGGCGCGATATCTGGAGCGCGACGGGCACGAGGTGGAGTGCGTGGGCGACGGCGTCGAGGCCCTGCGCAGGGCGCTGGCGCATCCGCCCGACCTCATGGTGCTCGACCTGATGCTGCCCAAGATCGACGGGCTGCAGGTCTGCAGGAAGCTCAGGGAGCGCTGGCCGGTGCCGGTGATCATGCTGACCGCGCTCGGTGAGGAGATCGACCGGGTGGTCGGGCTGGAGACCGGGGCCGACGACTACGTCACCAAGCCGTTCAGCCCGCGTGAGCTGGCGCTGCGCGTGCAGTCGGTGCTGCGGCGGGCGCGGGGCGCCTCCGTCACCGGTGGCACCGGGGTGTTGCGGGACGGCGATCTCGTGGTGGACGTGGGGGCCCATGAGGTACGGCTGCGGGGGGACGAGGTGATGTTGACCGCCAGGGAGTTCGATCTGCTGGCCTACCTCATGCGCAATCCGCGGCAGGCGTTCAGCCGGTCGGCGCTGCTCAACCAGGTGTGGGGGTGGTCGTTCGGGGACTCCTCCACGGTGACGGTGCACGTGCGGCGGCTGCGGGAGAAGATCGAACCGGACCCGACCGAGCCGCGGAGGATCGTCACGGTGTGGGGGGTCGGGTACCGGTACGAGCCCTTGGAGGGCGCGTGATGGCGTTCGCGCCGGTTCCGCCCACCGTGGCGGCCGGTGACCTGCCGATGGTCGTGGCCGTGACGGCCGGGCTGGGGCTGCTCATCTCGCTGGCGGGCATCTGGGTGATGTGGCGGCTGCGTACCCGGTCCATCGGGGTGATGCTGGCCGTGGTCGTGGTGGTCGCCGTGGCGGCCACGCTGGCCGGCGTCGTGGCGATCATCAACAAGATGATCATCGAGGGGTCGACCAAGGACTTCGTGCTGAGCGTGGTGGCCGTGGGCGGGCTGGTGGGGCTTGGGGTCGCGTTCGTGCTGGCCAGGAGGGTGGTCGGGGAGAGCAGGCGGCTGGTGGCGGCCGTACGCGAGATGCCGTTCGTGGCGCCGCGGGGGTTGCCGGCGGAGCTGCAGACGATCGCGAACACCCTGGAGGAGGCGTACGCGCGTGAGCGGGCCCTTGAGGAGGCACGGCGGGAGCTGGTGGCGTGGGTGAGCCACGACCTGCGTACGCCGCTGGCCGGGATGCGGGCGATGGCCGAGGCGCTCGAGGACGGGGTGGTGAGCGACCCTCCGACGGTGGCGCGCTATCACGGGCAGATCAAGCTTGAGGTGGAACGGCTGTCGGCGATGGTGGACGACCTGTTCGAGCTGTCGCGGATCCACGCGGGGGCGCTGCGGCTGTCGCGGGCCAGGATCGGCCTGGCGGATCTCGTGGCCGACACGCTGGCGGGAGCGGAGCCGCTCGCCCGGGCCAAGGGGGTGGTGCTCACGGCGGAGGCGGCTGCGGCCGTACCTGTGGAGGCCGACGCGGGCGCTCTGGGCCGGGCCCTGGGGAATCTGGTGGTCAACGCCATCCGGCACACGCCGTCGGATCGGACCGTGGTGCTCAGGGCCGAAGTGGATGCCGAGGGGATGGCCTGTCTGTCGGTTGCCGATTGTTGTGGGGGGATACCTGAGGAGGATCTGCCTCGGGTGTTCGAGGTGGCTTTCCGGGGGGAGGCCGCTCGTACTCCTACCGCCGACGGTGGGGCCGGGCTGGGGCTGGCCATCGCGCAGGGGATCGTGGAGGCGCACGAGGGGGAGATCGGGGTGGTCAACGACGGGCCGGGGTGCCGGTTCGAGATCCGGCTTCCCCTGGTCGGCGGCTGACTCTTTCAGGCGCTTTCCGGTACGTCGCGGGGTGCGCCGAAAGACTCCGACATAGCCCGAAATGTCGGGCATGGCCAGCGCCACATGCAGCTCCGGCACCGCAGGATCGGGTGGGCGGTGTCGCTCGTGATGCCCCCCGCGTCGCGCGGCTGATGGAGCTCGAGCAACCTGAGCCCGAGCTCCGAGAACCTGAGCAGCTCTGTGCGGGCCTCGGCGAGGAACTCGAGGTCCTCGACGGCCAGCCGGGTGCGGATCGGCACGTAGCCCTCGTGGTTGACCAGGCCGCGCAGGCGCCCTGCTTGCTCATTCCATGACGTGGCCTTCTCTGTGCTGATGAGGATGGCCTCCAGGCGTTCTCGGAGCCCCTGACGCTGCGGATCTTCGGGTTTATCTGCTTTCATCGATGCGGGGCCCTTCGGTCGTGCCCCAGCCCCTCCTTCTCCACGAAGCGATGCCGGTTCCGGTGTCACGCTGTCAAGCTTCGCGTACTCTCCGTTTTCATGGAGCCCAAACGGAGGACAAAAACCTGTGGTTCCCCTATCGGCGTGACAACGTGACCGGAAGCCTTCGCGCCGCTAGCCTGCCCATGTGGAGCTCAAGGTCTCGACTCGATCACATGCCGGGTGCGCACTCGTTGCCATCACCGGAGAAATCGACCTGTACACGGCGCCTCACCTGCAATCCGAGTTCACTCGGCTGTTGCAGGAGGGGCCTAGCCGGGTGGTCATCGACATGTCCGCCGTGGATTTCTGCGACTCCACGGGGATGAACGTGCTGCTCTCGGCGCTCAAGCGCATGAAAGAGCAGGGAGGGGAGCTGGGGGTGGCCGCGCCACGTCCAGCCGTACGGAAGATTCTGCAGGTCACCGGGCTCGACTCGGTGTTCACCGTCCATGATGAGGTTCCGCAGGAGTTCCTCATAACCGAGGGATCATGACGGGAACCGTGCACCTGGGCGGTGGCGGCTTCGGCACGGGTGGTGGCGCGCCGCGTCGTGGGGCCATGGCCGGCACGCGCGGCGTCGCCGTCGCCCGGTGCCGTCGCGGGCGCCGTCTCTCGTACGACGGTTCCTTGTACGGCGGTTCCTTGTACGGCGGTTCCTTGTACGGCGGTTCCTTGTACGGCGGTTCCTTGTACGGCGGTTCCTCGTACGGCGGTTCCTCGTACGGCGGTTCCTCGTACGGCGGCCTCTCGTACGGCGGTCTCCCGTGTGGCGGTGAGGGGCGATGAGCGGCGACACCGCCGTCATCATCCCCGCCGCCAACGAGGCTGACCGCATCGCGGCCACCGTCAAGGCGGCCGCGGCTCTGCCGGGCGTGGACCTCGTCGTGGTCGTGGACGACGGCTCGTCGGACCAGACCGGCAGGGTGGCGCGCGCGGCCGGCGCCCGGGTGGTGCGGCACAGCCGCAACAGGGGCAAGGCCGCCGCGATGGAGACGGGCGCCGAGGCGGTCCGCCTCCTCGACGAGGACGGCACTCCTCGCCACCTCCTCTTCCTCGACGCCGACCTGGGCGAAACCGCCCAGGCCGCCGCTCCCCTCATCGAGCCTGTACGCGAGGGGAAGGCCGACATGACCATCGCCGTCTTCGCCACCAGGGTGAAGCTCGGGGGGCACGGCTTAGTCGTACGGCTGTCGAAAGAGGGCATCCGCCGGGCCACCGGCTTCAATCCTGCCCAGCCGCTCAACGGGCAGCGCTGCCTCACCAGGGCGGCCTTCGAGGCTGCCCGGCCGCTGGCGCACGGGTTCGGGGTGGAGACGGCGCTGACGATCGACCTGTTGCGTAAGAGGTTCCGGATCGCTGAGGTCGAGGTGGAGATGGCGCACCGGGCCACGGGGACGGACTGGCGGGCGCAGCTTCATCGGGCGCGGCAGTTGCGGGATGTGGCGCTGGCGCTGGCCGTACGGGAGCCTGTGGTCGCACAGAACCTCAACAAGCTCCGACCCAGACGCTGACCCTCGTTCTTCACCTTTCAGGTCCTGAGGGTCGAGGTCTTCGGAGACTGCTGTCGAGGTCGGTTACCGAGGTTGCCGAGGCTGGTGCTGACGGCGAGGTTGAGGCCAACGTTGAGGTCGGCGCTGACGTCCAGCCCGACGCCGAGCCCGACGTCCAGTCCGACGTCCAGCCCGACGTCCAGCCCGACGCCGAGATCGACGCCGAGCCCGACGTCCAGTCCGACGTCCAGCCCGACGCCGAGTCCGACGCCGAGATCGACGCCGAGCCCGACGTCCAGCCCGACGCCGAGATCGACGCCGAGATCGAGGTCGGTCGCCGAGGGCGGTCGCCAAGACCGATGCCGACGCCGGTTACCGTGGCCGGTTGGCTAGGCCGTTGGCAGGGCTTTCAGAGCCCAGGTGCGGGTTATCCACAGGCCGCCAGCTCTGAGGATGGTTATCCACAGGGAGGTGTGCTCCGGCCAAAGGCATCCCGCAAGTGTGCTGGAATTTCCCGGTGACTTCGGAGACGCGGCACGAAAAGGCACGAGGCTGGCTGACCGGGCTGGCCACGGCGGCGATCGGCGCCTCGATCCTGCTGACGATCGTCATCGGCCTCCTGGGCCCCTCTCCGATGATCCCCGCCTTGACCGGCCCGGCCTGGCACCCGCCCTACTCTCTCGACCTCGGCCCCGAGCCCCACCTGGTGATCGCCCTCGCAGCCACCGCCCTCATCCTCGGCGGCCTGGGCCTCCTCACCGCCCTACTGGCGATCCGTGGCCTCGACAGACCTGACCGCATCCCTCCGAGCAGCACCGCCCCCGGGCAGGGTGATTCGTCCGGCCTGAGCCCGAGCGACGGCCTCCCCACACCGGGCCGTGATCCCGACTCCGGTGTTTCTACGTTCGGATCGGTCGACCTCCCTGCATCGGGCCGTGATCCCGACCCTGGCGTTTCTGCGTCCGGATCGCTCGATCTCTCTGCATCGGGCCATGATCCCGGCGCTGGCGTTTCCGCGTCCGGGTCGACGGGCCTCCCTGCACCGGGCCGGGATTCAGACTCCGGAGTTTCTCCGTCCGGATCGACTGACCTCCCCGGACCGGATCGTGATCCCGGCGCTGGCGTTTCCGCGCCCGGGTCGGCCGGCCTCCCTGGCGCGCCCAGTCGTTGGCGGCGCCTGTGGGCACCGGGCACCCCGTGGCTGCCGAGCGCACGGTTGCTGGTGCTGGTCGGCTGTATGGCCGCCGCCGTCCTGACGTTCCTGCCTCCCTCGGGCTCCGCCGATCACCTCAACTACGCCGCGTACGGCCGCATGGTGACACTGGGCCTCAATCCGTACACTCACGGCGCGGTCGATCTCCCGGGCGACCGCATTGCGGCCGCGGTCGAGAAACCGTGGCGTGAGGAGCCGAGCGTCTACGGTCCGGTGGCCACGGCGTTGCAGGCGGTCGCGAGCTGGATCGGCGGCGACTCGCTCCGGCTGACGATATTCGTGCTGGCCCTGTTCAACGCCGCCGCGTTCATAGCGACGGGCCTGCTCATAGACCGTTTCACCAGAGACGACCCCGCCAGACGGCTGCGTGCGGCCCTGTTGTGGACGGCCAACCCCCTCCTGCTCTACCAACTGGTCGCGGGCATGCACGTGGACACGCTCGCCATCGCCTGCATGGTCGCCGCGCTCCTGGCCAGGAGCCGCCCCGTGGGCTCCGGCGTCCTGCTCGGGCTGGGGGTGGCGATCAAGGTCAACGCCGGCCTGGTGGCCCTGGGCCCAGCCTGGGAGCTACGCCGCCGGCCCGCCCGCCTGGCGCTCATGGCGGCGTGCGCGGTCGTCGTCGTGGTGGTGGGGTACGCGATCGTCGGCCCGGACGCGATCGCACCGATGACCCGTACGAGCAAGTCGATCTCCCACGCTTCGTTCTGGAAGCTCGTCCAGCGCGGGCTCCAGATCACGGTCGGCACCGGAAGCGCCTACCGGGGGGAGATCCAGATCGGCTCGCTCCTGGTGCTCGCCCTCATCGCATGGTCCCTGCTCCGCCTGGCCTCGCTCACGGGCCGGGCAAACGCGGGAGGTCTGGACGCTGCGCGAGGAGGACGGTCAGGAGCGCATGCGTCGTTGAGCCATGGGCGTGGTGGGGGGCTGGAGGCGCCGGTCGTGGCCGTGGGGCTGGTGGTGGCGTACTTGTTCGCCACGCCGTACATCCTGCCCTGGTACGACGGGCTGGCGTTCGGGCTGCTGGTGCTGGTCGGGGCGTCCGCGCTGGACGGGTTCGTGGTGGTGCACCTGCTGGTCCTGTCGCTCGCGTACCTGCCCGCCAGGGTGGACGGGCAGCCGTCCGACCTCAACTGGCTGAGTTCCGTGGTTCGGCCTCAGCTCGCCTGGGTCCTGCTTGCTCTGACTGCGGTGCTGGTCGTGTGGGCGCGGCGAGCTGCAGGGCGCGAACGCAGGCGGCAAGAGTCAGCGGTACGGCCACCGTTAGCGCCATAGCGGGGATGGCGATGCCCGAGTCGTTCATGAGGAACCCGACGAAGGCACATGTGAGGGCGCCGAACAGGCCCGCTCTGAGCGTCGGGGCCAGGTTGTACGCCTGGCCGAGGGACGAGGCGCCCCAGCGTGAGGGGCGGGCTAGCACCAGGAACAGGAAGGCCAGCGCGACCAGCGAGAGGAGGGTCAGTGACCAGTTGCCCACGGTTACGCCGATCATGGCGCCGAACTTTCGGCCGACGACGGTCCACGCCTGACCGTCGATGATCTGCTGCACGAAGTTGCCCAGGTGGGTTCGTTCGGTGTCGGGGCGCAACCAGTCGAAGACGGAAAGGGCGCCCACGAGCCCGGCTCCGATCAGGCCCACGAGCAGGAGCCTCAGCAGGGATACGCGTTGGCCGGAGAGCAGCATGAGGAAGACGGCCAAGCCGATCACGAACGCCGGAACACCACCGAAGTCCGCACCCCAAGAGGGCCACCCATCCGCGAAGACCGCGAGTCCCCCGTACAACGCGCACAACGTCACGACCACGACCCTGGAAATCCCCCTGCCGAGCAGCCACTGAGCCACCCCCGCCAGGCCGAGGAGGGTGCCCGTCGCGTACACGGCGAAGGCGATGTTGCTGAAGCCGTAGAACCGCCCACCGGTCACGGGCTCATAGCCGGTTACGGCGTTCACCTGCAGTTTGGAGCCCGTCATGACGTCGAGGAGGAGGGCGAGCGAGGTGACGGCGGCGACGACGGTGAGGGGGCCGAGCACGTGAGCACGCCAGGGGCCGCCGAAGGCGACGGCCGTGATGAGCCCGGCGATGGCGAGGATCGTCACGATCACCGACAGCATGGGCACCGGGAGGGTCCACCAGGGCACCAGCTGAGCCAGGAAGGTGGAGACGGCAGTGGCACCACTGACCACTGCGACGACCTGAACGGCCACGAGCAGCTTGGAGGTACTCGCATGCCCCAAGCCAGCGTCGACCGGGAAGGCCGACGGCTCCGACGGTGCGCCGGCCTGGCTTGATGCGTTCGGGGGTGTGCCGGTCGAGGCCGATGCCAGGGGCGTGCCGGTGGAGGCCGATGCGTTCAGGGGCGTGTCGGTCGAGGCCGACGGGTCTGACGGTGAGCTGGTCGAGGCCGACGGATCTGGCGGCGTGCCGGTGCCGGTTGGAGTTGATGGGCCTGGAAGGGCGTTGGCTGAGATTGAGTGATCCGCAGGGGTGCTGGTTGAGGCCGTGGGGTCCGCAGGGGTGCTGTCGGCTGAGGGGTCTGTAGGGGGGCTGGTTGAGGGGGATGGCCGGGTTGAGCGGCGGCGGCGGAGGGCTAGGGCGGCCCAGGCGTAGAAGAGGAGTTGGACGGTGACCAGGACCGCGAAGAACGGGCCGCGTACCTCTCGGAGGACCTGGCTGGCCAGGTCTCCGTCCGCCAGTTCGCTCACCGTGCCGGACGGTGTGGCAGGGGCTGCGCCGCCGGGTTGCCAGGGGCGGCCGACCACTGCTCGTGAGGCGGGCAGGCCCAGGAGCTGGATGGTGGTGGCGGTGAGGTCGGTGATCGCGACCAGGGCGTCTTGGCGGGTGGAGGTGGCGGTGAGGTAGCCGTGCGGGTACGGCTGGCCGGTCGGGGAAGGGCCGGTGGCGATCGCCACGTGGAGGTGGGCGTTCGGGGTCACGTCCGAGACGCCTGCCACGAGGACGGTGGTGTTGGCGGGGAGCTGGGCGGTCAGGGCGCCGATCTGCTGGTCCGCCCGCGTCACCGCCGCCTGGCGGGCGGCGGTGGAAAGGGAGGTGGGTACGCCGTACTCGTCGAGGGGTTGCTTCATCCAGGCGTTCGCGAGGTCGCCGGCTTCGAGGACGATCAGGTTGTAGGGGGTTGGGTCGCCTAGGGCATCAGGAGTGGGGGCGTATTTGGCGATATTTCCGGACTTGTCGGCTGCCGCCAGGGCGGCGCCCGGGCCGATGGCGGCGACCTTGCCGCCGTTGTCCGCGACGAGTTGGCCCAGCGTGCCGAGCTGGGCGTCGTAGCCGGTTTCTGACTGGTACGCGGCCAGGGTGCGCCAGTCCGGGACCGTGGCGCCGCTTTGTCCGGTGGTGGGCTGCGGGGCGGGGGGTGGTGGGCAGCCTTCGCCCGGCGTACCGGCTCGTTGGCCTGCCGAGACGGTCAGCCAACCGGCTGTGGGGCAGGTGATGCCACGGTCGGGGGGCGGTACGGCTCGGGTCGACAGGGATGCCGAGGCGCCTTGGGCCACGAGGCGCCACAGGTTGGGGGTGCGCTTCTCGTTCAGGTCGCTCCACTCGAGACCGGGGACGCCGATGAGGGCCACTCGTCCTTGAGGCGCGCCCGGGGTTTGTTCCTGGAGGGTGAGGGCGGCTCGTGCCTGCAGTGTGGCTGGGCTCTGTACGTGGGGCGTGGTCGGGGCTTGTCCCTGGGATGCGAGGGCGCGTTGTCGGGGGGTGGCCGACGTTTGTTCCTGGAGGGTGAGGGCGGCGTGTTTTGGCGTGGCAGGGGCGTTTGTTGTGCGGGTGTTGGTGGAGGTCGGTTGGGTGGATGTGGATGTGGATGTGGCGAATGTGGATGCGGTGGCGGTGGTGGTGAGGAAGGGGGTGAGGGTCAGGGTTAGGAGGATGGTGGTGAGGGGTCGGCCGAGGCGGTGGCGCCTCCCGTACTGGCGCTGAGGCGGGCACGGTGTGGCGTTCGGCATGTACGGACCCCCAGTGTGTGCCCCTCGATCAACAACAGCCACGGTAACGTGCCACACCGTGACAAGTGGCGAGGTGCGGGTGATACGGCGGCAGTGGTGGGTGTGGGCGATCGTGGCGCTCGTCGTCGTGGTGGCAGTGGCGCCGTTGGTGTACACGTGGCTCACCAACCCGGACGACCAGCGATTGGTTGACCTGGACGTTTACCGTACCGGGGGGCAGATGCTCCTCGACGGGCGGCCGGTGTACGACTATGTGACGCCCGCGCCGCAGTTGTTGCCGTTCACGTATCCGCCCGTCGCCGCGATGCTGGCCGTGGCGCTGGCCGGGATGTCCTGGGGGACCGCGCAGTGGGTGTGGACGGCCGGGATCTTCGTGGCGTTGGCCGTGACGGTGGGGTTCTCCTTCCGGGGGGTGCTGGGGAGGGAGGAGCTGAGGAAGTACGCGCCGTGGGTGTTCGGGGCGCTCATGGTGGCGTGCGCGTACCTGATGCCGATCAGGGACCAGGTGCGGTTCGGGCAGGTGGACATTCTGCTGGTCGCGCTGTGCCTGGTGGACGTTGTGGCTCGGCGGCCCTGGTGGCCTCGTGGGTTTCTCATCGGGCTGGCGACGGCCGTCAAGCTGACTCCTGGTGTGTTCCTGATCTATCTGCTGGTCACCAGGCAGTGGCGGACTTTCTTCATGGCGGCGTTCGCGGCGGCGGTGCTCACGTTGCTGCCGTTCGCGGTGATTCCGCAGGACGCGGCCGGCTTCTGGTTCTCGGCGCTGCTCGATCCCGAACGCCTCGGCGCGAACGCGGCCACTACCAACCAGTCGATTCGAGGCATGCTGATCCGGCTGTACATGCCCGACCTGCTGACGTTCGCGATCTGGGCGGTGATTGTGGCGGCGGTCGGGTGGTACGGGTTCCGGGGGGCGCGGGATGCGTACAAGGCGGGTGATTCCGTTACGGCGGTCGCGCTCGTCGGGCTGATGGCGGTGTTGCTGTCGCCGGTCGCCTGGATCCATCACCTGGCCTGGGTGGTCGTGGTGCTCGCGGCGATCGTGGGCGACGGGCGCGATCCGGTGCGGCTGCGGGTGGCGGCGGGGGTGTGGCTGTTCTATGTGGTGCCGGTTCCCTGGTGGGGGGTTTCGCTGAAGGCGGCCGACATTCCGGGGGTCAGCCTGGTGCTGGGGAAGATCGTTCAGAACGGGTTCGGGCTGGGGGCGTTGGCGCTGGTGTGGTTGTTGGTGTCCTGGCTGCCGAAACGGCGGAACTTGGCTTGACCGAACCATTACCCTCAGTGCCGTGCTCGTTACCACATGGGTGATCGTGGGTGTCGTCGCCGGGGTCAGTGGCGTACTGATCGGTTATCTGGCGCTGCGGCAGGCCAGAGCCACGGTTGAGGACTGTCAGCGGATGCTCTCCCGGCAGATCAGCGAGGGCCGGGGTGATCTCAAGGCCATCAGGGATGTGGCCGTGTGCCGCTACGACGCGCTCTCGGAGATGACCGGGCGGTTGTCGTTCTCGGTGGCGATGATCAATGGGCTGGGGGATGGGATCGTGCTGACGTCCATCAATGGGCGTAGTGAGACGCGTACGTACGTGCGGCCTGTGGTGGGCGGCAAGGGGCAGCAGGAGTTGTCGCCGGAGGAGGAAGAGGCGGTGCGGGCGGCGAGGCTGGGGCTCGGGCCGCTGGTCGCCTCCAAGGTTTCCGAGTCGTTCTGACTGTTGGCCGTCCCCTTGGGTTGCTCCCAGGCGTTCGGTGGGGTCGCGGTGGGGCGGTCGTCTCGGACCCCACTGGGAGCGGTGGGAGCGGTCGTTTCGGGTCCCGGCAGGAGTGGTCGTTTCGGGTCTCGGCGGGAGCGGTCGTCTCGGGCCTCAGTGGGAGCGGTGGGAGCGGTCGTTTCGGGTCCCGGCAGGAGTGGTCGTTTCGGATCTCGGCGGGAGCGGGGCTGGCGTCGTTTTGGGTGCTTGTGAGGGGTGGGCGCCGGGATGGTGGGGGATTCTGGGGGTACGTCGTGACGCGGGCCTGCGGATACGCCGTCGGGTGAAAGGGCCGCGGGGTTGTCCACCTGCGGATACTCTGTATGCATGCCCAGACTCGCCTATCTCGGACCGGAAGGCACCTTCACCGAAGAGGCCCTGCGGCTCCTCGACCCCACAGCCGAGCGGCTGCCCTGCGCCACCGTGAGTGCCGCGCTCAACGCCGCCCGCGCCGGTGACGCTGACGGTGCCGTGGTGCCGCTCGAAAACTCCATCGAGGGCGCGATCACCACGACGCTCGACGAGTTCGCCTGGGGCGAGCCGTTGCTGATCACCGCTGAGCTGCTGCTCCCTGTGCAGTTCTCGCTGCTGGCTCGGCCGGACACTGAGATTCCCCACATCAAGCGGGTCTACACGCATCCGGCGGCCATCACCCAGTGCCGCGCCTTCATCTCCCGCGAGCTGCCCGACGCCGTCGTGGTGTCCGCCCCTTCGACGGCGGCCGCGGCGCAGGAGGTCTCGCTGCCCGGTTCCCCGTACGACGCCGCCATCGCCGCCCGTATCGCCGGCGAGCACTACGGGCTGGTGGAGCTGGTCACCGACATCGGTGACAGATCCGACACCGTGACCAGGTTCGTCAAGGTCGGGCGCCCAGGAACGCTCCCGGCTCCGACCGGCTCCGACCGCACCACGCTCGTGGTCTTCCTGGCCGACGACCACCCGGGCGCGCTGCTGGAGATGCTGACCGAGTTCTCGGTGCGGGGGGTCAACCTGACGCGCATCGAGTCGCGGCCTACCGGTGACGGGATCGGGCGTTACTACTTCCACTTCGACTTCGAGGGGCACGTCGCCGACGCCCGGGTCGGGGAGGCCATCGCCGGGCTGCACCGGATCTGTGGCGAGGTGCGCTTCCTCGGCAGCTATCCCCGGGCCGACGGCATCGCGCCGCAGATCAAGCGGGGCACGTCTGACACGGAGTTCGCGGAGGCCGGCGACTGGCTGGCCAAAGTCCGGGCCGGGAAGGTCTGAGGGCGACCGGGTACGCGACACGCGTAGGGTCACATTTAGCGGACGTGGGCCTGATTCTGCGGTCTTGTGGCGGGCGGACCCGGGCTTGACTCGGCGGTCTCGTGGCGGGCGGGTGCCAACTTGACCCGATGGTCTCATGGTGGGCGTGTGCCGACTTGGCGGGGCAGTCCGATGGCGCGGGCATGTCGGTTGAGCGGGCGGTCCGATGCTGGGCGCGTGTCGGCCTGACTTGGGTGGTCCGGTGGCGGGCGTTCCTCGATGGTGGCGCGTGTCAGCTGACCGGGCGGTCGGATGGCGCGGGCGTGTCGGTTGGCCGGGCGGGGCGGATGGCGGGCGTGTGTCGGCCTGGCCGGGTGGTCCGATGCTGGGTGGGTCTGGTCGTCCGCATGGTGAGGTTGATGGGTGCTTGCTGGTGCTTCGGCTGGGAAATCCGGGTGGTGGTGGGGCAGCGCGCGGAAGCCGGGGGAAATACGGGGGCGGGGCGCTTCCGTACGCCGGTAGCCTTTCCTTGTGATTGACCTGCGTACCCTTCGTGAGGACCCCGACCGGCTACGGGCGTCGCAGCGTGCCCGCGGTGAGGACGACTCCGTCGTCGACACGCTGCTCGACCTCGACGAGCGTCGTCGATCGGCGCTGACCTCGTTCGAGTCTCTGCGCGCCGAGCAGAAGAGTATGGGCAAGTCGGTCTCCAAGGCGCAGGGCGAGGAGAAGGCCGCGCTGCTCCAGCGGGCCAAGGAGCTCGCGAGCCAGGTCAAGACCGCTGAGTCCGAGGCCGAGAAGCTGGCGGTCGAGCTGGACGAGGTGCTCCAGACGGTGCCCAACATCGTCGAGGAGGACGCTCCGGCCGGCGGTGAGGACGACTATGTGGTGCTCGAGACGGTCGGCGAGCCCCGGGTGTTCGACTTCGAGCCGAAGGACCACCTGGAGCTGGGCGAGGCGCTCGACTGCATCGACATGGAGCGCGGCGCCAAGGTGTCGGGTTCGCGCTTCTTCTTCCTCAAGGGCGTCGGCGCGCGGCTGCAGCTCGGCCTGCTGAACATGGCGATGCAGCAGGCGATCGCGGCCGGGTTCACGCCGATGGTCGTGCCGGTGCTCGTCAAGCCGGAGACCATGCAGGGCACCGGCTTCCACGTGGCCCACGACAAGGAGATCTACCGGCTGCCTGACGACGACCTCTACCTGGTCGGCACCTCGGAGGTGTCGCTGGCCGGCTACCACTCCCAGGAGATCCTCAACGCCGACGACCTGCCGCTGCGCTACGCGGGCTGGTCGACGTGCTTCCGCCGCGAGGCGGGCTCGTACGGCAAGGACACCAGGGGCATCATCCGGGTGCACCAGTTCGAGAAGATCGAGATGTTCTCGTACGTGCGGCCAGAGGACGCCCACGAGGAGCACAAGCGCCTGCTCGCCTGGGAGAAGGAGATGCTGGCCAAGATCGAGGTCCCGTACCGGATCATCGACACGGCGGCGGGTGACCTCGGCATGTCGGCGGCGCGCAAGTACGACTGTGAGGCGTGGATCCCCACCCAGGGCCGCTACCGCGAGCTGACCTCGACCTCCAACTGCACCGAGTTCCAGGCCCGCAGGCTCGCCGTCCGCTACCGCGACAAGGACGGCAAGCCCCAGCACCTGGCCACGCTCAACGGCACGCTGGCCACGACCCGCTGGATCGTGGCCATCCTGGAGAACCACCAGCAGGCCGACGGCTCGGTGGTGGTTCCCGAGGCGCTGCGCCCCTATGTGGGGCTCGACGTGCTGGAGCCGTCGAAGAAGTAGGGGTTCGCGCGGCGGGCGTCGTTCCTGATGAGGACGGCGCTCGCCAGCAGGACCAGCGCGGTCAGGAGAACGGCGATCGCGACGGCGAGTGTGTACGACTCCGGCGTGCCCGCTGACCAGCCTGCGAACGGCAGGTAGACGCTCGCGTACACGAGGGGCGAGGCGAGTATCCCGACGGTTGTGGGCACGGGCCGTGCCTTGCCCGCGAACGTCAGCACGAGACACACCACCGTGCCCACCAGGACGGCGAGCAGGCCAAGGCCGACCAGTGGGAGCAGGTCCGTGTCGGCATACGGGACGTATTCGCCCATGGACACCACCTCGCCGCCGTTGAGCACGGCCAGCAGACCCAGGCAGGCGGCCACCGCGAAGCCCGTGTAGACGCGGCTGAACTGGCGCAGTCCAGCCCAGACGCCCCCGAACAGCATGCACACTGCCAGGAAGAGCGCCACGCGCCACTCGGAGTCCACGTTCACCTCGGCCGGCTCCGAGGCCCCTGGCCAGCCCACGCGCCGCCATGTGCCGGAGGTGTCGCGGACCACGATGCCGTCCAGGCCGTTCGCCACGACGACGACGTGGCCGCCTGGCCGGGCCTGTACGGCGAGGGCCGTGGAACGCGGTTCGAAGGGTCGATCGTGCTGCCTGGTCAGCCGCTCCAGGTCGTCCCCTGAAAGCTTCCACGACGATCGCCACGTACGGCCGCCGTCGTCCGACTCCTCCACGGCCATCCGGCCCTTGACCACCTGGTAGCACCGTGTGGCCTGCGCGGGCGCGCATTGGGCGCTCTGCGGCTGCCTGGTCCGCTCGCCGCTCACCGAGGACCAGGTGCGTCCGCCGTCATCGGAGACCAAGCTCGTCCGGCTGTCCGTGTAAACGCTGATCCGGCCGCTCTTGCCCACCTCCACGGCCTCGGCGGACACAGTCGGACCCGTGCCCGAGGTGGCGGTGACCGCGAACACGGTCAGTGGCATCATCACGACGACCAGCCACCGGGGGGAGAGGTGGACGCTGTGCCCGCGTACCCACCAGGCCAGGGCGAGGGCAGGCAGGGCGAGGAGGTCCGTAGGATCGGCCAGGACGCGCGATGGACCCCCTACGAGGGTCCAGGCTTGGGAAGCGAGTTCCGCGCCCGTCTCCGTGCTCTTCACGAGCGCGAAGAGCACCCCCGTGAGTACGGTCGCCGCCAGATCGGCCCGCCGCCAGAACAGCAGGGCCACCAGCGCGGGTGCCACGACGAGTCCGGCGACGTCGCTGAGCTTGCCCGTGACGATCCCCGGCCAGGCTTGTTTGAGCAGGTGGTCGTTGATCAGCAGCACCAACACCCCGGCGACAGTCACGGGGTGGCATAACCACGCGTACCTCATACACAGCTCGACTGGTCGGAGGCACCCGGAGGTTCAAGGATTGTGTGAGTCGAGTCACAGCCGTGACCAAGCCGACACAAGCAAAAGACCGGAGCCCGCTGGAAGCGAACCCCGGTCTATCTAGCTGCTACAGGTCAGATGGCCCGGACCTGAGAGGCCTGCGGCCCCTTCTGGCCTTGCGTGATCTCGAACTCGACCCGCTGGCCGTCTTCAAGGCTGCGGTAGCCGTTGCCGACGATCTCGGAGAAGTGCACGAACACGTCCGGCGCACCGCCGTCCGGGGCGATGAAGCCGAAGCCCTTCTCGGCGTTGAACCACTTGACGGTTCCCTGAGCCATAAAAGCTCTCCCTCAGGATGTGAATCTATGGGATCCACACCTCGTGGATCCCGGTGTGTCGTACAGCAAGCACCCGGGGTGGCTCAGACAAAGTCATGCTGGTTTTCACTACGGGATCAGCTAATACAACGCCATCACATCTAACACCATTCTGGAGCGTTGGTGTTCCCGTCCCAACGAAGATTTCTGTCAAGCGGCATCACCGAGCAAACTGGAACCTGTTATGCAGAGCCTTCCCGCACCGCGCCTAGTGGCCACCGACCTCGACGGAACCGCGTTGCGCACCGACGGAACCGTGTCTCCCCGCACGGTCGCCGCCTTCGGCAAAGTCGAGGAATCGGGGTCTGTGCTGGCGTTCGTGACAGGACGTCCGCCCCGGTGGATGGGCGGGGTGGTCAGTGCCGTACGTCACCATGGCCTCGCCATCTGTGCGAACGGAGCGCTGATCTACGATCTCCATACCGAACGGATAGTGGAATCTCACCTGATCGCCATCGACGTACTCCAGGAAGTGGTCGATCAGCTAAGAGCGAACGTGTCAGATCTCGTATTTTCGGTCGAGTATGAAGCCGGTTTTGCGCATGAGTCGGATTTCCTGCTCGCCGGCTTGGACCGCGCCGCGGGAGCGGCAAGGGTCGACTCGGTGACCTCTCGGCCGTGCGCCAAGTTGCTCGCACTCCACCCGGTCATGGGCGCCGATGAGCTACAGGCCGCGGTGGACGAACTGGTGGGTCATCTGGTGACGGCCACGCACTCCAGTCGCAGGGGTCTGATCGAGATGAGCGCTCAGGGCGTGACGAAGGCGACGGCCCTGGCGGCGCTGGCCGGGCAGCACGAGATCAAGCCTTCGCAGACCGTGGCCTTCGGTGACATGCCGAACGACCTGCCCATGCTGAGCTGGGCAGGCACGTCGTACGCGGTCGCCAACGCGCACCCCGACGTGCTGGCGGCGGTCGATCACGTGACCACGACCAACGACGACGACGGTGTCGCCCGAGTGATCGAGGAGCTCTTCGGTTGACCGCGGCAGGCGCTTGTGCCGCTACCGGTGACCTCAACCCACGACAGGCGCTTGCGCCGCTACGGGTTCCGCAGCGGGCGCATGCGCCGGCTACAGGTAGGGCCCGGTGCCGCCGTGCGGCCGCCCCTGCGTCTCGTCCGGGGGCACCCCGGGCAGTGCCCTGCGCATCTGCTCCAACTGGGCACGGGCGGCCATCTGCTGCGCGAACAGCGTGGTCTGGATGCCGTGGAACAACCCCTCCAGCCACCCGACGAGCTGGGCGTGCGCGATGCGCAGCTCTGCCTCGCTCGGCGGTGTGCCGTTCTCGTCGGTGAACGGGAGCGAGAGCCGCTCCAGCTCGTCGACCAGCTCCGGCGCCAGACCGTCCTCGAGCTCCTTGATGGAGGACTCGTGGATCTCCTTCAACCGCTTGCGGCTGGCCTCGTCGAGGGGAGCCGCGCGGACCTCTTCGAGGAGCTGGCGGATCATGCTGCCGATGCGCATCACCTTGGCGGGCTGCTCGACCAGGTTGGTGACCGATCGATCATCTTCGCCTTTATCGCCCTGACCTTGGAAGTCGGGGCCCACCACCACGATGTGGGGGGTGTTGTTGTCCTCAGCATTCATAACACTCACCGTACTAGCAGGATCTTGCCGACGTGCTCTCCTGAATCCAACATTCGGTGAGCTTCGGCGGCTTCGGACATGGGGACTTCCGCGTGTACGACAGGGCGCACGGCACCGGCCCCGACCAGGGGCCAGACGTTGTCGACGACGCTGCGTACGATGACGCCCTTCTCGTCCACGGGACGCGAGCGGAGCGCGGTGGCGTGCACGGAGGCGCGCTTGGCGAGCAGGGCGCCCAGGTCGAGCTCGGCCTTGCGGCCGCCCTGGAGCCCGATGACCACGAGCCGGCCGCCGGTCTTGAGCGCGCGTACGTTGCCCGCCAGGTATTTCGCGCCCATGATGTCGAGGATGACGTCGGCCCGAACCTTGTCGGCGAAGTCCTCCTCGCGGTAGTTGATCACCTCGTCGGCGCCCAGCTCCCTGACCCGGTCGGCCTTGGCGGCCGAGCCGACGGTCGTGACGACGTGCGCGCCGAGCGCCTTGGCGAGCTGCACCGCGAACGTGCCGATCCCGCTGGCCCCGCCGTGCACCAGCAGCGTCTCGCCCCTGCGCAGCCGGCCGACCATGAACACGTTGGACCAGACGGTGCACGCCACCTCCGGCAGCCCCGCGGCCTCCCGCAGGGACACCCTGTCGGGTACGGGCATGACCTGCTGCCAGGGCACGGCTACGCGCTCGGCGTAACCGCCGCCGCCGAGCAGCGCGCACACCTGGTCACCCGGGGTGAACTGCTCCACGTCCGTCCCGACCGCGGCCACCACCCCCGAGACCTCCAGCCCCGGGTACGGTGGCGCGCCGGGCGGAGGTTCGTACAGTCCCTGTCGTTGCATGACGTCGGCACGATTCACCGCCGAGGCGGTCACGTCGATGAGCACGTCGCCCCGCTCGACGTGCGGATCCGGCACCTCGCGCCACTCCAGCACTTCCGGTCCGCCTGGCCTGGCGATCTCAATGGCTCGCATGCGAACCACGGTAGCCGGGCAAAGAAGTTGTGGGTTGCCGGGCTGCGCGGTAACCGGTGGCGTTAACCTGCAATGTATTTGCTGCCCCTTTAGACCCACCCGAGGGGGAACACGGTGGCAAGACACGATCGAGAAGAATCTCTCGAGGAACAGCTGGCCTGGCTCGACGCGATCAAGGAGACGGACGACGCGCCCGTTCCTGTCGGCGCCTCGGCTGCTTCCGTCGAGGAGGCGGTCGCTTCGCCGTACCCTCAGGACCCCTGGTCTCTGGTGCCTCAGCACGATACGCCGACGCCGCCGCTGTTTCGCGCGGCCGTCGACTCCGTGTACGGCGCTGCGGCGGCCGAGGACGTGCCCGAGGCGGAGAGCGAGGCCGGGGAGTGGCTCGGGAGGGCCGCCGTCAAGGAGGAGCCCCCGCCGCAGAGGCCGGAGGACCCCTTCCACGCCCCGCTGAAGCCCTTGCCGCGGCCGGACGACACCGACACCTACGCGCTGTCGTTCACGCCGCCTGAGCAGGTCCAGGACAAGGCCCTCGACAAGGCCCAGGAGAAGGCTCCTGAGCAGGCCCCGGTGGAGTCGCAGGTGCCCGAATGGGCGCGGGAGCCGGCTGAGACCGAGGAGACGCGGCGCCACGAATGGGCACGGGAGCCGGCCGAGGCCGAGGAGACGCGGCGGCCCGAGTCGGCCGCCGTGGAGAGCCCCCGCGTGGAGGAGGAACCGCCCGCGGAGCGCGAGCCGGGCGCCTGGGCGGACACCCAGCCGCGTAATGAGCGTCCGAAATTGGTGGACGAGCCTCTCCCGCCCGTCGACTCGTCGATGACGCTGCCGCACACCGACCGCTCGTTGTGGTCGGAGTCGTCGGACCCGCTCCCGAAGACCGAGCGCCCGCAGCAGCGGACCGACCCGGAGGTCCACCTCCAGGAACCGGAGCAGCGCCCGGCATGGGCCGAGCAGCAGCCGGAGCAACCTCAGCGGTCGGAAAGCCGGTCGGAAAGCCGGTCGGAAAGCCGGTCGGAAGGCCGGACGGAAAGCCGGCCGGAGGAGCGCCCGGAGCGGTCAGAGGAGCCGCCTGAGCGCCCGCAGTGGACGGAGCAGCCGGAGCGCCCGCAGTGGACCGAGCAAGAGCCTGAGCGTCCGCAGTGGGCGGAGGAGCAGCAGGAGCGCCCGCAGTGGGCGGAGCAACAGGCAGAGCGTCCGCAGTGGGCCGAGCAGCAGGAGCGCCCGCAGTGGGGCGAGCGGGAGCCTGAGCGCCCGCAGTGGAACGAGCAGCCGGAATCGCCCCAGTGGCGAGAGCAGCGGACCGAGCAGCACGAGTGGCGCCCCGCCGAGCGGGAGATCCCGCCGACGCCGCACCCCCGCCGCCGCCCGGCCCCCATCCCGGTCTTCACGGCCTCGCCCAGACCTCCGGTAACCGGCCGCCCGACCGCCGAGAGCCTCGACCCGGAGTCCCTGCTACGCGGACGGCGTAACGCCCCCTCCAAGGGCTGGCGCCGCATCATCTACAAGGCGTCCGGCGGCTGGATCAAGCCGGGCGAGCCCCCGGAGGTGCGCCGCCGCAGAGAGCTCATCGGCAGGGCCCGCACCCCGGTCACCGCGGGACACCACCGTGTGGCAGTGCTGAGCCTGAAGGGCGGTGTGGGCAAGACCACGACCACGGTCGGCCTCGGCGCCACTCTGGCCCAGATGCGCGGCGACCGCGTCATCGCCGTGGACGCCAACCCCGACCGCGGCACCCTGTCGGACAAGCTCGTCCTGGAGACCTCGGCCACCGTACGCGACCTGCTCAACGAGCGTGACCAGGTCAAGCGGTACGTGGACATCAGGGCGTTCACCTCGCAGGCCTCCTCCAGGCTGGAGGTGCTGGCCTCCGACCGCGACCCGTCGGTCTCCGAGGCGTTCAGCGGCTCCGACTACCAGGACATCTCGCAGGTGCTGGAGAACTTCTACTCGATCTGCATCACCGACTGCGGCACCGGGCTGCTGCACTCCGCCATGGGCGGCGTGCTCGGGCTGGCCGACCAGATCGTGCTGGTCAGCTCCCCGTCCGTGGACGGCGCCAGGGCGGCCTCGGCGACGCTCGACTGGCTGGAGGCGCACCACTACGGCGACCTGGTGAAGAACGCCACCGTCGTGTTGTGCAGCGTCAGGCCCCGGTCGAAGTCGGCGGTGGACATCAAGAAGCTGGAGGCCCATTTCGCCGCCAGGAGCCGCGCGGTGATCCGGGTGCCGTATGACCCGCATCTGGAGGAGGGCGCGGAGATCGACCTCGACCGGCTCCAGGAGTCGACCAGGGAGGCCTACCTGCAGCTCGCCGCCTGCGTGGGCGACGGGTTCGCGGGGCTTCGCGACTGAGCGGAGGGTGTGGGATTCGAACCCACGAGGCCATCGCTGACCTGGCCGCTTTCAAGGCGGCTGCACTCGTCCACTATGCGAACCCTCCCGTGCGGAAACCACGATAGCGGCTGTGGTGACAGGGGTGTACGTTCAGGTGGTGGCGGATCTCAGCGTCGAGGTGCAACGCGGCGAGTGCGACGCGCTCGTGCGGCTCACCGGTGATCTTGACAAGCTGACGGCCCCGCTGCTGAAGGACAGCTTGGTGACGTTGTTCGCCGAGGGCCGGGTGGAGATCGTGATCGATGCCGGCGAGCTCGATTTCTGCGACTCCAGTGGCCTGTGGGTCCTGGTGGAGCACCAGCGCAGGGTCTCCGAGCACGCCGGGACGTTAGGCATCGTGGGCGTGCACGGCGTGTTACAGCGCGTGCTCGACGTGACCGGGCTCAAGGCCGCCTTCGACCGTGTGGTGCCCGCCGAGATCTAAGAGCTGGGACAGCAGCCATTTCGGGGATCTAGAGCTGGGACAGCAGCCATTTCGGGCCCACGGTCTCGGCGCCCAGCTCGCCGACCCGCTCCTTCAGTCCTCGGTCCGCGGTGACGACGAGCACCCGCTCCCAGGGCTTGCACTGGCGTACGACATCGACGATCGCGTCGTCGCCACTGCCGGTGGCGGCCACCACCTGGATCCCCGGCACGGCGGGCGCGCTCCTGGCCGCCCCCTCCACGACCGCGACCATCCGCGGATACCACTGCGCCAGCACCGGATGCGCCAGCCGCAGCACCGAGACGTCGTGCAGCAGCCGCGTGGCGGCCCCCAGCCGGTCGTTCCACCAGCCGCGCTCGGCCCGCGCGCCGACGATGTTGGCCACGTCGAGCACGAGGGTCTCCGGCCTGATCGCGCCCTGGACCTGGTCCCAGGTGGCGGCGAAGCCGGGGTGCAGCTTCCGCTCGGTCACCTCGGGCAGCGCGATCCAGCGCAGCTCGGTGCTCTCGCGGTTGGCCGGCGCCGCGGCCAGCAGCTCGGCCGACTCGGCGATCACCGTCTCGAACGCCCACCCGCCGTGGTCGTCGAGGTAGACGCCCTGCACCCGCAGCTCTTCGCCGCCGAGCGCGGCCTCCTCGTGGGCCTCGCGCAGCGCGCCGGTGACCGCGTCCTCGTGGCTGTCGCGCGCCCCGCCGGGCAGGCCCCAGGTGCCGCCGTGGTGGCTCCACCAGGAGCGTTTCTGCATGAGCACGTACGGGACGCCGAGATCGTCATGATGTACGACGAGGAGCCCGGATGCACCGTGGATGCCCCAATGCCGGTGGCCTTGGGAGCACTCGGTCCAGCCGTCGCCGTCCTTAGCCGTCATGAGGGGATTCTCTCAGCCTCCGCCCTTGGAGAAATGCTGGAAGTCCTTGGCCCCTGACCAGTAGCCGCCCCACTCCCAGCCGACCTTGGCAAAGGCCTTGACGACCTTGTCACCAGGGTTTATCACACCTTTACCGTTCATTGGGCGCTTGGTGAATTTCTTGGCGTTTTGGTGTGCGGTGCTACCGCTTGCGGTGACATAGGGGTTCTGGAGGGGATTGATGTCTATCGCTTCCCCGTAAGCGTGGTTCGACCAATTGCTCGATCCGGTCGCCCGGCGGCAGTTGAAGGCCGAGGTGTTGTTGACGTCGATCGAGTCGTAGTCGTCCGCCTTGAACGCGTCCACCAGCTTCATCTGTTTGATGGGCCAGCGCCAGTCGTACAACTTCTTGAAGACCGTCTCGATGTCGTCGGTAACCGTCTTGCGCACGACCAGCTCGCCGGTGTGCGGCTTGTTGTCGAAGCCCCAGTACGACAGGGTGATCAGCCGCAGGTCCCGATAGTGCACGGGACAGCCGGGCTGCCATGAGTACGGCAGCCGGTCGCGGGAGACCTGCGAGACCTTCGAGGTGAAGGCGGGCGGGGCCGTCGGGCTGGGCTCGGCCGTGGCGGGCACGGGCGTGGGCGATTGCGGCGTCTCGTGGACAGGAGCCGACGTCGCGGGCGAGGCGGCCGGTTCCCCGGCGCCGCACGAAACGGACGCGAGCACCACGAACGCCATGGCGGTAGCACGTTTCATCTGGCCACCATATGCGACGTCCGCCCTGGTCAGGGGACTATCAGCACGGTACGGCGAGCCCGTTTCGCCAGACCGGCGGAAACCGAGCCGCGCCAGGTGGACCGCGACCGCCCCACCACGATCGCGTCCGCCATGTATGCGCTGGCCAGCGTCTCCAGCTCTCTGGCCGTGTCGCCGCGCACGCTGACGAACTGCCAGGGAACGCCGGCGCCGCGCAACTCATCCCTGAGGTCCTCCGTCAGATCGGCCCCCGAGTCGGGAATGATCGGCGACCCGGCGAAGAACCAGAGAGCCGCGGTGTTGAGCGACTCCACGAAGGCGATGAGCAGCGCGGCGTTGTCCCTCCGGGCGAGCCCGGCCGCGTACGCGAGAGCGTTGCGGCTCGGGTCCGATCCGTCGAAGCCCACGACGAGCAGGCCGGCGCCGTCCTTGCCGATCTCGAACTGACCGGCGGGGAGCTTGCCTGCCAGCGGCTCCCACCGCGGGTCTGTGCCACTGCCGAACACGGCATTTCTCGCCGTCAGGCGTCGGCGTGCTTGCCGCGGTGGGCCAGTTCACGCAGGGTGTCGGCCGCGTAGACCACGAGGGCCACGAACGAGAGACCGGCGATCGCGCCGCCGAGCCACAGGTCGTTGATCGTCGCGTCCACGTACGTCGCCCCGCGAGGCTGGTAGCCGACCGCGAACGGCGCGGCGACCAGCCACAGGCCACCGAGGAACAGCAGCACCAAGGCGAAAACGCCCAGCTTGGCCTTCATCGGGTCTCCTCCACTCCGACCAGGGAAGTCTTGCCGTTCTGACGGTGCTCGCCACCGCTGGAACGGGAACCGGTGTTCAAGTCCTCACGCAGTGCCTCGACGAGCGGCGCCAGCAGAGTGGCCAGCTCGGCGGAGGACGCCTGCGGCGCGGCGACGGCCACGGGCTCGGGCTCCGGCTCGACCTTGCGCGGCTTCGGCGCCACCAGCTCGCGCACCACGAGCTCTTCATAGATGGCCGTCACGAACGCGATCGCTCCCACGAGCCCCACGACCGCCACGCCGAGACCGGTGAAGAACTCGGACTGGGTGGCGTTCGTCCAATCGGCCTCCTCCGGCTGGGTGCCGAGGGCGAAGGGCGCGATCATCTGCCACAGCCCGGCCAGGATGGCCAGGGCCGAGGCGACGGCGCCCACAAACTTGCGAATCATTACGAGATTCCTCCTGTTACGAGGTCTTTCTGTGGTGGCGTGGCCTGCGCGATCAGAGCGCGCGAGGTGGGCCGCAACACGTCCTGCGCGACCGATCTCGCCCGCTCGCGCTCTGAGCGCTCGTCAGGCGGCGCCAGTTTGGCGACCGCGCTCAGCAGCGCGGTGCGCTCGCCGTTCAGCCGCTCGATGCGCTGGGCGATGAGCTCCAGCAGGAGACCGGCCAGCACCATGTCGTCCTTGTTGAGCGGCTTGGTCTCAGGGACCGCGGGCGCTCCCGAGCCGCGCAGCGGCAGTTCCTTGAGGAAGAGCGCGGCCACGAAGCCGAGCAGCGCGATGGGCACGCCCACCATGAACACGGTCTCAAGACCGCGCGTGAACGCCTCCAGCACGATGTTCTTGATCGGCCCCGGCAACGCCTGGATGGCGGCCGGGCTGCCGAGCTTGACGTCCGCGCCGCCGGGCAGCGAGATGTGCTGCTCGACGACCATCTTGGCGATCTCGTCCTTGAGCCGGCTGGTCAGGATCGCGCCGAACGCGGCCACGCCGACGGCGCCGCCCAGCGACCGGAAGAACGACACGCCCGACGTGGTCGAGGCCATGTCGCGCAGTTCGGAGCCGTTCTGGGCGGCCAGGATGAGCATCTGCATGGACAGGCCGAGCCCGGTGCCCAGCACCGCCACGTCGATTCCGATGAGCCACTCGCTGGAGTCCACGTGCAGCCTGGACAGCAGGAACAACCCGACGGCCACGATGAGCAGGCCCATGACCGGGAAGATCTTCCATCGTCCGGTCTGGGTGACGATCTTGCCGGAGATCACGCCGGCCAGGAACAGCGCCACCACCATGGGCAGTGTCATCAGTCCCGAGTTGGTCGGGCTGAGCCCCTTGACGATCTGCAGGTACTGCGGCAGGTAGATCATCGCACCGAACATCGCCATGCCGACGAACAGCGAGGCGAGGCCGGTGAGCACGAACGTGGGGTTGCGGAACAGCCGCGGCGGCAGGATCGGGTTGCGCGCGGTCCGCTCGGAGAGCACCGCGAGGGCCAGCATGAGCAGCGCCGTGGCGGCCAGGAAATAGGTCCAGAACGAGTTCCACTCGAACTCGTTGCCCCCCAGCGTCAGCAGCAGCATGAGCGCGCTCGCGCTGGCCGTGATCGTCGTGGCGCCCCAGATGTCGATCGAGGTGCTGCGCTTGACCTTCTCCAGCTTCAGTACCTTCTGGATCACGATGAAGGACACCAGCGCGAACGGCACGACCACGTAGAAGCACCAGCGCCAGCCCAGCCAGTCGGCGTCCACGATGAACCCGCCCAGCAACGGTCCCGCGACCGTGGAGATGCCGAAAACGGCTCCCATGTAGCCGGAGTATCGGCCGCGCTCGCGGGGCGAGACGATGTCACCCAGGATCACCTGGGCCAGAGCCGACAAACCACCTACACCCAGGCCCTGTATGGCACGCGCGGCGATGAGTTGCCCCATGTTCTGGGACAGACCCGCCACCAGCGAGGCCGCGACGAACAGCCCCAACGCGGTCTGGAAGAGCAGCTTGCGCCCGAAGACGTCGGACAGCTTGCCCCACAACGGCGTGGACACCGTCATCGTCAGCATGGTCGCGCTAGCGACCCATGAATACTGGTCCTGCCCGCCTAGTTCCCCCACGATCGTCGGCAGCGCGGTGCCCACCACAGAAGTCGAGATCATCGACGTGAGCATCGCGAGCATCAGCCCGGACATGACCTCGAGGATTTCGCGGTGGGAGTAGTGCCGCTTCGCGGGAGATGCGGCCTGTGCCTGGGTTACCAAGACAGCACATCCCCTTCTTACAGATTTATCCGACTTGAGTATACGCATGTTTACTAGCCGCGCGGTAAGTGGGGTGTGCGTTGAGTAGAGTGCGGGCATGAACCCCCAGGTGACTGAGGCCCGGCCACGCGACCGTGAGGCCACCCGGGAACGGATCTTGGCGGCGGCTCGCAGCCTCTTCGGCGAGCAGGGCTACGAACAGGTGACCGTACGGATGATCGCGGCGGCGGCCGAGGCCAACATCGCCCTGGTGGGCCGCTACTTCGGGTCCAAGGCGGGGCTCTTCGCCGCGGTCCTGCACGGTGAGCCGACCTTCAGCGCCCTGTTCGAGGGCGCCAGGGAGGACCTGCCGCGGCGGCTGGCGGAATACGCGGCGGAGCGCATGTGGCATCCGCCGGACAGCCCGATCCTGCGCGCGCTCGAACGTTCGGCCGGCCACCCGGAGATTCAGGCGGTGGCCAGGGAGCGGCTGATCACGGCGGTGCTCAAGCCGCTGGAGGCCACGCTCGGCGGGCCCGACGCGCACGCGCGCGCCCGCGTGGCCACCGCGGTCTTCCTCGGCATCGGCGCCACGCCCCCCCGCCTCGGCCCCGAGGAGCCCACGCCCGCCGACATCGACCGCCTGACCGCCGTCTTCGAGGCGTGCCTGGCCGGCTGAAAGTTTCAGCTCCGAAAGGGGCTCTGGCCTGCGGTGATGGCTTAAGGATCGACCCGATGTCTTTGTCCGGGCACCGGTGGCTACCTACGATCCGAGTGCCTGTGGGAGCGCTCCCACATGACGGACGGAGTTCAATGTCTATGTCTCGCAGAAGGCCCATGTTGGCGGTGCTCCTCGCGGCGGCCGCCACGGCCGCGGCGGGGGCGGTCGTCCTGTCCTCCTCCATCGCTCAGGCCGCCGACTCCGCTTTCTACGTGGATCCGCAGACGAACGCGGCCAAGTGGGTAGCAGCGAACCCGAACGACAGCAAGACCGCCGTGATCAGGGACCGGATCGCCGCGGTGCCGCAGGGGCGGTGGTTCGCCTCGTACAACCCGACGACCGTGCGCAGCCAGGTGGAGGCGTACGTCGGCGCGGCAGCGGCGGCGGGCAAGATCCCGATCATGGCCGTGTACGCGATGCCGAACCGCGACTGCGGCGGCGCGAGCGCGGGCGGCGCCCCCGACCACGCGTCCTACCGTGCCTGGATCGACCAGATCGCCGCCGGGCTCGGCGGCCGGGCCGCCTCCATCGTGCTGGAGCCGGACGCGCTGGCGATCATGACGAACTGTATGAACTCCTCGGAGCAGGCCGAGGTGAAGGCGTCCATGGCCTACGCGGGCAAGAAGTTCCGGGGGACGTCGTCGCAGGTCAAGGTGTACTTCGACATCGGGCACGACAGCTGGTTGTCCGCTTCTGAGGCGGCTTCCAGGCTGAACGGCGCGGACGTGGCCAACAGCGCGGACGGCATCGCGGTCAACACCTCCAACTACCGTGCGACGCCGGGGCTGGTGTCGTACGCGAAGAGCATCATCTCGGCGACCGGCGTCTCCAGGCTCAAGGCGGTCATCGACACCAGCCGCAACGGCAACGGGCCGGCTGGCAGCGAGTGGTGCGACCCCGCGGGGCGGGCCACCGGCATCTGGAGCACCACGAACACGGGCGACTCCGCGATCGACGCCTACCTCTGGGTCAAGCCTCCCGGTGAGGCGGACGGGTGCATCGCGGGGGCGGGGCAGTTCGTGCCGCAGCGCGCGTACGACCTGGCCATCGCCGCGCCGCCCCCCACCGGCACACCGACCGTGACGCCGACGGTGACGCCGACGGTGACCCCCACCGTGACGCCCACTGTGACGCCTACCGTGACGCCCACTGTGACGCCCACGACCGGGCCTGGTGGGTGCGCGGCGACGTACAAGGTGACGAGTCAGTGGTCGAACGGCTTCCAGGCCGAGATCACCGTGAAGAACACGGGCGCGTCCTCGATGAAGGGCTGGAAGGTCGGCTGGACGTTCCCGAACGGTCAGACGATCTCGCAACTCTGGAACGGCAACCTGTCCGGCAGCGGCACCGTCAGCGTCACGAACCTCACCTGGAACGGCGCCGTGACGGCGGGCGCGACGGTCACGTTCGGCTTCCTGGCGAGCCACAGCGGACAGAACGGCACACCTTCCGCGCTCACCTGCACCGCTTCCTGACCGCGTGACGAGCCCCTGCGGCACTTCCGCAGGGGCTCGGTGAAATAACCGCGCTTTCGCGGCTGTTGTCCACAGCCAGGTCACATCGCTCATGCGAAAGGCGCGTACTCATGGCTCTGCCGCTGTCCATTCTCGATCTGGCGCACATCGGCGAGGGCGAGACGGCGGGTGACAGTTTCGCCGCCAGCGTGGCCCTCGCCCAGCGGGCGGAGGAGCTGGGATACCTGCGGATCTGGTACGCCGAGCACCACAACATGTCGAGCATCGCCTCCTCGGCGACCAGCGTGCTCGTGGCTCACGTGGCCGCCCACACCCGGACGATCCGCCTGGGATCGGGCGGTGTCATGCTGCCGAACCACTCGCCGCTGACCATCGCCGAGCAGTTCGGCACCCTGGAGACGCTCCACCCCGGCCGCATCGACCTCGGCCTCGGCCGCGCCCCCGGTAGTGACCAGCAGACGATGCGCGCCCTGCGCCGCACCCCTTCCTCTGCCGACTCCTTCCCGCAGGACGTGCTGGAGCTCCAGGGATACCTGAGGGGCGAGTCCCGCATCCCCGGCGTGGACGCCACGCCTGGCAAGGGGACCAACGTGCCCCTGTACATCCTCGGGTCCTCCCTGTTCGGGGCCCAGCTCGCCGCCGCGCTCGGCCTCCCGTACGCGTTCGCCTCGCACTTCGCGCCCACCGCGCTCGAGGAGGCCGTGGCGATCTACCGGCAGGAGTTCAAGCCGTCCGCGCAGCTCGACAAGCCGTACGTGATCGCCGCCCTGAACGTGATCGCGGCGGAGACCACCGAGGAGGCGCAGGAGCAGTTCCTGGCCTCCAAGCGGCTCCGGGTGAGCAGGTTCCTCGGGCGGGGGCGCGCGTTCACGACCGAGGAGGCCGACATGATCCTCGACTCGCCGGCCGGACAGCAGATCGTGCAGATGGCCAAATACTCGGCCGTGGGTGACCCGGGCGAGGTCAAGGCGTACGTGGAGAGGTTCGCCGAGCACTCCCACGCCGACGAGCTGATCGTGGCGTTCGCGGCGCCCGACAGGAAGGCGTGGATGCGCTCGGCGGAACTGCTGGCCGAAGTGCACGTCTAGTCGGCGACGAGCCGCGCCCGGCGTCCTTCCTGTTCGCGCTGCCGCCGCACCACGTACGTGCCGGCCGCGCATCCCGAGCCCCCGTGTTCGGGATGCAGCAGGTAGACGGGCGCGGTGGCGGTGAACACGCCGATCGCCAGGCCGCTGGAGTCCGAGACGCGCCTGGTCCAGCGGCAGGTTCCCGGCTCGGCGACGAGCGTGTGCGGGTTGCCTCCCGCCGCGCCGCGCAGCAGCTCGATGCCCTCCGGGGGCACGGGCTCCCAGCGGGCGCCGGGCCAGGGGGACACCGACGCGGCGACGACGGAGAGCGGGATGACGATGAGGTCGCCCTGGGCCTGGAGGCCGTCGATGACGGGGATGCGTACCGACTGTTCGAGATGGTCGAGTACGGAGAGTCCGGTTTGTCGGGTCAGGGAAGCGAGCGTGACAGTCATGGGAATCACCTCAGGTTCTGCGTAGGAGCTGGGAGTACTGCTCGCCGGACAACCCGTACGTCCAGCCGGCGGCGGCGAGCGGATCGGAGAAGTGGGCCGGCACGGTGAGGCCGTACCGCCGTCGATGGCCGTCGCGCTCGACGGAGCCGTTGACCGCGAGGAGCACCCTCGTGTCCCGCCGCACGTCGTAGAGCCGCAGCTCGAAGCCCGGGTTGCTGGGATCGGGCGCGGCGCCGACCAGTCGCAGACCGGCCTGCTCGATGTACGAGCTCCAGCCGATCCTCTCGATCGCGCAGCGCCTGACCTCGACATTGGCCTCCTCCTCGATGCGCCGGACGGTCGGGTCCTCGATCACCCAGGACGGCACCTGCGTGCCGTGCCAGGCGTGCACGGACCACCCGTCCGCGTACCGGACGGCCGGGCCGTCCGGGTGGTGCGGCTCGACGGCCTCGTCGCCCTCCGTGTGCAGGGCGACGGGACGCTCGGACACCACGCACACGTGCTCGCCCGGCCACCACCAGTGGCATGACCTGGCGATGGCCGCCCACAACTCGAACTGCTGGAGGTGCTCGCCGGTGAACGCCACGCCGGCGACCCGGCGCAGGGCGTCGTAGTGGGCGATCCAGGAGACGTACTGGAGCTCGTACCAGTTGCCGCGCAGGGGGAACCCCCAGCTATGGGCCTGCCGGAGGGGCGGGAGAAGGCAGCGGGTGATGGAGCCGAGCAGCGGGAACTGCACTTCCCGGCGGATGAGCTGGTCCATCGGCAGTTGTGTCCGCCGCAGCGTGGCGTCGATCTCACCGCACAGTTTGCTCTTGAGCGAACGGAGCCTGATCGGGACCGGCCACTCGGCCACGCGCTCGATGTTCTCCGAGGGGCGTAGCCCTGGGGGAGCGGTGGCCAGGGCCGCGACCGGTGAGGCGACCCAGTGGAATCGTGGTGGGCTCAGCCCGAGGAGCCGGTAAAGACCGGAGATGGCGGCCTCTGCGGCCGGACGGTCGGCGGGCAGCGTCGAGAGCGCCAGACGCAGCCATTGTTCACGGAGCGCGGCAGCTTCCCGCTGCACGATGTCGCTCACCGGGTGAGGGCTTCAGCGCCCTCCCTTCGAATGATCATGCTTTAAGCCTGACAGACGGGAACGCCTCTTGTCCAGCCGGTCCCGGCGGTTTGTTTTCGGTTGCGTCATTACCGATTTTTCGACCTATTAGCTGCTGTGGCGGATGTGGCGGGCATTGTACTTTGCTTGCATGCTTGCTTTATGTGGCACGGGCCGGGCCCTTTGCTTGGTCGTCGTCGCCGTGTCGCTCGGCTCGTCAACCGCGTACGCGTCGGTTTCTCAAGCGGCCCCGCCCGACAATGCCGTCATCGTCTGGGACAGAAACGCCCAGACGGCGATCTGGGACATCGCCGGCCAGCAACCGCAGGTCCAGGCGCGCAGCTTCGCCATGGTCCACGGAGCCGTCTATGACGCGGTGAACGCGATCGCCGGCACCCCCTACCAGCCCTACCTGGCCGCACCGGCGGCCAAGGGCGGCGAGTCCACGGACGCGGCCGTCGCGACGGCGGCCTTCCGGGTGCTGAACGAGTTGTTCCCGGCCCAGCAGGCGAGGTTGACGACGCAGTACGACGAGGCGATGGCCACGATTCCCGACGGCGGCGCCAAGCGGCGCGGCACCACCGTGGGCGCCCAGGCGGCCGCCGCCATGATCGCCGCACGGCGGAACGACGGGGCCTTCGGCGACCAGACCTGGACCGTCGGCACCCAGCCAGGGCAGTGGCGGCCGACGCCTCCCGCGTACGCCTCCGACGGGGCCTGGGTCGGGCACCTCAAACCGTTCCTCATCCCCAGCGCGTCCATGTTCCGCACCTCGGGCCCGCCCGCGCTCACCAGCGACCGCTACGCCCGCGACTTCAACGAGGTCAAGACGATCGGGTCGGCGACCAGCACGGTCAGGACGGCCGACCAGACGCAGGCCGCGATCTGGTGGCACGACCGGCACCTGGCCGAATGGGAGATCAAGCGCCAGCTCGCCACGAACCGGCGGCTGAGCACGCTCCAGAGCGCGCGGATGTTCGCGATGGTCGACCTGGCCGAGGCCGACGCCACGACGGCGTGCTTCAACGAGAAGGCGACGTGGCACTTCTGGCGGCCGATCACCGCGATCCAGCAGGCCGACACCGACGGCAACCCGGAGACGGCCGCCGATCCCACCTGGACGCCGCTGCTCGTCACGCCGCCGCATCCCGACTTCACCTCCGGCCACGCCTGCTTCACCGCGGCGAGCATGACGGCGCTGACGTACTTCTTCGGCCGGGACGACATCTCCTTCAGCGGATACAGCGCGGCCTCGGGCACCACCCGGCATTACCGCAGTTTCTCGCAGGCGATCGCCGAGGTCATCGAGGCCCGCGTCTGGGGCGGCATCCACACCCGTACGGCGGACGTGCAGGGCGCGAAGATCGGCCAGCAGGTCACCGCGTACGCGGTCAAGCACTACTTCAAGCCCCGCGGGCAGTGAATCGCCGGACGGAGGAACTCCGCCAGATCTGGAGCTCGCAACGAGTGATCGGCTTCAGTCGCTAGGCTGCGTCACGGCGAGAGCGCGGCCGGACGAGGCGACGGGGTGACGGCGGGGTGGCGGAGGAAGCGGCGCGGTCCGGTTCGACGGCAGGCGGGGACGGCCCGATCATCGCGGTGATCGTGGATGATCATGCGGCCATCGCCGCCGGGGTCCGGTACTGGTGCGCCCAGGCCGTACCGCCGATCGAGCTGATCGACGCGGAAGACCGGCTCGCCGACGTCTGGACCGGCCCCGGCGCCGAAGCCGACGTGGTGATCTTCGACTTGGAGCTGGTGCCGCGCAGACCGGACTTCGGCGAGCTGCGCCGGCTGGTGGACAACGGCCGGCGCGTGATCGTCTACTCCCAGCACACCGACGACGCGACCGCGATCAAATGCGTCGACCTCGGCGCCCTCGCCTACCTGACCAAGCGGGAGGGGCCCGAGCACCTGGTGCCGGCCATCCGGGCGGCCGCGCGGGGCGAGGCCTACACCGCGCCGTCGTTGTCCGGGGCGTTCATCGCCGACGAATCCCCGGACCGGCCGCGGCTGTCCCAGCGTGAGACCGAGGTGCTGCGGGCGTGGTTCGTCTCCTCCTCCAAGGACCTCGTCGCCGCCAAGCTCAACATCACCGCCAAGACCGTGGACACCTATATAACGCGTGTACGGGTGAAGTACGCCAACGTGGGGCGGGCCGCCCGTACCAAGAGCGAACTCGTCGGCCGAGCCCTCGACGACGGGCTCATCACCCTCGCCGAACTCAACCGGACGGACCTCTGAAAGGCGGTCAGGCGAAGCCGTGTTCGGTCCACGCGCCTGCCAGCAGCCGGGTGACCGTGGTGCTCAGCACCCGGATGCCGTGCGTGGAGCCCGGCTCGATCCCCACCAGCTCCCGCACCCGCCGCAGCCGATAGTCGAGCGTACGCGGATGGATGTGCAGGGACTCGGCCGTACGCAGCCGGTTCATGTCGTTGCGATAGTAGGCGTCCAGCGTGGGGACCAGGTCCGGCCCGTCGCCGAGCCGCCGTGCCGTCTCCCGTAACCACTGGTCCACCTGCGGTGTCTCCATCGCGCCCAGCTCCGTGAACACGTCGGGCACCCCGTACACCTGGCGCGGCACCCGCTCGAT
This sequence comes from Nonomuraea insulae, assembly GCF_042656245.1. Classification (NCBI taxonomy): domain Bacteria; kingdom Bacillati; phylum Actinomycetota; class Actinomycetes; order Streptosporangiales; family Streptosporangiaceae; genus Nonomuraea; species Nonomuraea insulae. Next base: position 109,791 of record NZ_JBHSPA010000008.1, read on the forward strand.
CGGCGCCACCCGGCTGACCTTCCGCGCCAGTGCCGCCGCCTGGACCAGCGCACGGCGGCGCCCGTGAGCGGTGCCGACCGAGCACGGCAGCCCCACGACCTCGGCGACGGCCCGCGCCAGCGCCAGCCCGGTCCCCTCGGCCGCCGCCGAATCCTCCGGCCGCGTCCCGTTGTACGGCACCAGCGCGACGAACTCGTCCGGCTCCTGCCACCCGAACGGCACGCGGTAGTGCTGCAGCAGGATGGACACGACCTCCTCCCGGCACTTCTTCGGCGGCTCCGTGACCATCCGCACCACCATGACCAGATAGTGCTCGGTCACCGGCACCCCGAGGCTGCCGGCCAGCCCGTCGGCCATCGGGTCGTCGTGCAGCACCATGGTGGCCAGCAGGCAGATGCGTGAGGCCGCCGGCAGGAACCGTTCGTACCCCCGGAAGTAGCCGCGGGTGTAGACCGCCTGGGCGGCCGGGCCGTACCGGGCCAGCCAGTCGATCACCCGCATCGTGTCGGTCAGGTCGGCGGGCCCGGCCGCCTCGGAGATCTCCCGCAGCGTGAACGCGGCGTGCAGCGCGAGCGCGCCGCGCTGGCAGCTCGGCGCCACGCCCTGCGTGCCGCGCAGCTCGCCGACCGACTCGATGAAGGCCAGGTCGCTGTCCAGCAGCGGCTCGCCTGAGGCGGCCAGCTCGACCGTTCTACGCCGTACGACGACCGCGAACTCCATCATCGACGCCCGCGACCTGGGCTCGATCGCGTGGAAGCCGGCGATCTCGCCGGCGCAGGCGTCCACCACTTTCCTGGCGTTGTCGTCGACCCGGCGTTTGAGCATGCCGAAGAGGTCCCCCATGTCGAATTCTCCCCGTGACGTCGCCCGTTGTCTCATGTCTCCTTGAAACGCGCAGTCAGGTATTCGTCAGCCGGGCGGTTTCGTATCAGCGAATTTTCCTGAGTTTGCCGATCCTGGATTTCGGACCGCGGGCTTTCCACCGGTGAAACCTGCTGAGGGCGCCGTGAAACCGGTGCCGCCGAGAGTGAAGCCATGAGTATCACAGACCTCGGACGTCTCGGGGGCGAGCCGCCCTCCGACGGGGGAACCGACCTGGCCGTACATGCGGAAGGACTGGTGAAGACGTTCGGCGGGCACCGTGCCGTCGACGGGATCGATCTAGACGTACGCCCTGGTGAAATCTTCGGAGTCCTCGGCCCCAACGGCGCCGGCAAGACCACGATGCTACGGATGCTGGCCACCCTGTTGAAGATCGACGCGGGCCGCGCCGAGATCTTCGGGGTCGACGTGGCCGGCAATCCGCACATGATCCGCCAGCTCGTCGGCGTCACCGGACAGTACGCGTCGGTCGACGAGAACCTGACCGCCCGCGAGAACCTCTGGCTCTTCGGTCGCCTGCAGGGCGTCGCCGCGCCGCGCGCCCGGCGCATCGCCGTCGATCTGCTGGGCCAGTTCGGCCTGGAGGAGGCCGCCGACAGACCGATCGCGCAGTTCTCCGGTGGCATGCGCCGACGCCTCGACCTGGCGGCCAGCCTGATCACCAGGCCCCCGCTGATCTTCCTCGACGAGCCGACCACCGGCCTCGATCCACGCACGCGCGGCCAGATGTGGGACACCATCCGCGGTCTGGTCGCCGATGGCTGCACGGTGCTGCTGACCACACAGTATCTGGACGAGGCCGATCAGCTCGCCGATCGCGTCGCGGTCATCGACCACGGCCGCAAGGTCGCCGAGGGCACGCCCGACGAGTTGAAGAGCGCGGTCGGCAACTCCGCCCTTCAGATGCTGCTCGCCGAGCCGGACGAGGTGCCCATCGCCGTGGAAATCGTGCGGCGCGTCCTCGGCTCCGATCCGGTCCTCGGCACGGAACAGGGCCGCCTCAACGTCGCACTCGACCAGGCCGACCTGGCCGCGGACGTACTGATCGCGCTGCGCACCGCCGGGGTGTCGATCGCCTCGGTCAGCGTGGCCAAGCCCAGCCTGGACGAGGTGTTCCTCGCCCTCACCGGCCACGAGACGGACGGCGACAAGACCGGCACGGAGGAGAACCGATGAGCGACACCATGATCGCACCCGCCCGCGAGGCGGTCCGCGCCGCCGAACGTGTGGCGGCCGCCCGGCGGCGCGTCTCCATGAGAGAGACGTTCAGCCAGACCCTGACGATGGCGTGGCGGGCGGTCAAGAAGATGCGCCGCAACCCGGAGCAGTTCTTCGACGTGGCGCTGCAGCCCATCCTGTTCACCGCGATGTTCGCCTTCATCTTCGGCGGCGCCATCGCGGGTGACGTGCAGAGCTACCTCCCCCTGATGATCCCCGGCATCCTCGCCCAGACCGTGCTGACGACGTGCATGGCCACGGGCACACAACTCCGCGAGGACATGGAGAAGGGTGTCTTCGACCGGTTCAAGTCGTTGCCGATCGCCCGGATCGCGCCGCTCGCCGGCCCCATGGTGGCCGACCTGCTGCGCTACACGACCGCGGCCACTCTGACCTTCGGCATGGGCCTGGTGATGGGCTACCGCCCCGGCGGCGGAGTGGGCGGCGTGCTCGCCGCGATCCTGCTGGCGATCATCACGGGCTGGTCGCTGGCGTGGGTCTTCACCTGGGTCGGCACGATCGCCAGGAGCGCCCAGGCCGTCCAGGGCATCTCCATGATGATCCTGTTCCCGCTGACGTTCCTGTCGAACGCGTTCGTCCCGGTCGAGACCCTGCCCGGCTGGCTGGCCGCGTTCGTACGGATCAATCCGGTCTCACACCTGGTCACGGCGGCCCGCGACCTCGCCAACAGCGCGCTCGTCAGCGGAGAGGTGGCCTGGACGCTCCTGGCGTGCCTGATCGTCATCGCGGTCTTCGCGCCGCTGTCGGTCCGCAGTTACAAGCGGCACATGTGACCTCAGCCCGTCACGACCGGAGCCCCGCTCGACGAGATCGCGCGCCTCGTCGAGCAGGTCGGAGCCGCGTCGATCGCCGTACTCGGCCCGCACGGCCGCGACCATCCCGGGCGCGGCCCGCTCCGCGTACGGTTCGATCCGCTCGAAGCTCATGCAGGGCATGCTGCCGTTGTACGCGAACCGCTCGGCCAGCACCAGCAACCTGATCGCGTCGCGGGGGGCCATGGCTCCCCGCAGCAGCCCCCAGACACCGAGCGAGAAGATCATCGAGCCGCACAACGGGTAGTCGAGGTTGAGATTTTTCACGGTCAGCAGGTCGTAGCCCCGGACGGTGGAGAACAACTCCTCGCCGTAGCCGACGTCCTCCGGAGAGGCGTGGTACGCGAACGCCGTCAGGGCGGCCGACAGCGCGGAGATCGTCCACGGCGTGAGCTCCCCGCGCGGCACCCCGGGCAGGTGCAGGTCGTGCGCCCGCTGGACGGCCAGGCGATATTCCGCGAGCGCGGCGGCCGTCTCGCCGCGGGCGAGGGCGAGCTCGGCCGCGCACAACGAGACGACCGCCCTCCCGCCGAGCACTGCCTCGTTGTCGTGGATCCGGGTGAGCTCGGCGAGCTCGGCCGCCGCGGTGTCGAGGTCGCCGTCGGCGAGCGCGGAGACCACCAGCAGCGCGCGGAGCTGGGTCTCGTCGTCCGTGGCGCCGAGCCGGCTCAGCACCGGGATGGCGGTCCGCGCGTGTGAGACCGCCCGCCGGCGATCGCCGAGCTGCATGACCAGGTGGGCCAGCTCGGCGTGCACGATCGCGGTGGACCACGGCCCCTCCTCCTCGCGGATCATCGTCAGGGCCAGCTCGGCGGCCTCGACGGCTCCGCTCGCGTCTCCCGCGTTCTCCAGGACTTGGGCGTTGGCCTGCGTCGCCGCCAAGGCCAGGTCGCGGTCGGGGCTCCGGCACAACTCCGCCAGCCGGCCGCGTACGTCGGCGTCATCGGCCACGTCGCACGCGATCAGCACCGTGGCCAACGCCCCCACGCGGGGATCCGTCGCGTCACTGGTGGGCAGCGTGCGGAGGAGGTCGCGCACCGGATCGTCACGGCGATCGGCGAACATCACCACGTTCATGAGCGTGATCAGCATGGCGATCCTCGTCGCCTCGACGAGGTACGGCGGTGGCGTCCAGCCGACGATCATCCGAGTGATCGCGTCTCGGTGAACGAACACCCGGGAGTGGTCGCCGCGGATCGACCACAGCGAGCCGACGCCGACCAGCAACTGGAACGTCGTGACGGGATCGGCCTCGCCGAGAGCCTGCCGGATCAGTTCGGCGAGGTTGCTCTCCTCGGCGTGCAACGCGTCGGCCGCCGCGAACTGCGCCGGGCTGAACAGCCGGGAGGCGTGTTCGAGGGAGTACGCCGTGGCCCAGGCCCGCTGCGCCGCCCGGGCGGGCTCCTCCTCGCCGGCCTCCTTCAGCCGCATCCGCCCGAACTCCCTGACGGTCTCCAGCATCCGGTAGCGCAGGTCGTACGTCGTCTCGCGGACGCCGAGCATCGACTGCTCGCTCAGCGCGTCCACGGCGCGCAGGGCGTCCGGGCCGAGTACGTGCTCGGCCGTGGCCAGCGTGAAACCGTCGCCGAACAGCGACAACCACCGCAACGCCCGCCGTTCTGGCTCGTTCAGCAGATTCCACGACCAGTCGATGACCGCGAGCAGCGTCTGGTGCCGGTCGGGGGCCGTCCGATTCCCCCCGCGCAGCAGGGCGAATCGATCCGCCAGGCGTCGCGCGATCTCCTCCACCGACATCACCCGCACCTTGGCCGCGGCCAGCTCGATCGCGAGCGGCAGCCCGTCGAGGCGCGCGACGACCTCTTCGACCGCTCCCTCGTCGATCCGCACCCCAGGGCGGGCGGCCGTGGCGCGCTGGCGGAACAACTCCACCGCGTCGCCCGTGGGCAGCTCGCCGAGCAGGTAGACGCGTTCGGCGGGGATCGACAAGGGGGCGCGCGAGGTGATGAGCACCCGCAGGTCGCGGGTCGTCACGGTCAGGAACGCCACCAGGTCGGCGACCGCCTCGATCACGTGCTCGCAGTTGTCCACTATCAGCAACGCCGGAACCTGATCGAGATGCTGGGCGATCCGGGCGCGAACGTCGGAGCGCTGCTCGGCGGTCAGGACATGCCGTCCGCTGACCGAGTCCCGAACCCCGAGCGCCGAGCCGACCTCGCCCACCACGCCCTCCGGCGAGGAGACGCCGACGAGTTCGACGAAGTGCGCGATGGGCTGTGTGGCGTTCCTGCCGACGACGTGGGCCAGCCGCGTCTTGCCCAGTCCACCAGGGCCGATGATGGAGACCACCCGGTTGGTCTGCAACAGGGCGTGCACCGCGCGGATGTCGGCGTCCCGGCCGAGCAGCGAAGAACCGTCGAACAGGATGCCCTCACGTACCGGCCGATCGGCGACGAGGAGTTCGGCGTACACGCGGGCGAGATCGGGCCCTGGTCCGGTGCCGAGCCGTGCGACCAGGCCCGCGCGATAGCGCTCGTAACGCTCCAGAGCGGCGGCGGCACCTCGTACCGCGGCCTCGCTGCGCAGCAGGCAGGCGAGCAGTTCCTCGTCGTGCGGCCGATCAGCCGCGGCCTCCTCCAGCAGCGGCAGCGCGCCTTCGTGAGCGCCGCTCCGGCTCCGCGCGATCGCGGCCACCCGTCGCGCCTCGGCCACCTCCTTCGCGGCGACGTCCCTCATCTCGGCGAGGGCGCCCGTGGCGCCGTTCAAGCCGCCGCTCAGGAGACCTATGGCCTCTTCCGCGCGGAGACACGCCAGCGCCATGTCGTTCTCGCCCAGTGCGGCCCGTGCCTGCTCCACCAGCGCGCCGAGCAGCAGCACGTCCACCTGATCAGGGGGCAGCCCGAGCCGGTAACCACGCGGGATCCGCACCACGACGTCGGCGCAGGTCGCCGCCCTCGTCCGCGAGACGACCACCTGCAGCGCCTTCGCCGGGTTGGCCGGCGCCTCGTCCGGCCACAGCTCCTCGACCAGCCGCTCGTCACTGACTCCCGCACGCCCTTGCATGGCGAGCACGGACAGCAGGGTGTGCGCGCGGTCGCCCACCACGCGCACACCCCGCCAGCGAACGCCGTCGAGCAGGACGAGTGCGGGGGACATATCCTCAGCTTACGGACGCGACGCCGAAAGTAGCGTTTATCCCCGGAAAGCGGCCCTCCTCGGCCGATGGTCATCCACTACCCTGACTCCGGTTGATCGTTTCCGGGGGAAGGTGCCGTGACAGAGGAGCCCACGGCGTATACGCCATCCCCGAAGGCGGCGCTGCTGCGCTTCGGTGCGGTCGTGGCCGCGTCAGGACCGGTGATCTTAACCGCCTTCGGGATCGGCAGGCAGAGCGTCGCCTGGTTCTGTTCCTCGGAGGCCCCGGCTCCCTATTCGACGCCGGATCCGTACCCGCTGGGGGGTCCGTACTCGCTGGTGGGTCCGTACGGGCTGGATTCCTACGCGCCGGACGCCCTGCCGGGAGAGTTGCTGTTCTGGGCCGTTCTCCTGCTGCCGATCGCCGTGGCCGGCCTGGTTGTGAACGGCTCACGCCGAGCCACGCTCACGGCCGTCGCCGCGACCGCCGCAGTGCTCGCGTACGGGCTCGTCATCGCGTTTCTCCTGCCGGGCCTCGACCCGTGCACCGGGCGGGAACACGCGGTCGAGCCACCCTTCCTCCTGATCATCTGCTATCCGGTGGCAGCGGGGGCGCTGCTCCTGGCGGCCCGATCACCCCTGCGCCGCGGGAAGTACGGGATGATCCTTTGGGCGGGCGCCGCGGTCGCGGCGGCGTGGGCGGCGATGTTCGACCGCCTTCCTGCCATGTATGACATGTCCTGGGGCGCCACCCTCTACGTGACCAAGGCGTCCTCTTGGGACGGGCTCGCCTGGTGGTCCGGTGAGGCCGACACGATCGGCCTGCCGGTCGTCATCGTCGCGATGGCGGCCACCGCTTCAGCCCGGTGGAAACGTACAGCCGGAGTCGCTGCCGCAGCAGCTCTCCTTTCCTTCGTACTGCTCGACATCGTGACGTACACCAGCCTGGAGGACGACACCTTCGGGCTGCTCTTCTCCGGTTCGGTGCGCTGGCGTCTGCTTCTCGCGGCCGTCCTCGTCGCATCGGCCGCTTGGGACCCTCGGGTACGGATCTCCTGGGTCGGCACCGTCCACCTGGCGCGAAGCGTGATCTCCAGATGGACGAGGGATCTCACCGTCGTGTTCGTGATCGTGGCGGGCGCCATCTGGCTGATCGTCTCGTCCTTCATGCCGACCCGGTAGGAGAACCCGGAACGGCATCCACGCCCAGAGCTTGGGCAGGCGCCTATTCGACGGAGTCTCGCAAGGCCTGGATCAGTGCCATGGTGGCGGGCGGGTGGGGCGGATCGCCGTAGGTGACGGCGTAGATCTGGCGGGGGAAGTCGGTCAGTTCGGTGGTGTGGACGTCGGGTCGGCGGTGGGCCTGCAGCGCGAGTCCGGGCAGGGTGGTGACGCCCTTGCCGGCCGCGACGAGGGCCTGCACGACGACCATGTCGTCGCTGAGGGATGCGATGCGTGGGATGAAGCCGTCTCGCCGGCACACGGTGAACAACTCCTCCTGGCACCGCGCGCAACCGCCGATCCAGGCGGAGTGGCGATGGTTGGCGATGTTGTCGTCGGGTTGCCGGCTCACGAGATAGATCGGGTCGTCGCAGAGGTGGACGAGGTGGAACCCCTCTTCTTCTTCGAGTGGGGCGCCGGCGTGCTGGAAGATGAGCGCGACGTCGATCTCGCCGTGCCGCAGCATCTGCAGCGCTTCGACCGGGTGACGGTCGATCAGGATCAGCTCGAGTCCTGGGTGTGCCTGGGCCAGCGTCGCGGCCGCCTTGGGCACGATCGTGCTCAGCACCGAGGCGTTGGCGGCCAGGCGGACTCGCCCGGCCTGCAAGCCGACCTGTGCTGCCAGCTCGTTGGTGGCCGCGTCGACCCGCCCGATGATCTCGGTGGCCCGGATGGCCAGCAGGTGTCCTTCCGGGGTCAGCCGGATCCCGCGGCCGACGCGCTGAACGAGCTTGGCGGCAGTGGCCGCTTCCAGGCGGGCCAGATGGTGACTCACCGACGATTGCGAGTAGTGCAGCTCTTTTGCCGCTTCGGTCACGGATTCATGTCGCGCCACCGAGACCAGAACCTTGAGATGGATCAGGTTGAGCACTCATCGAGAATATCGATGCAATTACCCCAATATCCGCATTAGACGTCATAAGTCTCTTGATCCATGCTGGTGTCCACCAGAAAGCTCACCCTCGAAGGAGCACACTGATGTCCGCCGTACGAGTTCACAACTTCGCGATCTCGCTCGATGGCTTCGCCACCGGCGCCGGCCAGGCCCCCGACGCCCCCTTCGGTCACGCCGGCGAACGGCTGCACGAGTGGATGTTCGCCACCCGGTTCTGGCATGAGATGGGCGGCGGCCAGGGCGGCAGCGGCGGCGCCGACAACGCGTTCGCCGCGATGCACGGCCCTGGCATCGGAGCCGAGATCATGGGCGCCGGCAAGTTCGGCCCGCCCGGCTGGCAGGACGATCCCGACTACAAGGGCGCGTGGGGCGCCAACCCGCCGTTCCACACGCCGGTCTTCGTGCTCACCCACCGGCCGCGGCCCTCGATCGAGATGGCCGGCGGCACCACGTTCCACTTCCTGGACCTCCCACCCGCCGAGGCGCTCAAAAGGGCCCGCGAGGCGGCCGGCGGCCAGGACGTGCGCCTCGGCGGCGGGCCCTCGGTGATACGCGACTTCCTCGCCGAGGGGCTGGTCGATCACATGCACGTGGTGCAGGTCCCGATGGTGCTGGGCCGTGGAGTCCGGCTCTGGGACGGGCTGGAGTCACTGGAGGAGGCGTACCACATCGAGGCGGTCTCCACGCCCTCCGGCGTCACTCACCTGACGTTCACCGCCAAGACCCGGTGACAGCAGCCGAGCCCTATGAGCCGAAGAGCCCCTGAGACGGCATGCCTTTCCAGTTCGCGTGGGGGAAAGGTCGCGCTTCTCAACCGGCAATGGATGGATACCGGGCTGCCGCGAGGTCGTCGGTGAGGTCCGCCAGGGGAAGGTCGGTGTTCAGTGCGGTGACCACCGTCTGCGTCAGTGGACGGAGGGCGTAGACGTGGCGCACCGCATCGAGATTCACGGGTATCTCGTAGTAGTCTTCCGCGAACCGCCGGAACGCCTCCGGAGACGGATCGACGAGCCGTGCGAACAGGTGCACCGCCCCATCGGGGTCGCCCGCGCCGTCCGGGTAGTCGATCTCACCCACCCGCCAGCCGTCATCACCGGCCGTGCGCCACAGGCAGGCGGTCACGACCGGCATGCCGTCCTCGTCGCAGAACGCCGGCTCCCGCACACACTGGCGGAACGCCTCAGGGACGGAGTCGAGCACCCCCGGCCACGGCCCGTCGTTGCCGTACGGGCTCATCACCGCCTCGTGGGCGAAGCCCCGGATGTACGCACCCGCCGCGGAGAAGACGATGGAGTATTCGTCTCCCGACCCGTCGCGCATCGAGGCCATCTCCTCCCCAGCGCCCCAGCCTGAGCCGAAGGAGTGGTGGCGATTGGACCACTCCGGGCTCAGGATGGCCTCCAGCACCGCCATGGACCGGCACAGATCACGGAGCTGCGGGATCTCGGGCAGCTGGCGGGCCACATCGTGAGCAGTCATGAGCTTCATCCAATCGGATGCCAGTGACATCTCCCTGCGCCCTTCCGGACGGAATTGGAGTATCAGCGCCTCTCCGTGACGGGCCACCACATCCACTGACGAGACTTTGCCGCGCTCGATCTGCCAGACACGCGCCTTCGTCACGCCCATCAAGGCAGCGACCTCGCTCTGCGTCAGAGCGGCGCTTTCGCGGCACTGGGCAAGCTGCCAAGCGTCGATGAAATCGTCAACCATGCGCCGTGTCTCGGCAAGGGCCTCTTCTCCTCCGGTCTCAATGTGGGCTGGTCCTCCAACAGTTCACACTCAGCGAGAAACTCATCGAGCAGTTCGAAAGAACCTAGCCGTCGGCATCAGCACCGCGTACGGCCGCCCGCCGGCGGAGGTCCTGCCGATCCCGCTGACCGGCGCCTCCGAGGAGGCCGCCGAACGCCGGGCCGCCTACCGCGCGCCAGGGGCGGGCAACGCGGTCGTCGGGGTCACGGGCGGTGACTGGCGCACTCAGGTGGGCCTGCTCGCGAAGACCGCCCGCCTACTCCGTGAGCACTCCGCCTGACGATCTCGCAACCGCCCCGCCCGCCGACGCCCTGCGGGCTGGCGTACGGGCTCGCCTTGAGCCCCGGCGCGGCCTGCCCCACGTACACCGGCGCCCTCAGGCACCCGCCCGTGGTACCGGTTGCCTTCTACCTTCACTTGCCGCGGCATCAGCCCCACCTCTCAGGGAAAGCGTGGAGACGTGGCGACGAGGAACTCCCGTAGGATCTCGTGGCCGTCCACGCTGACCACCACCTCATCCCCTCGTATCTCATACAGGTAGGCGCCGTTGCGAGCCAGCAAGCCCGCCGCGGTCTCCTGCGCGGGCATGAGCAGCCCCGTGCCGTCCTGGCCGATGTACTGGCCGTAGTAGTACAGCTCTCCGGTCGCGGTGCGGCAGATGACGATGTGCTTGTCGCCCGCGTCGTAGGCGGCCACCAGCTCGGCGCTGTCGTCCGGGATGAGCAGAGCCACCCGGTCTGGGCAGGCGACGGCCTGGACGGCCGGCGTCGTGACGATAGGAGAGTTGGATTGTGGTGCGCTCGCCGGTGCCCGTGCCCTGGCGCCGGCAAGCAGCGCGAGCAGCAGGACGAGGGTGCAGAGAAGGGCCACGGTGAGTACGGCGATCATGCACCCGGTGAAGCCGCTGGAGGAGGACGAGCGGTAGGCAGGCGGCGGCATCGGGGGTGGCAGGGGCAGCGGACGCATCACCGGCCGGGGCGGCGGAGGTATCACCGGCCGGGGTGGTGGGGCGAAGAACAGGGCCGGTGGGGGGTCCGCGGCGGTGCGGCGTGCGGTGTCGCAGCACTGGCACGAGGTGTCGGCGGTCGCGTTCCACACGTCGCACAGTGAGCACCGCCAGGTCGTCGTCACACCGTTCACAGGCTGTTGGCGATCGTGTCGATGATCTCGTCCAGCTCCAGCTCCGCAAGTCCCTGTCCGGCGACGGAGGGGAAGTGCAGGGTCATGTTCCACTCCTCGGTGATCTCGGTCCACGGGTAGGCGTCTGGCGCGAAGAGGACCAGCCGCTTGGCCGCGTTCTCCATGACAGCCGTCTGGCTCCTCGCGTACCCCCACTGCTCGAAAAGTCCGTCCAGGTCGCGCGGGATGCCCCGCGGGTACGTGTGGGCGGTGACGGCCTGCGGTGCGTGCAGCGGGTGGGCGGGGGCGTCGGTGAACATCACGATGACGTGGCGCCGCCGATCCAGCCCGCGTTCCCAGTCGGCGTTGATGGCCAGGACGAGCGCCTCCAGCCCGGATTCCGGCATGTCGCCCCCGCCCGACGCGCGCAGTTCGCGGACACACCGATCGAAGTCGGCCGCCCGCTCCGGGACCACCAGGAATTCGGTCTCCTCGATCGCGTCTTCGGCGAAGTCGCTGAAGTCCCTGAACGCGATCACCTTGAGCCGCAGCTGGCTGATCTCCTTGCCCTTGCCGCTCATTACGAGGTTGAGCCGCTCGTGAAAGGTGAGGGCGCTCTTCTTGACCGTGTCCAGCACCGGGGCCATGCTCTCGGTCACGTCGACGCAGAGCACGATGTCCACCGCGTACCGCAGGTTGCCCCGATACTCGTGGTCGCTCGTCATGGCTGTCTCTCCTTAGTTGGCCTGCTCATCCGCACTCGTGATCCCGGCGACGTCAGGAAGGGGGCGCGCACCTCGCACGTCTCCGGGTCCCGCAACACCGCCAGGAACGTTCCGGTGCCAGGACGGACGTCGGGCGCCCCTGCCGTCATGGCCGCGAGGAGCCCCCGCATCGGGGCGCTCAGCCGCTCGTCGATGCGCAGCTCGGCGCCGTCGTTGAGGGCGTCGGCGGGCGAGGCGTACCGGTCACCGAACCCCGGCAGCGCACCCGTCAGATAGTGGTGCGCCATCAGCCCGAGCGAGAAGACGTCGGCCCGGGTCGTCAGCCACTCGGGTCGCACGTCCGCGTCGCCGCGCACATACCGACGCCACTCGGGAGCCCCGTACACCAGGTCGCCCGCGATGTCCTCCCGGTCGGGCGGGCGGCCGGACACGTAGGCGTCATCGAAGTCGATGAGCTTGGCGGTGTGGTACGCGCCCGCCCCGCTCCGCCCGACCAGCACGTTGCCCGGCTTCAGGTCGCCGTGCACGACGCCGATGCCGTGCAGGAGCCCGACGCTGAGCCCAAGCGTCCGCAGCAGCACGGCCTTCTGCAGCGGTGTGAGCGTGCGCGGCGGTGGCGTGCGGGTGGCGTGGATCCGCTCGGTGATTTTGTAGTACGTGGTGCCGTCGTGGAAGAAGTCGAGGGTGAGCACCAGGTTGCCGCCGCCGACAGCGTCCGGCCGCAGGAGCCCCATGATGGTCCGGTGCCGTCGTTCGAACTCCGCGCACGCCTCCAGCCGTAGCCGCACGCTCCTGGCGCTCGCCGTGGAGCCCTCTTTCGGGCGTTTGGGATCCAGGAACCGCTTGATGAAGTAGTCGCGCCCGTGCCGCTGCGCGAAGGCCCACATGCAGCGTCCGCCGCCGCTGTTGGTCGGCTCGCTGACGATGCGGTACCCCCTGATGACGTCACCCGCCCTCATAGCGGCTCCGCCGGCGGCGGCATGAGCCGTTCGTAGTCCGGCCGGTACTCGTCCCAGGTGCGCGTTCGCCACCGCCCGGCGGCCTCCTCCTCCGCCGGCCGGTCACCTGCCCCGTAACGCGCCTCGACCTGTTCGGCCCGCTGGGCGAAGCCCGACCGGAGCTGGTCGAAGTCCGCGTAACCCAGGGCCACGAGGCTGAGCGAGGCGTCGTCGCCCGTGTAGCCCGACACGTGTCGCGCCAGCCGCTCGGCCCAGTCGCGCGTGTCCCGCGACTCCTGCATGGTCCGCAGCAGGTGGCACTCGAAGTGCGCGGGCGTGTCCACGTACCCGTGGAAGCCGTCCGTGGCGCAGACGAGGACGCTCGGCAGCGGCAGGAGCAGTACCTGCGCGTCGATCGTGAACTCCTGGCCGGCGCAGATCACGTTTGTCATCGGCGGATCGCATACAAGTTGCTCCAGGCCGTCAGTTTCATCGGTGTGGTCCCTGGTCAGCGCCTGCAGCCCCTGGTCAGGGCTCAGGGCGTAGGCCCGGGAGTCGCCCGCCCACAGGACGCGGCACTCCGCCTGGTCGCCGGTGAGCCGGTAGTGTACGGCGGCCATGGTCGTCGGGAGCCACCTGCGCATGCTGCTGACGATCTTGCTGGGACGCGGCGGCGGAGCGGCTCCCAGCACCTCCACCAGCCGCGTACGCAATGACTCCTGGGCGCATCCGCCCAGGAACCACGACGCGACACCGAGCCTGGCCAGCCGGGCGCCCACCCAGGCCCCGCTGCGCGTCGTGCCGTCGCTCAGCTCGCACGCCGCCCCCGCGCCCGAACCGCCCAGCCCGTCGAACACGCCGAGGATCCCTTCAGCCGCCGGTACGCGGTGCGCGAACAGCGGCTCGGCATCCTCGCCGCCTCCGCGTGAGCGCTCCGTCCACACTCCGAGCGCCAGAACGTCGTCGCCGTCGTACCACCAGACCGTCCCCTCGCCCGGACCGGCGAGCACGCCTTCGACCAGCACAGCTGTCATTCGTCCGCGTCCTCGGCCCGCGTCTGCGGCAGCCCCCGGACCCGGCTGGGGGCCCGGCTGGGAACCCGCTCCGCGTCGGCCGCAAGCGAGCCGCGCAGGCGGCTGGAGCGGATCCCGCCGAACGGCGCGGCTGACTCGCCGGTGAGCCGGTCCCGCAAAGCCCGCTCGGCCTGCAGGAACTCCCACGACTCGCGCTCTTCGCTAGAGCCCTCCACCATCTTGTTCCACGCGGCGAGCAACTCGCCGCGCTCCTCCCGCTCCGCGCCCGCGATGATGTCGTACGCGGCCCGCGGGCCCTCGCGCTCCATGATCTCGGCGACCAGCCCCTCCGCGCCGTCCTTGCGCAGCATGCGCAAATGGCGCTCCCTGCGCATCTCGATGAGACGGGTCTCGCGCTCGATCTCCCGGTATCTGCGCCCGCTCGCCAGCACCTCGTCGCTGTCCACGACCAGCTCGACGGTGATGTTGCGCAGCCGGATCGCGGCGTCGCCGGTGAAGACGCGGACCGACTCGCTCAGCGCGTCCTCGGCCAGGTGCAGCTCGCCGATGTCGTAGTTGCGCGAGACCTGGCGGAGCATGCGCTGCAGAGGCAGGTACAGGGCGGCGCTGACGTCCCCGATGCCGCGCGCCACGATCTCGGCGGGGTTCGCGACCCGGCAGTTCAGCCGGACCAGGCTCGGGAAGCCGAAGGCCGGGTCCTGGCTGAGCAGCGGTATCTGCAGGACGAGCCGGTGCTCGGTGGTGTCCACCAGGCAGGCGTGCCGGTAGGTGCCGTACCAGGCGTCCGGGATGGCCTCGCCGTTCCTTATCGTCAGCAGGTCGCCCTTGCGCGGCGCCAGCACCAGCGCCGATCCCGGCGCGGGCGGGCGCAGGGGCATGCGCGGCAGGACGAGAGGCAGGCTCCAGCTCTTCGCGATCGGGTTGTAGGTGTACTCCTCCACGTCAGGTCCTTCCGTTGCCGTATGAGTGGATGTATGCGGGACGGGCAAGGTCGGCGAGCACGCGGGCAGCGGGATGGTCCGGACGGCCGGCCGCGCGGGCCCATGCGCCGAGGTGGTGACGCAGCCGCTCGCGGTGCCGCTCCGAGCGGCCGGCCACGGCGAGCACGAGGCGTCGAGCGTCGCGGTAGGCCAGGTCGTCGCGGTCCGCGTGCTCATCCAGATAGTCGCGCAGCGTTTCGAGTGCCTGGTCCTGGGCGGGCTTGCGGTCCAGAGCTCGGGCCCAGAGCTCGGTGAGCGAGGGCCAGTGCCGCTCGGCCCCGGCCAGCAGCAGCGGCACGCCGGACGTACTCGCGCTCTCAGCAGGAAGGGCCGCGAGGAAGGCGAAGGCCGAGAGTGCCTTCGCCACAAACTCCGCGGACGCTCGCGGCTCCGACCAGGCCAGCAGCCCCGCCAGCACCTCACCGTCGCACCCGCCCTCGACCAGGTGGAACAGGGCGCTGCCGACCGGCAGGAGCGTGCCCCAGTCGTCCTCGCGGTCCAGCAGCACGCGCAGCGCCTTGACCGCGCGTTCCGGCTGCGCCACGCCCAGGCTGCCGCCGAGCGTCGCGGCCGCCGTCACGCCGCGCCGGCGCTGCTCGGCCGTGTCCGCCTCCGTGACCCACGTCTCCAGCAGCACCCACACGGCCTCGGTGAGGTGGGGATGCCCGCCCGCCACGTCGAGCGCCGTCGCCGCGCTCTGCCGTACCACGAGCGACGGGTTCTCGGCCCACGACTTGAGGTAGCGGTGCAGGGCGTGCGAGTAGTCGCTCCAGGCGATGACGCCGGCGGCCACGGACACACGCGCTCGGACATCGACGTCGGCATGCGTGACGAGCTGGCGCATCCACCTGACCAGCGCCGAACGCTGCCCGTCCAGGTAAGTCCAGGCGAAGCCGAGCACCGCCTGCCGTACCAGCGGATTGTCGTACCGCACGCGCGGCGCCACGTCGCCGGGCGTCTCGCCGGAGCCGAGCGCGAGCCGCACCCACGGGTGCTCCGTCGCGATGTGCTCACGGAAGCGCAGGTCGAAAGGTGCTTCCACGGGCAGCTCCAGCCGCTCGTAGAGCGCCGCGGCGGCGTCCGACACCGTGAGGTAGGTGGCGCCGTCCAGCACCGCCGCCGCCAGCGCGAAGCTCACGGTCTCCGACGTCCGGTGCCGCGTGAACCACTCGTGGACGCGCCCGGTCGGGTCCCGCAGCTCCTGGACGCACGCCGTCAGGTCCGCGCCCTCGCGGATCGAGTCGCCCAGACGCAGGGCCGTGCGCGGGCGATGGTCCTCGCGCAGCAGCTCCAGCGCCCCCGCCTCGCCGAGCCGGCGGCGCAGCTCCGCCGACTCCTCGGGCGTGGGGGCGCGGCCGTGGACCCGCCGCTCGATGAGTCGTACCGCGTCCAGCGGGCCGAGGTCGGTCAGCACCTGCGCGGAACCACCTTCGGCCTGTACCAGCGCACCCCTGGGCGGCCCGGTCACCAGCACCAGGTAGCTCCCGTGCTCGTGCAGGCAGGCCGTCATGTCCTCGATCCACTGCTCGTCGATCAGGGACGGGTCCAGTCCCGTGGGAACGCCGTCATGGACGAGGTAGCCGCCGTCGCGCTCCGGCTTCCAGCTCATCTCGCGCAGCTCCGAGGCGTTGCGCACCTCGTAATAGGCGCCGCCCGGCTGATCCCGTAGCACCGTGGCCAGCAGATTCCAGCTCGTGGCCTTCCTGCCGCCGGGTGGCAAAGCCAGGATCAGCAGCCGGTGCTCGGCGAGGATTCGTTGCGCCTCGCCGAAGCGCGGCACCGGCACGTAGTCTTCCGTCCAGCGGGCCAGCTGCGGCGGCCGGACCTTCGTCGTCGGCCGCCCCGCGCGCCGCTCCTCGCCGCCGATGCTGAACCCGCCGCCGAAGTCGACCTTCTCGTTGAACAGGGCCAGCGTGCCGATCCGCATGCCGCGCGAGTCGTCGTTGAGCCGCTCCATGACGCGGGCCGAGATGGCGGCCGCCTGCGCGGCCTCAGCCCGCTCCGCCTCGTCCTCGCCTTTGCCCCGAAGTGCCTGCAGCGCGTCCTGCTCACTGAGCGGCCCGCCATCGTCCTTGTCCTTGTCCTTGTCTTTGTCCTGCTCGGGCTGTGGGGGCGGCTCCGCGCCCGCCGCCTCCGGGCTCTCCTTCTTGACGGGAGGCTCGTCAGTCTGCTGGCTCATCCGGTCACCGTCCCTACGAGATGTTGAAGTCGCCCGAGAAGTGCACGGGCGCGTGGTAGACGCTGGCGTTCTTGATCAGCTCGGCGGAGATCGACGGCCCGCCAGCCTTCGCCCGCGATGCCTGCTCCACCAGCAGCCGGGCGTCCTTCAGGAAGCTCTGGTCCCGGTCGAGGCAGGCCTCCAGCACGCGTCCGAGCGCCGCGACGGCCGCCATGTCGGCGGGGTCGGTCTCGACCCGCGCGAGCGTGCGCTGCGCGTCCGCGTCGCCGGCGAAGTGAATGCGGACCAGTTCCAGCATCTCGACGGGCTGGCTCATCCAGGACTCCCCTCTGACGGCCTCGGTGACAAGGCGGACGGCGTCTTTTCCGATTTCGGCTGATGACCGCATGGGGGCTCCAGGAGGATTGACTTCGTAGGAATGAGCGGGCGGGGCGAGAGCGGGGTCCTGTCGCAGGATTCGCTGCTGTAGCTTCTGGACGGGAGCGGCGGGATCGTTCCCGAATTCGTCCAGCAGCGTGCGGCGGAGGTCGTCGTACGCGGCGAGCGCGTCGGAGGAGCGGCCCGCCCGGTGCAGCGTCAGCATCAGCAGCCGCGTCACGTCCTCGTCCAGCGGCCACGCCTCGGCGAGGTCCTGGAGTTCGGGCACGAGTTGTGTGTGCCGTCCGAGCCGCAGCTCGGCCTCCAGACATTGCAGGAGCGCTGCCCGATGCTCTCCCAGCAGCCGAGTCCGCGCGCCGGCCGCTCCCGGGCCGGGCAGCCCATTGAGTGGCTCGCCCGGCAGCAGCCCGCCGCCCCACTGCCGCAGAGCCTTGCGCAGCAGGTGCGCGGCCTGCGTGTCATCCGCACCCAGCAGCAGCCGCGCTTCCGCGACGAGGTCGTGGAAGCAGTGCACGTCCACCTGCTCCCTGCCGACTTTCGCCACATAACCGACCTCGTACGGCGGCAGCAGCGGCTGCCCCAGCCGCTGACGCAAGCCGCTGGCGTACTGCGCGAGGACCCGGCGGGCGCTTTTGATCGGGTCGTCGCCCCAGATCTTGTCGATGAGCTGCTCGATGGTGACCGGCCGGCCTTCGGCGAGCAGCAGCAGGGCCAGCATCAGACGCTGCTGCCGATCCCCCAGTTGAACGGGCTGGTTCCCTTCGCGCGCCTGCATGCCATTCAGCAGGTGAAACTGCATGGCCACTTCCCTCCACATTTAGGGAATTCCTATGACGGGCCTATGACCGGCCTCCGTCCACTCGCTGACCCGACCTCATAACGCGCCATTCGATTCTTTATCCGGCGGGACGCACAAGGGCTTCCCGAAGACAAAGGAGAAAGAAATGAACGAGGCCAAGGGCAATAAGTCGCTGGGCGCCGCGTGGTACAAGGCCACCTTCAGCGACCACGGTGGCGGTTGCGTCGAGGTGGCGATCGACCGTAATTGGGTCGCCGTACGTGACTCCAAGGACCCGAGCGGGCCTGTGCTCCGCTTCAGCGCCCCGGAGTGGAACGCCTTCCTCTCCGGCGTGTATGCCGGCGAATTCGACCTGGCCTGATTCCAGGTTTATCTGACCTAGAAAAGGGTGCTCCTAGGAGAGGCGCCGCGGCCCGCGGACCGCGGCGCCTCCCCGGTCTCGGGGCGGGCCCCCGTCGGGCGCGCCCCCAGGCCGGTCAGACGTCCATGGCGGGTTATCGGCTCATCGGGCCATGGCACGAATGTCGGTGCCCAGCCGCGTGAGAAACTCCCGCGCCGCATCGCCGTAAAGAGCCATCTCGCCGAGCAGCGACCATTGCCGCCGGTACGTCGCCACGTCCTCGGCGGCGCGCACGATCAACCTCATATGTGTGACCTCTACTTCCACGAAACTGTCTTCCGTGCTGCTGTCACTTTCGTAGAGCGTGAACCCGTGCGGGGGGCACACCGCAGATTCCGCGTCTTGGGGAATCACCCCGACCATGATGTTCTCCAGCGTGCTCAGTGTCGCGACGCGGTCGAGCTGCGCCAGCAGCAGCCGCACCGGTCCCGGCCGGCACCGCAGCGCCGCCTCCGTGACGATGAACTCGAACCTCCTGCTCTCGTCGTACAGCGCGAGCTGACGTTGCAGCCGCGCCGCGACGACCATGGGCAGGTCGCCCTCCGAGTAGGGCGGGTCGAACAGTGAGAAGACGCGGCGGGCGTACTCGGCGGTCTGCAGCAGGCCCGGAACGATCGCCGGCTGGAAGACCCGGAGCAGTTGCGCCTGGTCCTCCTGCTCACGAATGTCGTCCTGCAGGTGCATCTGACGCTGTAGGGCCGCGCGCCAGGTGTGCATCTCGGTGAACGCGGCCTCCGTCAGGTCGGCGAGCAGTTCCTGGGCCTGAGGCGGCGCCTCCACCGCGTCGCCCCAGGCCGTGACCTCGGGCAGTGAGGGGATCACGCTGCCGGACTCGATCCGGGAGACCTTGGACTGGCTGATGCCGATGCGGTGGGCGAGGTCTCGCCCCGATATGCCGGCGAGGTCGCGCAGGCGCCGGAGCTCTGTCGCCAGTCGCTGCCGCCTGGTGCGATGCCTCCCCACTTCAGCCGCGAGGTCGTCCATGGGCCCCCGATCCGGCGGAGCCGGTTCATATGGTTGAGTCGATCTGATTCATTGCTATTCGTGACGTCGTTGCACTCAACCATGACCGGGCCATGCGGGTCAAGGGTCCTATAACGCCTCGGTATAGGACTGAGTATGACCTTCCGGAGAAAGGGTGATTCATTCGGATTCACACCTTTTCGGGCATCGGTGAGGCTTGTGGGGTTACTTGGGGGGCTTGTGCGGCTTGTTGTATGAGATGAGAAGGGCTGGACGGGCTCGAGCATGCGTCAGTTACGCTCCGCTCGTCCACCGTTCCCGAACGTATCCGGATGGACCCGGATAGATGAGCGGCCGTTCGGGTCTCGTCCGATCTCATCCGGATTTATACGTCGCGTACGAACAGTGACGAGTCCACTCCGAAGCGTGGCCATGCTGTGTCGAGCCGCCCTTCGGCAAGAGCAAGCGCGGAACCGCGTTGACGGGCGAGGAGGCTGATCGACTCTTCGCCGCGGCGCAGAACCATCTGTTGGGCGTGCTGTGGCTGGTCTTGACCCGGAGATGGACCGCTGGCGGGGATGGCTCGCCGTGGTGAGAGCGAAGACGGAGGGGTCGGACGCCACGTTGGCGATCCCGCGGGCGGTGGTAACCCTGTTACGGCAGCACAAGGCACAGCACGCCGCCGAGCAGTTGGCGGCGACGATGCGGGCTGACCCGGGCCTGGTCTTCACGACCTCGGTGGGTACATCCATCGAGCCCAACCGGGCCTAGAGCGCGCTCTGCGACGAGGTGAGCATCACGCGGCCGGACGGCAGGCGGGTGCGGATTCACGACCGCCCCTAGAAACGACCCAGGGAGTCCCTTGCGATCAAGGGGCTCCCTGGTCAAACTATGCGCGGCCGAGGAGTCGAACCCGTAACCTTCTGATCCGTAGGGAACGGCAATCGCCTTGTCATGAGCGTCTTGCCATGCCCAGACGGTAGATACGGGGCGGTAGGGCGCGAGCAGGTAAGGCGGCGTTGCTGTATCGGCTGCTGTACATCACCCGTCCGATCGATCCCTCTCGTAACCCGGTGTCAAGCGGACCCAGGACCGCACGCCGCTGCCCGGTCCAGGGTTCGCAGACGGGGAACAGGCGCGAGATCCAGGGTCGGAGTGATGTCCAGCACGTGCCCAGACACGGCGGCCAAGTCTTTTCAGGTCCCGGCGAGCAGTTTGAACAGCGCCGTGTCGGTGCTGTCTATAGGCTCTTGAGCACTCCAAGTGGCGGGAGAGGTGCATGGAACGTTGCGATCGGTGCGACTTGATCGTCAGTGAGGGCTGTGCATGCGCCTTGCCGGGGGCTGATGCGCCACGCCGTACGCCGAGCGCCGCCAGCCCGATCCGCTGGGCGAAGTTCGCGCCGGACACCATCCTGATTTCCTCTAGAAGGATGGCTCACCTGCCGGGCGCGTGTGATCACATGAGCGAGTCAGATGTGGTCGCTCCGGCCTGGGGGTGGGTCCGTGGGCCGGCACCCGACGTTTGGGATCGCATCAGCAACAGCAGCCCTGTTCAGGCCACCGAGGGGAATCTTCGTCTGGCGGCCGTCGCCAGATGTACAACTTGCTCGAACAACCTCGGATAAGTCGGCGTCGGCCGTGTGATCAGGCTGGCAGCGGTCTGGCACTCCCTGCGAAGTTAGTCACGAAGCTGCCCCATGGCCAGGCTCGTACGGATCAACCCATCGGCGGGGAGGGCTCGTATGGCCTTCTGGCCGGTGGCGTGGGCGACGCCGAAGTGTTCGCAAGGTTTCAACATTGTCCTAACAAACCAACAGCCTTGTTCCTGGTCTTCAGGACCGTTGTTAGCGCGCGGCCGCGGGGCCGAGGTCACGTCCGTCGAGGACCTCAATGTTAGTGATGGCCGTCGCGCCAGGGTCCAAGCTCAGCCAGATGACGTCCTCACCATCACGCTCCAGCTGCACCATCCAGGAACCCGATGAACCCGGTGGGGCGGTCAAGAGATTGGTACAGGTAGCACTACACATGCACACGCCATGAAACGGCAGGTCCTCGACCGAGTCCGCCAGGGGATCGCCCTCGTTCCCGGCACGAAGCAGAGCGACGATGTCAGCGGCGAGATCGGGAAACACGTTCCCCAGGCGCGGGTGCTGACCGGCAGTCATGATCCGCACGTTACACAAAGGCAGCGCATCATCCCATTCGCGCTTCCTCGGCCAAACCACCTCGTGTCCACCCGCTATCCAGAGACACGGGCTGACTTCCACATTGAGTGCCTGATTGCAATCGGGAGCCAGACACGACGTAGAGGCTTCCACTCCCTGCTCAAGCGGTAGTTGAAGACTGGTCGCATGTGATTGGGTGAGGCAGCGTTGCTGTATCCGGCTGCTGTACAGCACCACGCTCGAACGCCAGCACCGTCTGACGATGCGCTGGCCGAACCCACCGCCTCAACCGCACGGTTCGGTCTCTCGCCGCTTCGAGCTACCGCAGACCCGATGCCACCTCAATGTGCCGAACGACGAGCAGGAGATCCCCCGAGTGCAGACGTTGCTCGAGCTCGCTTACTCGGGCGCCGAGGAGGTCGCGCTGCGCTTCCGTGAAGACGGCGCCGGAGTCCAGGCACTCGCTGACGCATTTGCTGATCTCTAGGAGAACTGGGTCTGCGGAGGGCAGCAGGCGAGGAAAGCGTTGGCGGCGCCAAAACCGTAGTGCGTGCAGCGCGGCTTTCCGGGGATTGCCGTACCAGTACCAGCGAGCCTGAAGGTTTGGATTTGGTTCCTCTGCGGCCGCGTCCAGGGAGGTGGTGTTTGAGAAGGTCACCCGTAATCGGTGACTATTAGGAAGCAATCGCCTCAATGGTCACTTTAGCATCGTTTGTCTTGTTTTCGGAATTGGGTGAATCGGTGTCCTTGCGGCACTCGGCGAGGACTTCCAGCCCCATG
>NZ_JBHSPA010000009.1:0-7705 GCF_042656245.1 Nonomuraea insulae
CACCACGCCGTAGACGGAGACGGCGCCCATGGCCAGCATGAACAGCACCGCCACCGGCAGGTCCACCAGCTGCAGCGGGGTCTTGACCCCGAACATGCTCACGACCGGCCCGAACGGCACGATCGAGAAGGCCAGGAAGGCCGGCACCACCATGATGACCGGCGCCAGCAGATAGAGCACCCGGTCCACCGTCCGCGGGAACAGGTCCTCCTTCAGGCCCATCTTGATCGCGTCGGCCACTGACTGGAGGAGGCCGAACTTACCGGCCCGGTTGGGCCCGTAGCGGTTCTGCATCCGCGAGATCAGCTTGCGCTCGAACCAGACGCCGAAGACGACTCCGAGCGCCAGAAAGAGGAAGAGCATCACGGCCTTGACGATGGTGATCCACAGCGGGTCCCTGCCGAAGTCGGCGAGGGTGGGATCGGCCGCGAGAGCGCCTGCCATGACATGTCGTCCCTTCCACTCCCCCGGCACTCGTTCGGTCCGGAGCGGAAAGTCACGCTAGCCCGTGAGCCGATCGGTGTCTTGAACGAATGCGAACAGCTGCTTCGGGGTCATCCGCGCCATCGCCCGGATCTCGCGGGTGAGGTGCGGCTGGTCGGCGTAACCGCAGGCGACGGCCTCGCTCAGCGTGGCCGAGGGCCGCCTCCACGTGTCCACCGTCCGCTGGAAGCGGGCGATCCTGGCCACCTCCTTGGGCGACAGGCCCACCACCCGGCGAAATCCGAGCTCGATGTAACGACGGCTGACGCCCAGCTCGCCGGCGAGGGACCCGATGGTGGGCGGGCCGGCCGGCTCCTGCAGCCGCCGCCAGGCGTGCATGATCAGGTCGTCGGGGCCGGCGTCGGGGCGCAGCCACGCCGTCAGCCGCTCCTCCAGCAGGCTGAAGCGGTCCGCCCAGCTCGCCGGCGCGATCAGCCGGCCGGTCAGCTCCTCCGCACGGGTGCCGAGGAGTTCTTCCAGGTGCACGGTCGTGCCGGCCACCTCGCGCAGAGGCGTCCCCGTCAGCGCCGACATCCCGGCGGGGGTGAGCCCGAACGCCACCCCGTGACGCCACGGCGTGCGGGCCGAGAACGTCGTGGTGACGCGGGGACCGGTGACGATCGGGCCCATGCCGGTGAAGTCGATGATCAGGGTGGCCGCGTTGAGCGGCAACATCCGGCTGGAGTGGGCGGGCTCCCTCGCCCGGGTGCGGAAACCGGCCCACCCCAGTACGTACGGACGCAGGTGCGGCGGTGACAGGCGGGCGACCATCTGGTACGGCTCCGCCTGTGGCTGTGTGGGCAGGGAATGAATCGTCATCACCCGCAAGCCTGCCCCCATGCGGTCGCGGTGGACACACCCGAACGGCTCATGGGGTCTGCTCGTCTTCGACGAACGCGGTGACCAGGCTGTGGGGCGAGTCGTCGCCGAAGAGGAACTCATGCAGATCCCTTGACATCCGCAGATGGGGCAAGTTAGCGTCCTCGAAACCTGGAATTAACGTTCACGTGAACGTTCATCCGGGCGCGGAAATTTATCTATGGGAAGGACGCCTTGCGCGTGGAGACCACCCATGTTCCGGCCGAGGACCTACGCCGCGCGCTGATCGCGGCGGATCCGAAGCTCTCCAAGTTCAACCCCCTGCCGCGCATACTCGCCTTCGACGAGTTCAACACCGGCACGCACGGCTGGTGCGAACTCATCGGCAATCACGACGGCCACGGAAATCTCGACACCGTGGACGTCCACATGCGCGACTTCCGCCCGCCGCAGCTCAGCTCGTGCGATTTCTTCGACATCGGCACGCACGCCGCGATGAGCGGCAACTACGCCCTGAAGGTGGCCACCCGGCCGGTCACCGGGCACACCGCCGTGGCCATTCGCCGCCTGACCATGGCGCAGCGCGGCGTGGTGCAGTTCGAGACGTACTTCACCTACAAGAGCGAGGCGGCCACCGCCGAGTCCTCGCTCGGCAACAGCTTCGGCGAGATCGAGTGGGACGGGAACCTGCATCCGTCGGAGGCGCAGTTCGGCGCGTTCACCGTGGCCACGGACCTGTGCGACGGCGAGGGCATCCGCTACCACTGCGTCGCCCGCTACCAGAACACCGACCTGGACAACAACTTCACCAGGCGCTGGGTCTACCCGGTGGTGCCCGAGCCGACGCCCAAGGAGAACCTGCACAACCAGGAGAACCTGTCGCCGGTCGAGGACTTCACCGCCCCGAACCCGGAGGACTGGCGGGCCCTGGACGAGGAGCCGCAGTTCCTCTGCTACAACGAGGTGCCGACCAAGGTCAACTGGCACTACCTGCGCTGGCAGTTCGACACCAGGACCCGGACGAATATCGAGCTCCAGGTCAATGACCGGGTGATGGACATGCGTGACGTGCCGGTCCCCCAGTACGCCGACAAATACGACGGCCTGGAAAACCTGCTCAATTTCTACGTGAGCGTCCGCACCCATTCTCCGGTGCGCAACTTCCTTTTCCTTGATTCCGCACTGATTTCCGTGGATTGGTGAACACCGGCATGAGGCACGCTCTTACCGCCGTTCTGGAGCGCAACACCACTTTCACCGCCGATTTCGCGACCGAGCCGTACGAGGCCGGGTGGGCGTCGGAGGCGCGCTGGTTCGTGCGGACCCTGGCGCTGCAGGGCGACCTGCGCCTGACCGCGCAGATCTCCCCCGACGGCCTGCACTGGTGCGACGACGACGACAGCGTCGAGCAGGTCGCCACCGAGCCCGGCCTGGTGACGCTCCGGGTGCGCGAGTTCGGCCACTGGCTGCGCCTGCGGGCCACGCTGCGCGGAGGCGACCCGCAGGCGAAGGTCCTGATCTACCTGGCGCTCAAGAGCTGAGAGAGGAGCGGACATGACAACAACGGAGGGAGTGGGCAGGCGGCAGTTCCTGACCCTCCTGGGCGCCGGCGTCGCCGGCGCCTCCCTCCCCGCCCTGCTCTCCGGGTGCGCCCCCGGCGGCCCGGGGGCGGGGCCCGCGTCGGGGACCAAGCGGGTGCTCAGCGCCGCGTTCTACCAGGCGATCAACGACCTGGACCCGCACGGGGCGAGCGCGGTGGACGAGGCGTCGCTGCTGGCCAACCGGCAGATCTACGACACGCTGGTCACCGGGGCCGGTGAGCGGCCTGCCCCGGGCCTGGCCACCTCGTGGCGGCAGCCCGACGACAAGACGTGGGAGTTCACGCTCCGCGAGGACGTCGTCTTCCACGACGGCAGCAAGCTGACCTCCGCCGACGTCAAGGCGTCGCTGGAGCGGCTGGCCGCGTCGGACGGCCCGCAGAAACCCCTGTGGGCCTCGATCGACACCGTCGAGGCGCCCGATCCCCGCACCGTCAGGATCACCACCAAGGATCCGCTCGGCACTCTGCTGGTCAACCTGACGCTGGCCTTCATCCTGCCCGCCGCCCAGATCGGCAAGGGCGACCTGTCCCGCAAGCCCATCGGCAGCGGCCCGTTCTCGGTCGAGTCGTTCACCCCGTCGTCGCAACTCGTGCTCAAGCCGGTGGCGAACTACTGGGGCGGCGCCCCCAAGCTGCCCGGTCTGCGCCTGCCGTACATCCCCGAGGCCTCCACCCGCATGACCTCGCTGCAGAACGGCGAGGTGGACGTCACCTGGATCATCCCCCCGGACGAGCTCAAGCGCCTGGGCGGCGTGAACGGCGTCAAGGTCGAGAGCAAGCCGGGCCTGAACTACTTCCTCGCCTGGTTCAACTGCGGCAAGAAGCCCTTCTCCGACCCGCGCGTGCGGCGCGCGCTCTACCAGGCGCTCGACATCAAGGGCATCGTCTCCAGCCTGTACGGCGACGCCGCCACGGTCATGGACGCCCCGATCCCGTCGGCGGTCTTCGGCCACGCCCCCCAGGAGCCCTACGCCTACGACCCGGAGCTGGCCAAGCGCGAGCTGGCCGAGGCCGGCTACGGCTCCGGGATCCGCACCTCGATGATGTGGTTCAAGGACACCGGCCCGCTGGCGACCGAGCTGGCCCAGTCGATCATCTCGGCCTGGGCCAAGGTCGGCGTCGTCGTGGAGCCGCAGCAGATCGAGAAGGCCGCCTGGATCAAGCGGCTCACCGCCCTCGACTGGGACATCGAGCTCCAGGTCAACACCGTGACCACCGGGGATGCCGACTACACGCTCGGCCGGCTCTACACCAGCCAGGCCAATCGCATGGGTTACCGCAACGACAAGCTCGACGGCATCCTGGCCAAGGCCAGGTCGACCTCCGACCAGGAGGAGCGCAAGTCGCTGTACGGCCAGGCGTGCGAGATCATCTGGCGTGACGCGGTCGGCGTCTTCCCCGCGGCGCTGTCGAGCACGTACGGGGTGCGCTCCACAGTGGCGGGATTCGTCCCGGTGGCCAACAGCCAGCCCGAGTTCCGCACGGTGTCGACCGCGGGTTGATGCACGTGGAACTCGACCCGATCTGGGGGCACCATGCGTGAGGCACGCCGTACCACTCTGAAGGACATCGCCGAGAGCCTGGGCGTCTCGGTGAACACCGTGTCGCGGGCGCTGGCCGACAAGGACAGCGTCGGCGTCGAGACGCGCGACCGCGTCAAGGCCGAGGCCGAGCGGCTCGGCTACGTGCCCAACTCGACCGCGCGCTCGCTCGTCCTGGGCTCGGCCAGCACCCTCGGCATGGTGATCACGAACCCGTCCAACCCGTTCTACGCCCAGCTCATCAGCGGGATGGAGCAGCACTGCCGCCGGCACGGCTACTCCTTACTGCTGATGGCGACGGAGGAGAGCCTGGCCAACGAGCGGCGCGCGGCCGAGGAGCTGTTGCGCCGCGGCGTGGACGGGGTGCTCGTGGTGACGGTCCAGGAGGGGGCCGAGCACTGGCGGCGTTTCAGGGCCGCGGGCGTCCCCCTCGTCCTGCTCAACCGCGACGTGCCCGAGCTGAACACCGATCTGGTGGGCGTCGACCACGTCAAGGGCGGGTACGCCGCGGCCGGCCACGCCCTCGCGCAGGGCGCCAGGAAGATCTACTTCCTGGAGGAGGACCTCGGCGTCTCGTCGGTCGCCGACCGCGTCGAAGGCTACCGGCAGGCCATGGCCGACGCCGGGCTCACCCTCGAACCCGACGCCATCCTCAAGGTGCCGACCAGACGGCTGGAGCAGAGCGCCATGCCGTGGGACCCGAGCGAGGCCTACCGGCTGGCCAGGGAGGTCATGCGAACCGAGCAGCGGCCGCTGGCGTTCGTGGCCGGCAACGACTACTTCGCGCTGGGCGTCTACCGGGTCGCGGACGAGGCGGGCCTGCGGATCCCCGACGACATCCTGGTCGTCGGCTACGGCGGGCACCCGTTCGCCCCCTATGTCATACCGTCGCTGACCACCGTGGAGCTGCCCGCCGCCGACATCGCCGTCTCGGCCGTGGAGCACATGCTGCGGCGGCTCAAGCGGCCGATGGCCGAGGGCTCGCCCGAGCAGATCCTCTTCCCGCCGCGGCTGGTCGTACGGGCGTCGAGCAGTGGGAGCGTGACATGACCGCATTCCTCGGCAGACGGCTCGCCCAGGCGCTGCTGCAGATCTGGGGCGCCATCACCATCGTCTTCATCGCGCTGCGAGTGCTGCCCGGCGACCCGGCCGAGCTGATCCTCGGCAGCCAGGCGACACCCGAGGCGCTGGAGGCGCTGCGCGGGCAGCTGGGCCTGCGCGACCCCCTCATCGTGCAGTACGGGCACCACCTCCAGGACATCGTCCGCCTGGACTTCGGCGACTCGTGGCGGCAGGGCGTGAGCGCCCTGGACGCGTGCGTGGAACGGCTGGGCTCCACCCTGATCCTGTCCGCCTGGGCCATGGTGATCACCGTGGTCCTGGGCTTCCTCGCCGGGACCTTCGCCGCCCGCCGCGCCAACACCTGGGCCGACCACCTCGTCTCGGTCTCCTCGCTGGTCGGCCAGGCGCTCCCGCCGTTCTGGATCGGCATCATGCTGTCGCTGATCTTCGCGCGGTGGCTGCAGATCCTGCCCAGCACCGCCGACGGGACGATGCTCAGCCTGCTGCTGCCCGCGCTCACCCTGGCGCTGCCGTTCGTCGGCTGGCTGGGCCGCCTGGTGCGCACCGGAATCCTGGAGGAGATGAACCAGGACTACGTCCGCACGGCCCACGCCAAGGGGCTGAGCCGCCGGGTCGTCTTCTACGTCCACGTGCTGCGCAACACGCTGGTGCCGGTGGTGACCATGCTGGGCCTGCTCATGGGCTACTTCATCGCGAACGGCGTCATCGTCGAGGTGATCTTCGCCTGGCCCGGCATCGGGTCGCTGCTCGTCGACTCCATCACCTTCCGTGACTACGCGGTCGTCGAGGCCATCCTGACCGTGATCACGGTCTGCTACATCGTGCTCAACCTGGTGGTCGACGTGCTCTACGCCTACCTCGACCCCAGGATCCAGTTGGAGAACGCCTGATGTCAGTCAACGCACTCGAACCCGTGACGGGCCCGGCCGCGCTCAGGCGGCTGGCCGGGCTGCCGCTCCGCGCCCACCTGGCGCTCGCGACCGTGCTGCTGTTCGTGCTGGCCGGGCTGCTCGGGCCGCTGCTGGCGCCGTTCGACGCGGCCCGCACCAGCCCCGTGGACCGGCTGCTGGCGCCGGGCACCCGGCTGTCCGACGGCGCCGTCGCCTGGCTGGGCACCAACCAGGTGGGCCAGGACATCCTCGCCGAGGTGCTGGCCGGGATGCGCACGTCGCTGACCGTGGCCATGGTGACCGTGCTCGTCGGCGGGTCGGTCGGGCTGCTGCTCGGGCTGCTCGCCGGCTACTTCGGCGGCTGGGCCGACGGGATCATCTCCAGGATCGGCGACATCCAGCTCGCCTTCCCCAGCCTGCTGCTGGCCATCCTGCTGGCCGGCGTGCTCGGCCCGAGCATGGTGAACGTGATCATCGCGCTGGCGGTCACCCGCTGGGTGATCTTCGCCAGGGTGGTGCGCGGGTCGGCCATCGCGGTCCGCGACCGGGAGTTCGTGGACTCGGCGCGGGTGATGGGGGCCTCCCACGGGCGGATCCTGCTGAGCTACATCCTGCCGTCGTGCCTGCCGCCGCTGCTCGTGGCGGCGACCGTACAGGTCGGCCTGACCATGGTCGCCGAGGCTTCGCTGAGCTTTCTCGGCCTCGGCGTGCCGTCCTCCCAGGCGTCCTGGGGCTCCACGATCGCCGAGGGCCGCGACTATCTGGCCTCCGCCTGGTGGATCGCCGCCGCGCCGGGCGCCGCGCTGGCGCTCGTGGTGGTCAGCATCGGGATCCTCGGTGACCTGCTGCGCGACGCCTCCGACCCGATGACGGAGCTGTGACGATGGTGAACGAGAGCGCGACCCCGCTGCTGCGGGTCGAGGACCTGGCCGTGGAGTTCGACACGCCAAGGGGTCCGCTGCGGGCCGTGCGCGGCGTGTCGTTCGAGGTCGGCGAGTGCGAGACGCTGGCGATCGTCGGCGAGTCCGGCAGCGGCAAGAGCGTGACCGCGCAGACCCTGATGGGCCTGGTCCCGCTGAACGCGCGGGTCACCGGCGGCCGGGTCGAGATCGAGGGCCGAGACGTCGTCGGCCTGCCGGACGACGAGTGGCCCGCGCTGCGCGGCGAGCGGATCGCGATGATCTTCCAGGATCCGCTGAGCGCGCTCAACCCGTCGTTCACCGTCGGATACCAGATCGCCGAGGTGCTGCGCAGGCACGAGGGCCTGTCCCGGCAGGCCGCCGCCAAGC